>JAQXDI010000015.1 GCA_029251465.1 Ascidiaceihabitans sp.
TTCGCGATAATAACGTCGATCAAGCGCTGCGCGCCCTGAAGAAAAAACTTCAGCGCGAAGGTGTGTTTCGTGAAATGAAGCTTAAGCAACATTTCGAGAAACCGTCCGAGAAAAAAGCACGCGAGAAAGCCGAAGCGATCCGTCGTTCCCGTAAATTGGCACGCAAAAAGCTACAACGCGAAGGTATGATGTAAATCATCCCCGCATTGTCGGAAAATAGTGAACCCCCGCCGAGCGATCGGCGGGGGTTTTCTTTTTAAGGGTATCGATAGTACTCTGCCCTGCGGAAATCCGCAGACCTGCCGTCTGCCCCGAACAGGCACCTATTTACAGGACACACGATCCCATATCACACTGCCGCCAGGGGAGAATTCGATGCCACCCAAAACCGACATCAATCGCGCGCCGGGGCGCATGCGCAAAAGCGTTCTGGGCGTGCTGTTCGTCACCTTGGTGCTGGCCACCGTTGCGACGTTTTTTGGGGCGCGTACGTATTTCGAGCAGCTCGAATCTCAGGCAGCTGCAAACCGGATGGCACTGTACCTGCGCGCATTGAACGAAACCCTGCGCCAGCATCAACATTTGCCCTTCGTTCTGGCCCGCGATCCGCGCTATGCGAACGCGCTGCACTCCGAAACGGTTGATCCCAACCTTAACGACCGCCTGCGCCTGTTTGCCAAAGAGGCCAAGCTAGAGGCGATCTATCTGATGGACACGACAGGGCGGGTTCTGGCGACATCAAACGCGGACGAGGCGCACAGTTTTCTGGATCAAAACTATGGGTTTCGCCCCTATTTCCAAGTTGCGCTAAAAGGTCAGCGCAGTGATTATTTCGCCATTGGAGCCACTTCTGGCCGGCCCGGATATTTCGTGGCGGAACCCGTATCCCTGACTGGAAACGTGCAATCCGGCGTCATCGCCATCAAGCTGGATGTCAGTGAATTGCAGCGCTCTTGGGAAAGCGACAGTGAAACGGTTGTGGCCATAAACAGGGACAACATCGTGGTTCTCGCGTCCAATCCCGACTGGCTGCATCGCCCGGTCAGCGCCCTGCCGACTGACGTACGCACTGCCATTCTCGACAGCCGTCAGTTCGGCAGCGAAACCCTCGGGCCGCTTGATTGGACATCCCTTGGCACGCACCGGATCGCTGTGGATGGTACCAAATATTTGCGGGCATCGGGTATTTCGGAATGGCGCGACTGGACCGTTCATTACCTGCGACCCCAAAGCATCATCATCCGCGAAACCCTTCTGACGACCATTTTTTCGGCAGTATCATCACCTTCCTGCTTGGCTTTGCCACCTTCTTGCGGTCCCGCCGCATTGAACAAGCCTACACCGCGTCCGAACGTCAGCGCACCGAATTGATCGAAACGAACCGTCGCTTGGAACAAGCCCAAATCGACCTTGCGCGCAGTGCCAAACTGGCAGCCCTCGGGCATCTGGCGGCCTCGGTCACGCACGAACTGGGACAGCCCATTAGCGCCTTTCGCAATCACCTTGCTGCGGCAGAAATCGGCAACGAAATCACGTCGCCCAAAACCGCAAGCAACCTGAACAAACTGGTCGACCGAATGGAATCGATCACCAGCCAATTCCGCTATTTTGCTCGCAAACAGGCCGCCAAGAAAACCAGCGTCGATTTATCAACTGTTCTGGACGAAGCCGCGAATTTACTGCGCACTGAAATCGCGCAGGGAAAAATCCGCTTTCGATCTGCCGACCTGCCTGAACCCATCACCTTGCACGCGCATCAGGTTCAACTGGAACAAGCCTTTACCAACCTATTTAAAAACGCGGTCCATGCTGTGGAAACGGCGATAGATCCTGAGATTTCTGTGCGCGTCGAACGGACATCAGACACTGTTGTGATCCGCGTCACAGACAATGGGCCGGGGCTTGGCGGGGCCAGTCTTGCCGATCTGCAAGAACCGTTTTTCAGCACAAAGCCTTCCGGTGTCGGAATGGGTCTTGGCCTTGCCATCGCGACGGAAATCATCACAGATCACGGCGGCGCGCTTAGCATTGGCGACACCACAGACGGTGCAGAATTTATCGTCACATTACCCCTTCCCGACGACGGAGATTTCGCATGACAACAGCCACAATCCTTGTCGTTGATGATGATAGCGAAATGCGGGTGTCCTTGGTCCACTTGCTCGAAAGCGCAGGCTATAACGCCGTGATCGCAAAGAACGCGCAGGCGGGGCTAGAGGCCATTCAAACCAGTGCGCCCGACGTCATTCTGAGCGACGTGCGCATGCCCGAAATGGACGGGCTAGAATTTCAGCGCAAAGCCCGCGAGATCAGCCATGTGCCGGTCATTTTGATCTCTGCGCATGGCGATATTCCGATGGCCGTTGGTGCGTTGCAGGACGGGGCCTACAGCTTTGTGGAAAAGCCGTTTGAACCCCGCCGCCTGTTGGGAATCCTCAAAAATGCTGTGCGGATGAAGCGCCTGGAAGACAGCACAAAGCTGCTGCAAAGCCGGCTGGCAGAACTGACCGATCTGGAACGTATCCTGATTGGCAACAGCCCGCAAATCACTGCCGTGCGCGATCTGATTTTCGACTTTGCAGTCAGCAACGCCAATGTCTTGATCCTTGGTGAAACCGGCACCGGCAAGGAACTTGCCGCGCGGGCTTTGCACGATCTTGGCACCTCGCCCAGCGCCCCGTTTGTGCCGATCAATTGCGCCGCGATCCCGCCCGAGCGGTTCGAGGAAACGGTGTTTGGCACCACGCAAAACCCACGCGGATTGATGAGCCAAGCCAACGGCGGCACGTTGTTTCTGGATGAACTCAGCTCGATGCCCCACGGCACGCAGGCCAAAATTCTACGCGCCATCGAAACCAAGCAATACCAGCGGATCGGCGAAACCGAAGTTCAGACCGCAGAGCTGCGCGTGATCAGCGCGGCCTCTGATCAAATCGCCCAGATGGTCACCGAAAAATCCTTTCGCGAAGACCTGCTCTTTCGTCTGAACACCCTTGTGATCGAACTGCCCAGTCTGGCGGATCGCGGCGAGGATGTTTTACTGCTGTTTCGCCATTACATGCAGCGCCTAAGCCAGCTTTACGAACTGCCAATGCCCAAGCTGACCAACGACGATATCTCGGCGTTGATGTCGTATGATTGGCCCGGCAACGTGCGTGAATTGCAAAATGTCGCCGAACGACGCGTGTTGGCAGAGCGACGCGGTGGCGGCTCTGTACGGCTCGCGATTGCGCGACAAACATCGCTGCAACCCTTTCCCGGAACCCTGCGCGAAGCGGTCGCCGCGTTCGAGCGCGAAGTGATCAGCCGTTCGATTCAAGACGAAAACGGGCGCATGGATGATGTCGCCGCGGCCCTTGGAATTGGCCGTCGCACCTTGAACGAAAAGATCGTCAAACTGGACCTCGACAAAGACGCATTGTTGAAAAAATAGCCCTCTGCGGAAATCCGCAGGCATATTTTTATGCACCCTGCAATTTCCCTCATACCGCAGAATTCCGCCAGTCCCCATCAACGTCACAAGCCATATTTTCGGCTTTGATTCTGGGAGGAATACCAATGAACATGTTAAAAGCACTCGTCCTGAGTGCCGGTCTTGTCACGTCTGGCGGCGCCTTTGCACAAAGCACGGATTACGTTTTGAACACCGCGTCCACGGGCGGCACCTATCACCCTGTTGGCACCGCAATCTCGACCCTGTCGAAAATCAAACTGCTGCCCAAACAGAACTTTTCGCTGACGGCGGTGAACTCGGCTGGGTCCGGCGCGAACGTGCAGGCCCTGTCATCAGGCACTGCCGATTTCGCGATCCTGCAGGGGTTGTTCGGGTCCTACGCGATCACCGGCACCGGACCTGTGTCCGAGCCAAAAACCAACCTGCGCTCCGTCACGATGCTGTGGCAAAACGTCGAGCAATTCGTGGTTCCAGCGGCCAAAGCCACCACCGGCACCGTCGATGATCTCAAGGCGCTCACGGGCATGTCCGTCGGCATGGGCAAGCAGAATTCCGGCACCATCGGATCGAACACGGTGTTGCTCGCGGGCCTTGGTCTTGATCTGGCCAAAGACTTCACACTGGTGTCCGCAGGCTACGGCCCAACGGCTGATGCGATGGCCAACGGCCAAGCCGTTGCGGCGGGCATTCCGTCCGGCCCACCAACCGGTGCGATTACGAAATTGATGGCCTCCAATGAGGGCAAATTCACGATCCTCGACGTGACCGCAGACCAAGCCGCAGCGATGGACGCGGGCCGCAACCTTTGGGTGCCCTACACAATCGCGGCGGGCACCTACCCCGGCCAGACCAAAGACGTGAGCACAATCGCACAACCAAATTTCTTGGCCGTGAACGCCAGCGTCGACGAAGAGCACGTCTATCTTTTGACCAAGGCGATGTACGAAAACCTGCCGTTTTTGCAAGCGATCCACCCCGCGACCAAAGCCATGGCGGTTGAGCGTGCGATGGCCGGTTTGCCAGCACCTTTGCACCCCGGTGCCGCGCGTTTTTACGTCGAAGCAGGCTTGGACATCCCAGCCCATTTGATCGCTAAATAGACGTCGAAACCGACAGGGGCGCTGTGGTTTGCAGCGTCCCATTTTTCTGCTTGGGGGGACCAGATGACACAGATTGCATCACAAAACCAATCGTCACGCGCAACACTTTGGGACATGCCGCATGGCCAATTCGGAGCCCGCCAGATCGTGCTCGTCTTTGCCCTGTTCTTTGGCATCTGGCACATCCTGACAAACGTCTATCTGACCGAACCCGGCCTGTGGCAAAACGCAATCCACTTTGCCGGTTTTGCGTTTCTCGCCTCACTCACGCTTAGCCCTTGGGGCAAAAGTTCCGGCAAAACATGGGCTTGGGTAATCGATATCGTCTACGGCCTACTGGTCGCAGGTGCCGCCCTGTGGGTCGCGTGGGCCGAATCCGGTCTGTACGAACGATCCCTCGCCGTCACCGGATTGGGTTGGCAATTCACTGTTCTGGATTGGGCTGCGGGCCTTTTGCTGATCTTTGCTTGCATTGATTTGTCGCGCCGCGTGTCGGGTTGGGTCATCCCGATCCTGATCATCCTGTCTCTCAGCTATATCCTGTTCCTCGGCATCATGCTGCCCGGTGTTTTCCGCTCTGCCAGCCTGCCCTTGAACGACGTGCTGTTCCGCACGCTTTACAACGACGAAGGCATGTTCGGCATCCTCGGAAATATCTCGGTCACCAACATCACGTTGTTCATGATTTTCGGCGGTTTCCTTGTCGTCTCGGGGGCCAGCAATTTCGTCATCGAAATTTCCAAAGTCGTCGCGGGCCGGATCAAAGGGGGCGCAGCATTTGTTGCCGTTTTGTCGTCCGCATTGACTGGCACGATTTCTGGGTCCGCCATCGCCAACACTGCGTCAACCGGGGTCATCACGATCCCGCTGATGAAATCCAACGGCTTTCGCCCACAATTCGCCGCAGGGGTCGAGGCTGCCGCCTCAACTGGTGGTCAATTGATGCCGCCAATCATGGGCGCCGGCGCGTTCGTGATGGCCAGCTACACGTCCATTCCCTACGGCACAATCGTCGCGGTGTCGGTGATGCCGGCCCTGCTGTATTTCCTGTCCGTGGCGTTCATCGTCCGCATCGAGGCCGTCAAATACGACGCAGGTGCTGACATCGATCTGACCGTAGATCGCGCCAAGATGATCTCTGGCGGTTTGGTGTTTGTCGTGCCGCTGGCCGTGATGATCTGGCTTTTGGTCACGGGCGTCACCCCGTCGTATGCGGCCTGTTGGGCAATTGTGACCCTGATCGCCACGTCGTGGATCACCAGCCTGATCGCCCACCTGCGCAAGGACGGATCGTTCAAACCGGTCAATATGGGCCCCGCAAAAATCGCCGAAGCTGTGGTCAGCGGTGTCCGCTCTGCAATCATGACAGCGATCCTTTTGACGGCGATCGGGATCATGAACAACGCTATCGTGACCAGCGGTGTCGGCAACGGGTTTTCCCTGATGATCGCGCAGTGGTCGCAAGGGTCATTGGTGTTGGCGATTGCGCTGATTGCGCTAGCCTCGTTGGTGCTGGGCATGGGGCTGCCGGTGACGGCCGCCTACATCATCCTTGCGATCCTGACCGCCCCTGCTTTGGCCGGTATCATGGCCGACGGCTTGATCGCACAACAGCTGATGGACGGCATTTCTGACCCGTCAAAATCCGCCCTCTTTGCGCTTGTCGATCATCCGCTGGCCGCACAAGTCGCGATAGGAATGACCAAGGCCGAAGCATGGGAACTGATCCGAAACATCCCCTTTGAAATCGCCGTCACGATCCGGCCCATCATGGTCGACCCGACATTGCAAACGACCTATCTGCTAACCGCGCATTTGATCATTTTCTGGCTGAGCCAGGATTCCAACGTGACGCCGCCCGTCTGCCTTGCCGCCTTTACCGCCGCAGGAATTGCCGGATCACGCCCCATGGCCACGGGTTTCGAAAGCTGGAAAATCGCCAAAGGTCTGTACGTCGTACCGCTGCTGTTTGCCTACACGCCGCTGATCTCGGGCGAGGTCATCGAAATCCTGCAAATCGGATTCTTTGCGCTGTTCGGAATCTACGCCACCAACGCGTTGATCCAGCGCTACGCCGAAGGCCCGATTGGCCCCGTCACGCTGGCGCTTTTGGTGCTTGGTGCGGTTGGTGCGTATTGGCCGCTGGCCCTGTTGCCCAACATCGCAGGCGCGAGTGCCGTGGTGATCGCAGTGGTTCTATCCGCCAGAAAACGGGCCGCTAATGACCCTAAACAGGCAGTGCAGTTGTCTTGAACACCGTCCGCAGCGCGAAACTGCTTTGCATCTGCGCCACGCCCGGCAGGCGGGCCAGATACTGGCGGTGGATGCGCGCAAAATCTTCGGTGTTTTCGGCGACGACCTTTAGGATGTAATCCGCTGTACCCGCCATCAAATGACACTCCAAAACGTCCGGTATCCGCGACACGCCTTTTTCAAACGCGTCCAACACTTCGTCCGCTTGGCCCGACAGCGTGATCTCGACAAACACGGTTGTCGGCACGCCCATTTTGCGCGCGTCCAACAGCGCCACGTAGTCGCGAATGTAGCCATCCGCCTCTAGCCGTTGCACCCGCCTGTGGCAGGCAGACGGCGACAGGTTCACGACCTCGGACAGGTCCGCGTTTGAAATGCGGCCCTTGCGCTGCAAAGCCGTCAAGATACGTTTGTCTGTTGCGTCCAAAGACATTTGCGAAGATTCCTCTCACGTTTAGGCCAAGTGTTAGTGGATTCTTCGCAAGATGCCTATGGTTTACGCAGGTTTTCCGTCGCACATTGCGTCAATTGCCGCAGATACTGCCGTTGCAAATAGCAATAATCAGGGAATACGGTCATGCACATTGGATGCCCAACCGAGATCAAACCACAAGAATTCCGCATCGGCATCACGCCAAACGCAGCCCGCGAAGCAGTCGCACACGGCCACACCGTGACCATGCAGGCCGGTGCCGGTGCAGGTGCCGGTTTCACAGATGCAGATTACGTTGACGCCGGTGCAGCCATCGCCGCAACAGCCGCAGAAATTTTCGCAGCTGCCGACATGATCGTTAAGGTCAAGGAACCACAGCCGGTGGAACGCGCCATGCTGCGCAAAGACCAGTTGCTGTTCACCTACCTGCACCTTGCGCCGGACCCTGAACAGACCAAAGACTTGCTCGCGTCCGGCTGCACAGCCATCGCCTATGAAACCGTCACAGACGCGCAGGGTGGCCTGCCACTGTTGGCCCCAATGTCCGAAGTTGCGGGTCGTTTGGCCCCACAAGTCGGCGCATGGACCTTGCAAAAAGCCAACGGCGGACGCGGCGTTCTGATGGGCGGCGTTCCGGGTGTTGGACCTGCACGCGTGGTCGTCATCGGCGGCGGCGTTGTCGGCACACATGCCGCACGCATCGCCGCTGGCATGGGCGCAGACGTCACCGTTCTGGACCGTTCATTGTCACGCATGCGCTACCTTGATGACGTATTTGGCGGGCAGTTCAAAACGTCCTACGCCAACGCAGGCAACACGATGGAACTGGCGCGCGAGGCTGACATGATCATCGGTGCCGTTCTGATCCCGGGTGCAGCCGCGCCCAAACTGATCAGCCGCGCACAGCTGAGCGAACTCAAACCAGGCGCCGTTCTGGTTGATGTCGCGATTGACCAAGGTGGGTGTTTCGAGACATCGCGCGCCACCACACACCAAGACCCAATCTACGAAGTTGACGGCATCATGCACTACTGCGTCGCCAACATGCCGGGTGCCGTTGCGCGCACGTCGACCATCGCCTTGGGCAACGCGACCTTGCCGTTCATGCTGGCACTGGCCGACAAAGGCTGGCGTCAGGCCTGCGAAGACGACGCGCATTTGCTTGCGGGCCTGAACGTACACGCGGGCCAGTTGACCTACTATGCAGTCGGCAAAGCCTTGGGAATGGACGTTCTGTCTCCAGCCTTGGCGCTTAAAAGCTGAAAAAATAGTCGTCACCTTTAGCGGGTGGCGGTTTCTTGCTGATACGTGCCTCATCGCTATGGCGGCTCAACTTTTAGACGAATTCCAGCCTTAATTCCCCGTTAAACTAAACGCTCACACTCCCAAGTTAACTTTTGTGTAACTGTTTAGAGAGGCAAAGCGCAGCGCAGCGCTTTTTCATAAGATCATGGCTGATCCATATGTTTCAGAAGTAAAATATCTCGGTGGGGCATCGCTCGATTTCATCGAGATCGCGGTGGACGGCGGCACAGATGTGTCCAACATCACTGTCACAGTTTACAACCGGAATGGCTCTGTGCGCTCTGTGAATGTACTGGGGACAAAGGTTGCGACCATCGCAGGCAAAGACGTCTATGTCATCGACGCCGCCAGTTCCGCGACCTTCAACGGGCTAAACAAAAGCGGCGGCGTTTCTGTTGATACGGCAGGCACTGTGCATCAGTTCATCTCGTTCGACGATGGCCCGCCAGTTAACGCAACAGGTGGGGCAGCGAGTGGCACCACCAGCACGCAGATCGGTCAGGCGGGTGCGGGGGAGTCCCTCGAAACCAGCGATGGCGGCACCAGCTATGTCACGCAAACGACCCCGAACGACGGGACTATCCCCTGCTTTGCAGGCGGCACACGATTGGCCACATCGGATGGAATGAAACTGGTCGAGGAATTACAATCAGGTGACGTGCTGATCAACCAATCCGGCCAGTCAGTGCCGGTGCAACTGATCCTATCCACCAAAGTTGGGCCGCGCAGATTAGCCCACGCGCCCAAACTCCACCCTATTTGCCTCAGCGCTGGATGCCTTGGTGTTGGCCTGCCGATGCGCGATCTATGCCTGTCCCCACAGCACCGCGTCTTGGTCACATCCCCCATCGTGCGGCGCATGTTTGGCACGTCTGCCGCGTTGATCGCGGCCAAGCGCCTGACCACCCTGCCCGGCATTTATCAAATGACCGACGTCACCCAGATCGAATATTTCCATGTCATCACGGAAAACCACGAAATTCTGATGTCCGAAGGCGTGCCGAGCGAGAGCTTTTTGATCGGCCCACAAACGCAGCACATTCTGGATACAGATCAGCTGGAGGAACTGAACGCGTTGTTTCCGAACCTGCTGGAACGGCACACCCCCGCCAGCCTGATCCCGCCGACCAAGCAGCAAAAGAAACTGATCCAGCGACACGCCAAAAACAACCGCCCGATCATCGGCGCCTGATCAAACCAAACACGAAAAAGGGCCCGCAACATCACTGCTGCGGACCCGAGTTAGACCGTTAGCCGGTCGTATTTATGACGTTTATTTCTTCAAAGCAGCCAAGATGTCGGCCAACAGTTCTTCTTGTGTTGGACCGGCTGGCGCCGCAGGCGCTGCAGGCTCTTCGGCTTTCTTCATTTTGTTCAGCGAACGCACCAACATGAACACCACAAACGCGATGACCAAGAAGTTGATAATTGCCATGATGAAGTTACCGTAGGTCAGCTCAGCTTCGCCAACTGTCGCGGAAAGACCTGCAAAATCAACGCCGCCCATAAAGATGCCGATGATAGGGTTGATCAAATCTGCAACCAGCGATCCGACGATGGCAGTGAATGCCGCGCCGATGATGATACCTACGGCCATGTCCATGACATTGCCTTTTGAGATGAAGTCTTTGAATTCTTTAATCATTGTTGTCCCTCAGTGTTGTCTGTGACCGTCGCTTTTTTAATCAGCGTTCGCCTGTGCACACTCGTTAACACATGTCTGCACTGTTTCTAGCCTGTTTTTGCGGGGAAAAAGCCTTATTTCGTCTCAATAATCGTTAGGAGAGACATAGTGACCGACCTCAGCACCTATCAAATCACGCAACGGTGGCCCGCACAGGACCCGTCCGTTTTGCAGCTGTATTCCTTCCCCACCCCGAATGGCGTCAAGGTGTCCATCGCACTAGAAGAACTGGGCATCCCCTACGAGGCGCACACCGTCACGTTGTCGGATGTAGATGTCAAAAGCCCCGAGTTTCTGTCGCTGAACCCCAACAACAAGATCCCGGCGATCCTTGATCCCTATGGCCCCGACGGCACGCCTATTGCCTTGTTCGAAAGCGGTGCAATTCTGATGTATCTCGCCGAGAAATCCGGCAAGCTGATGGGCGAGACCGCGACTGAAAAGGCCAAAGTCATCCAATGGCTGATGTTCCAGATGGGCGGCTTGGGGCCGATGTTTGGGCAGCTCGGATTCTTCTATAAATTCGAAGGGTCCCAGTTCGAGGACAAACGCCCGCAGCAGCGTTATCTGGACGAGGCGACGCGCCTGCTGACGATGCTGAACCTCGAACTTGCGGACAAAGAATGGATCGCAGGCAGCTATTCAATCGCGGATATTGCGATTGGCCCGTGGTTGGCCGCGCTTGATTTTTACGGCGCGCGCGAGGTGCTGAAATGGGATGAATACACGAACCTCGTCGCCTATCTGGACCGGTTCCTAGCGCGCCCAGCTGTTGTCAAAGGGCGCCAAATTCCGCCGCGTGGATAGTCCATTTTGAAAGAGCCGATAGGTGGACGCGAACCAGCACATCTATCGGCATCAAAACTGCACGGCTTTCTTTTCAAAGCAAAATCTGTTAGGCTTTTGGTAGATAATTGGTTGTTTAATTCGGGAGTTTTCTAATGCAACAAGCTACATTTCTAAAAAAATATTATTCGCACTGACCGCATTGATTTTGGTCGCGGTCCTGGCCAGCATGTGGTTCGGCATTCCAGGGTTTGCTTAATCACAAATCACTGGCTTAAAAAGCAACGAACTTCCCCTTAACGGGGGAGCGTTCCTTCCAGAACATAGCGCAGCATTTCGACAACTTGGCTCGGCTCTTCGGCCACAGCTAGTGCGGCTGCGTCGACTTCTTTCAGCGCGTGCTGGTGATCAGCGCCGTGCAAAACAATCAGCGATTTGCCAAGGGCGGCGGCGTAGCCCGCATCAAATGCTGCGTTCCACTGTTTGTATTTCTCTCCAAAACGAACCACGACAACATCCGCATCCTCGATGCCTTTGCGGGTGCGGATGGCGTTTAGTTTTGCGCCTTTATGATCGTGCCAAAACTTGTTCGGCTCGGCCCCTAGGATGTTCACGCCGCAATCATCGCTGGCGGCGTGATCGGTTACGGGACTGTTGAACGTCACATTCAAACCCTTGGATCCATCAATGATTTGCTCGCGCCAATCCGAATGGATTTCGCCTGAAAGATATACGTTCAACATCAGTTTTTCCCTTTTATCCGCGCAAAACGCCGCCCGTCGCCTTGGTCACTTTTTCGATGACCTTGGCACTGACAGCTTCGATATCCGCATCCTTCAGCGTCGCCTCAACAGGCTGCAAACGTACCGTGATCGCCAGCGATTTTATACCTTCGCCCAGTGATCCGCCGATAAATTCATCAAACACGCGCACGCCTGCGATCAACGCTTTGTCAGCACCAGCGGCCGCATTGACCAGCGTCAACGCCTCGACTTCAGCGTCGACCACAAAGGCAAAATCACGCTCGACCGCTTGCAGATCGCTGATCTCTAGCTTGCCACGGTTCGCGCCCGTTGCACGTGGCATCGGGATTTCATCGGGCCACAGAGTAAAGGCCATCGCCGGCCCGTTGATGTCCATCGCCTCAAGCACACGCGGATGCACCTCGCCAAAGATGCCAAGCACCTTTTTGGGACCAAGGCAGATTTTGCCGTGACGACCGGGGTGCCATTCATCGTTGGCACCGCGCATGATTTGCACCTTGGCAGGGGCGCCCATCGCGGCCAGAACCGCCTCTGCATCCGCCTTGACGTCGTAGACATCAACGCCGCGCGACGTGCCATACAAATCTTTGGGGCCGGTGCGCCCAACCAGCAAACCACTGATCAACATGTGCTCTTCACCCGGCTCGCCGCCGCTGAACGCAGTGCCGACTTCGAACAGTGCCATGTCCGCAAATCCACGCGCTTGGTTGCGGGCTGCGGCCTGCAACAAACCTGGCAACAACGCCGGTCGCATGTGGCTCATGTCGGTGCTGATCGGGTTTTCCAGCATTGTGGTATCGGTGCCACCACTGAACAGCGCGGCACTGGCCTGATCGATGAAACTGTAGGTCACGCATTCGTTGTATCCCAGCGCCGCTGTCGTACGACGCACCGCCACGATCCGACGCTGCGAGGGGGTCATCACCGGCTTTGGCACACCGTCGGTCAGGCGCGGCAAAGGGCGACCTTGCAGCTTGGTCAGGGACGCAATGCGCGCGACTTCTTCGACCAAATCCGCGTCGCCCTGCACGTCAGGGCGCCAGCTGGGCACGTGGGCCAAATCGCCCTCAAGGCGGAAACCCAAAGCCGTCAAAGTCTGGCGTTGTGTCGATTCAGGGATCTCCATTCCGACCAAAGATTGCACGCGCGCGGCGTTCAATTTGTAGGTGCGCGATGTGTCCGGCACCTTGCCGGCTTGGAACAACTGGGACGCTTCACCACCGGCGTGATCCACGATCATGCGCACAGCCAGTTCCAGCCCGACAGGCGTGAATTCAGGGTCGACGCCACGTTCAAAACGATAGCGCGCATCGGAATTGATTTTCAACGCACGGCCCGTGTAGGCGATCTGCACCGGATCCCAATAGGCGCTTTCGACGAACACATTCACCGTGTCCTCGGTGCAGCCCGTGTCCAAACCACCCATTATACCCGCGATGCTTTCGGCGCCGTTGTCATCAGAAATGACCATCTGACCCGCTTGCAACGTGTAGGTTTTATCATCGAGCGCGACGATTTCTTCGCCGCCTTTGGCGCGGTGCACACGCAAATTGCCGGCGACCTTGTCCGCGTCAAAAACGTGCAAAGGGCGGTTGCGATCGTAGGTGAAAAAGTTGGTGACATCGACCAGGAAACTGATCGGGCGCAGGCCAATGGCGCGCAACGCGTCTTGCAGCCAAACGGGGCTTGGACCGTTCGTGACACCCTTGATCACGCGACCACAAAACACCGGGCAACCGTCCAACGTGTTCTCGTCGATAGAGACGCTAATGTCGGACCTGAACGTTGCCTCGACAACATCAACGCCGCGGGTTTTCAGCTTGCCCAAACCACGGGCCGCCAAATCGCGCGCGATGCCTTCGACACCCAACGCGTCGGGGCGGTTTGGCGTGATCGCGATGTCGATAACAGGGTCAACTTTGGCCGGATCGTTCGCCGCCAGCCAGTCCACAAACCGGTCGCCAACATCGCCCGAGGGTAATTCGATGATGCCGTCGTGTTCCTCTGACAGGTCCATCTCGCGCTCGGATGCCATCATGCCAAAGCTTTCGATGCCACGGATTTTGCCAACGCCAATCGTCGTGTCGATGCCCGGCACGTACACGCCCGGTTTGGCGACGACTACGGTGATGCCTTGGCGCGCGTTCGGAGCACCGCAGATGATCTGTTTCATGCCTTCGTCGGTGTTGACTTGGCACACTTGCAGACGGTCCGCATCGGGATGCTTTTCCGCGGATTCCACGTAACCGATGGTAAAATCAGCCAGCTTGGCGGCGCGGTCCTCGACCTCTTCGACCTCAAGCCCAAGATCGGTCAAGGCGTACAGGATGTCATCCAAAGATGCATCGGTTTCGAGGTGGGTTTTAAGCCAGGACAACGTGAATTTCATCGGTCTTCCCCTTTGGGACAGCACAAGCGTTTGGTTGCCTACGGCAATGGCAAAGAATGCGTTTGCGCGCAAGGGGTCGGGCGTTCAGGGATAGCTGTTTTCCAGCCCCAACAGTTCGTCCAACTGGCGCGCGATCCAACCGTGCGGGATGAAATGACCGCCCGGATGCACGTCCAACGTCACCTTTTGGCCGGTTTCGCAATTGTCCCAAACCGTGCGCTGAAAGGTCAGAAAATCAACGGCATTCCAAGGGCCAGCGTCGCGCCCCTGCCCGCATTTGAACTGCTCTCGCCACAGCGCGACAGGATAGGTCGTGTCGCCGCCTTGCCCAAACGGGAAATCCATGACCGTATCGTTGGTGCCGTGCACGTGGCGAATTTCGCGCGGACCTTGGGGGCAGATTACGTTCTGACGCAGGGTGCCGGACACCGCGATCAAAGCCGCCACATCGTTGCCGTTCTCGCACACGTAGCGCCACGCCATGGCTGACCCGTACGAGTACCCCGAGACGAAAATGCGTGACTGATCGACGGGGTAGGTCTTGGCCACATCCGCGAGGACCTTGGCGGCAAAAGGCACATCGTCTGTGGCGTCATCCCAGAAATCCCAGCTTTTGCCGTTGCCATTCGGGGCGATCAGCAAAACACCACGACGACGGGTCGCGCCACTGATCCGCTGGTGCTGCACAGGCAACGCGCCGGTGCGCATCCAACCATGGAAATGCATCAAAACGGGTAGAGGCGTTTCGCCGTCCCAATCGTCAGGAGCCTTGACGTGATAGCTGCGCCCCGAAGGCAGTTCGCACGGAACATCCAGCTGGCAGGCATCTTTCCACGGGCCCATGGCGTTGGCAGGAATGGCGAAAAGGGCGGCGATCAAGAAGGCGATAATTTTCATAACGCCCACGCTACGGATTGGGTTGCGAATGTCACGTCACAAACGCGTGGTGCATCGAGATGCACCTTACAAGCCGATTGCCTCGTCAAATGCTGTCCGCCGCGTTTTACCTACTCAACCCGCCACGCAATGTCGGCACGTCCAGCGCGCTGAAGCCGTAGTGGCGCAGCCAGCGTAGGTCTGAATCAAAGAACGCGCGCAGATCGGGGATGCCGTATTTCAGCATCGCGATCCGATCGATGCCCATGCCAAAGGCAAAGCCTTGCCATTCGTTCGGGTCAATCCCACCGGCCTCTAGGACCTTTGGATGCACCATGCCTGACCCCAAAATCTCGAGCCAATCGTCGCCCTCGCCGACCTTCAGCGTGCCGCCTTCCCAAGAACAACGAATGTCGACTTCGGCAGAGGGTTCGGTGAACGGGAAATGCGAGGCGCGGAACCGGATATCGACGTTATCGACCTCGAAATAGGATTTCACGAATTCCTCAAGCACCCATTTCAGGTTCGCCATCGAGATGTCTTTGTCGATCGCAAGACCTTCGACCTGATGGAACATCGGCGTGTGCGTGTGGTCGTAATCGGCGCGGTACACACCGCCCGGACAGATGATGCGTGTCGGCGCGCCTGTCTTTTCCATCGAGCGGATTTGAACGGGTGAGGTGTGCGTGCGCAACACGTGTGGCGGACGGTTGTCGCCCTCGGCGCGGTGCATGTAGAACGTGTCCATCTCGGCGCGTGCAGGGTGGTGGCCGGGAATGTTCAGCGCATCGAAATTATACCAATCGGTGTCGATGCGCGGCCCTTCGGCAACGGCAAACCCCATCTCGGCAAAGATCGCAGTGACCTCTTCTTGGACCTGGGAAATCGGGTGCAACGTGCCGACGCGACGGTCGCGCGCAGGCAGCGTCACGTCCAGCCATTCGGTGCGCAGACGTTCGTCTAACGCGGCATCCGCAAGGCCGGATTTCTTGGCCAACAAGGCAGAATTGATCTCGTCCTTAAGCGCGTTCAACGCAGGACCGGCCGTTTGGCGTTCTTCGGGGGTCATCTTGCCCAGCTCGCGCATTTTCAGAGCGACTTCGCCCTTTTTACCGACAGCCGCCAGACGAATGTCTTCGAGCACCGCCTCATCAGCGGCATTCGCAATTTGGTCCAGATATTTGGCTTTGAGATCGTCCATGATGGTCCCTTGTCGGCCCCCAGAAAATTATTCTGTTGTGCTATCGCCCTACCCCTTTGATTGCAAGGCCAAGGGGAATTGATCTGCAACGCACAAACAAAAATGCAGCGGCGTGCAAAACACACCGCTGCATCAGGATTTTAAAATCCGGGCGAATTATTCAGGCGCGTCAAGCGTCCCCGTTTTAAACACCAGACCCGCGGCCACAGCGCCCACGATCGGTGCGACGATGAACAGCCACAGCTGGCTCAATGCGCCGGTGCCGGCAAACAAGGCGGGCCCGATCGAACGTGCTGGGTTCACCGAAACGCCGGTGACGTTGATGCCCACAAGGTGGATCACAACCAAGGCCAGACCAATCGCAAGCCCAGCCATCGCCGCCGGTGCGCCGCGTCCTGTCGCGCCCAAAATAACAACCATGAACAAGAAGGTCGCGACGACCTCAAAGACCAGCGCCGCCATCAGCGAATACTCACCAAGGTACCCCGCACCCCAACCTTTTGACCCAAGCCGTTTTCAGCGAGACTGTAGCCCGCCTTGCCTGAGGCGATCACCCACAGCACGGCCGCAGCAACGATTGCGCCTGCCACCTGTGCGATGATGTATTTGATGGCTTCGGGTAATGTCATGCGCCCAGCGGCGACCATGCCCAGCGAAACCGCCGGATTGATGTGACATCCTGACACCGGACCAATCCCGTACGCCATACCAATCAAGGCCAAACCAAAGGCAAAACTGATGCCCGTCAATCCGATGTCTGCGCCTGCCAAAACAGCAGATCCACAGCCCAACAGGACCAGTGTGAACGTACCGATGAATTCTGCGACTTGTTTGTTCATTTTCTCGTCTTTCTTTTGTTTCCAATTTCCAAATAGTTCAGCAAAGCGATGCACTGCATGGGGAAAATTTTAAGAAAGTTAACCTTCGCGGGTCTCGCAAGGTTGGTTTTGGGCGGGCGCAGCACGGTCTGCATCTGCGTCATGACCCATCCTGCAAACCAGCCAAAACGCAAAAAGCCCCGCCAAAATGGCAGGGCTTTCCTAGTCTCGCAAACTGTGGGCCGTTAGGCCGCGACTTAAGCTGCGAGTGCTTTTTGGGCTTGTGCAACAATCGCACCAAATGCGTCTGGTTCGTGTACGGCCAGATCAGCCAGAACCTTGCGGTCGACTTCGATGCCGGCAAGGTTCAGACCATTGATGAAACGCGAATACGTCAGCGCTCCGTCGTGTGAACGAACTGCAGCGTTGATCCGTTGGATCCACAATGCGCGGAAGTTCCGCTTGCGATTGTGACGGTCACGGGTTGCGTACTGGTTGGCTTTATCAACCGCCTGACGGGCGACTTTAAAAGTATTCTTGCGACGGCCATAATAACCTTTAGCGGCTTTGATGACCTTCTTGTGACGGGCGTGAGTGACTGTGCCACCTTTAACTCGGGACATATCTTATTCCTTCTGGCTTAACGGTCGTAGGGCATAAAGCCCTTGATGATTTTTGCATCTGGCGCTGACAATGCTGTCGTGCCGCGTGCGTTGCGCAAGAATTTATTCGAGCGTTTGATCATACCGTGCTGTTTGCCAGCCTGGCCTCCGATGACCTTACCGGTCGCAGAGATCTTAAAGCGCTTCTTCGCGCTCGACTTCGTCTTCATCTTAGGCATTTCCGTCTCCTAATCTTGAGTTCGGTAAATGCGCGACTCGGCATGCCATTTCGGCCGGACGCGCGGAACGAATTTGGTCTTTAGGAGGGATCGAGGCTTGGATCAAGCGAAAACATACCCTTTCGGGCCCACAAAACACCCAAACCTCTGCGTTCTGCCCCTAGATCAAATAAATTGCGCCACAACCCGTACAAAAACCTGCGGCAAATCCTCTAATCGGTAGCCACCGGGGTGCGTGCGCACCGCGTAAACAATCAACCCGCCCGCGATCAAAATTGTGACCGCAGAGGCGCGTGGCGCACGTCTATCCGACAATGCGGACATCATCGACGGGATCGAAAACCCGGCGATGATAATGCCAACAACCATGGCAATATCTGGACTCATCATAATACTCCTGCTGTGCACTTTCCGCTTTTAATATCTGCTCGGGAAAGCGCTTATCTGCAGACGCTACTCTGGATCGGTGTTGAAAATCAAACGTTCGTCGCATGGCGCCACACGCAAGATGTTCGTGCTGCCCGGAACGTTGAACGGCACGCCGGCGGTCACAACGATCTGATCGTTCTTGTCGGCGAACCCTTCGGTGCGGGCCGCTTTGGCCGCCGCAATAACCGCGCCTTTAAACCGGTCCAGATTGTCGGTGATCACACAATTCGTGCCCCACGACAGCGCCAAGCGCCGCGCCGTGCCAACCAGCGGCGTCATCGCGATGATCGGCACGCGTGGACGTTCACGCGCCGTCAGCAACGCAGTTGTCCCGCTTTGGGTGAAACAGCAGATCGCTTTGATGTCGGTGGTTTCCGCGATCTCACGCGCCGCAGCAACGATGCCGTCCGCGACAGAGGCACGGTTGGCGGTGCGGCTGGCCTCGATGATTTGCGTGTAGGTCGGGTCGGCCTCGACCTTTTGGGCGACGTTGTCCATCGTTTGAACCGCTTGGATCGGATAGTCGCCCGCAGCGCTTTCGGCGCTTAGCATCACCGCGTCCGCGCCCTCATAGATCGCCGTGGCCACGTCCGACACTTCGGCGCGGGTTGGCATCGGGCTTTCGATCATGGATTCCAGCATTTGCGTCGCCACAATCACTGGTTTCGCGGCAGCACGACACTTGCGCACCAGACGTTTCTGGATCGGCGGGACGTTCTGCACCGGCAGTTCGACCCCTAGATCGCCACGCGCAACCATGATGCCATCGCTGGCCGCCAGAATGTCGTCAAACCGTTCCACCGCGTTGGGTTTTTCGATTTTGCTGAGGATCGCCGCGCGGCCTTTGACCAGCACACGCGCCTCTTCGACGTCAGCGACACGCTGCACAAACGACAGGGCCAACCAGTCGACGCCCAGCGCGCAGACAAATTCCAGATCCGCCAGATCTTTGGACGACAACGCGGCCAAAGGCAGCTCGACATCCGGCACGTTCACACCCTTGCGGTTGGAAATCACGCCGCCAATCACCACGGTGCAATCGGCAAAATCGGGGCCACAGGCATCGACCTGCAACCGGATTTTACCGTCGTTCACCAACAAAGACGCGCCAACTTCGAGCGCTTGAAAAATCTCGGGGTGCGGCAGGCAAACACGATCCGACGTGCCCTCTGCTGTGTCCAGATCAAGCCGGAACTTGGCGCCGATATCCAGCATCTCACTGTCACCAGAAAACACACCAACACGCAATTTTGGCCCCTGAAGGTCGGCGAGAATACCGATCGTGCTGTTCAAATCCGCCTCAACCTTGCGAATAATCGCATGTTTTTCAGCGATTTCAGCGTGTGATCCGTGCGACATGTTCAAACGAAACACATCCGCTCCAGCCTCGTGCAAGGACCGGATCATGTTGTAGTCGTCAGAGGCCGGACCCAGCGTCGCCACGATCTTTACATTGCGCAATCGTCTCATAATTCGGTCCACCCCAGCAGTTGTTATCGCTATCATTTGCACGCTTTATCGCGCAATTCACTTTCGGGCGCAACTCGCCTACACCTGCAATCAAACAGGTAAAGGTTTCATGACACACACTGCTTTTTTCACCCACGGGGTTGATCGATCCGGCAATTGGTTGGTCACCTGCGATCATGCCGCCAACACGGTGCCTGCGTCTGTGAACGGTGGCTCGCTCGGGTTGGCCGAGGCCGACATGAACCGCCACATCGCCTTTGATCCCGGGGCGGCAGGGGTCACGCGCGCACTGGCCGAGGCGCTAAACAGCCCTGCGATCCTATCGAATTTTTCACGCCTCGTGATTGATCCGAACCGCGGCATGGACGACCCGACGCTGCTGATGCGCCTGTACGATGGCACGATCATTCCCGCCAACCGGCACGCGGATCACGCCGAACGCGATCGCAGGATTGCCGAGTGTTACCGCCCCTATCACGACGCGCTGGCAGGACTGGCCGCACGCCCCAAGACCGCCATTGTGTCGATCCACAGCTTTACCCCGCAGCTAAAGGGACGCGCCCATCGCCCTTGGGAAATCGGCGTTTTGTACGCCCATGACGCCCGCCTCGCGACCCCGCTGATGGATGAACTGCGCCTCACACTGGCCACACCGATCGGCAACAACGAACCCTACGCGGGCCACTTGCCCGGCGACGCGGTTGACCAACACGCGCTGCAACACGGTCGCCCCAACGTGCTGATCGAAATCCGCAACGATCTGATCGACACCGACGCAGGACAACAAAAATGGGCGCGCCTGCTTGCCCCCTTGCTTGAAAATGCACGCCGCAAAGCCGACATTTGAACGAACCACAGGAGCCCGACACATGGACAAACAAACCGAAATCGAACTGCAAGCCGCCGCCTTTCGCCGCCTGCAACAACACCTGATGACAGACCGCACTGACGTGCAAAACATCGACATGATGAACCTGACCGGCTTCTGCCGAAACTGCCTGTCGCGCTGGTACCAAGAGGCCGCAAACGAGCGCGGGATCGACATGACCAAAGACCAGGGGCGCGAGGCGTTCTACGGCATGACCATGGCCGACTGGAAGGCGAACTTTCAAACCGATGCCAGCCCGCAACAACAAGCCGCGTTCGAACAAGGCGGCGATCACTAAAATTAGCAACAATTCATCGCTCTTGGGCGCACCGTTCTTGGTTGCGCAACAAAGGGCGGTGGATATTTGACACCAGCACATGACGCCGAGATAGCTGGTTGATAACATCTGTAACAACCACCCAAGGAGTTCAAATGTTAGCACTTTTAATTATTCCCGTCGCCTTGGGCATCGGCCTGATCATGAGCATCTTTGACGATGACGACGACACAGTGCGCGCACCGGATGAACCCGAAACGCCGGACCCCGATCTGGAATTTCTCCAAGAAAACCCGCTGAACGTCGACGCCTTTGAAGGGTCAGACGCCGCCGAACAAATGGTCGGTAACAACAATGGCACCGAAATCCTCGGCTTTGGCGGCAATGACCTAATCGAGGCAAACGGCGGCGATGACGCCATCGATGCAGGCACCGGGGATGACACCGTGTTCGCAGGCGACGGCAATGATTTTGCAGTCGGCGGTGCGGGCGACGACCGTGTATTCTTGGGCGACGGCAATGATCAATACGTCGCAGCAGCCGCAGACGCCGAATAAATGGAAGGCGATGATTTTGTCCGCGGCGGCGCTGGCAATGACATGATTCGTGACTACCACGGCAGCAATGTTTTGCGCGGCGACACCGGCAATGATTTCCTGTTTGGCGGTGACGACGACCCCTTTGCAGAGCGCGGCACCAACGCTGATCTAGGCAAGGCCGACACGCTGCACGGCGGCTATGGCAACGACATGTTGAACGGCGATGACGGCGATGTGTTTACCGGTGGTGAAGGCGTGGATAGCTTTGGGGTTGGCGTGTCGCAGGACCGCACCGAGGACGAAGTCACCATCACCGATTTCGATCCCGCAACAGAACAACTCATTCTGTATGTCTTCAATCCGGTCGACCCCAACGCGCCCGACTTCGAGATCGAACTACAGGCCGCAGACGACGGCGTTGACGTATTTTTGGACGACCGGTTGGTGGCGACCCTGTCCAACCTCGGGGCCGCTGATATCGACGCCATCAACGTCTCTGTTCAGGCGTAAATCAGCGCAAATGCAGAACTGGTAAGGCGGGTCTTGACCCGCCCGACCCTACCTTAAATCGCGACCTTGCGGCTCTCGTCCAGATAGATCTCGCGCAAGCGCTTGGACACACGACCCGGCATACCGTCACCGATTTTCGCGCCGTCAATTTCAACGACACCATTCACAAACATCGTGGCCGAAGTGATAAACGCCTCGTCCGCGCCCATTGCTTCTTCAATCGTGAAATTGCGCTCTTCGACTTCCATTTGGGCTTCTTTCGCAAACCGCAAAACGGCGGCGCGTGTGATGCCGTGCAAGATGTCGTTGGACAGCCCGCGCGTGATGATTTTGTTGCCTTTGACGATGTAGGCGTTGTTCGACGTGCCCTCGGTGACATGCCCGTCCGCGACCATCCACGCGTCATCACAACCCGCTGCCTTGGCCATCATTTTGCCCATGGACGGGTACAGCAACTGAACCGTTTTGATGTCGCGGCGGCCCCAACGTTCATCCGCGATCGAAATCACTTTGATCCCGTTTTGCGAGGCAGGGTTGTCCATGACATTCGGCTTGGACTGGGTGAACAAAACAACCGTGCACGGCGTGGTTTCAGGGTCAGGAAAGGCAAAGTCGCGATCCGCAGGCGCGCCGCGCGTGATCTGCAAATAGACACCGCCATTCACAACGTCATTGCGCGAAACCAATTCACGGTGCACCGCCAACAAATCATCTTTGGAGATCGGGTTCGCCATCCCCAGCTCGGACAACGACCGATCCAAACGCACAGCGTGCCCGTCAAAATCCACCAACTTGCTATCCAGAACTGACGTCACTTCGTAGACGCCATCCGCCATCAAAAACCCGCGATCAAAGATCGAAACCTTGGCTTCGTTTTCGGCCACATATTCGCCGTTCAAATATACAGTGCGCATTTTATTTATCCCCAAAGTGCGGACACAGGCGGGTGCACCCCGTCCGCGTCAAATGTCAAAGGCTGGTCGCGGTCTTCGGCCAATAGCAGCGGGCCGTCAAGGTCAACAATGCCAACGCCCTGCGCCACCAACGTCGCAGGGGCCATCGCCAGCGACGATCCAACCATGCAACCGACCATCACATCATAGCCTTGGGCAATCGCGGCAGTGCGCAACGCCAAGGCTTCGGTCAATCCGCCAGTCTTATCCAGCTTGATGTTGATGACGTCGTATTTGCCTTTCAGATCGGCAAGGCTGTCGCGATCATGACAGGATTCATCCGCACACACAGGCACCGGACGCTGCATCCCCAACAGCGCGTGATCCTCACCCGCAGGCAACGGTTGCTCGACCAACTCAACACCCAGACCCACCAAATGCGGGGCCAGATCGGCGTAAACTTCAGCCGTCCATCCTTCATTCGCATCCACGATGATCTTGGATTTCGGCGCACCCGCACGCACCGCCTCTAAGCGGGGCATATCGTCAGGCGTGCCGAGTTTAATCTTCAACAACGGGCGAAACGCATGCTCCATCGCCTGCGCTTTCATCGCCTTAGGCGTGTCCAACGACAGCGTATAGGCCGTGATCTCAGGACCAGGTGCGCTCAGCCCAGCCAACTGCCAAACCCGCTTGCCCGACCGCTTAGCCTCCAGATCCCACAACGCACAATCAACGGCGTTACGTGCAGCGCCCGCAGGCAGCAAATCATACAGTGCCTCGCGGGTCACATCATTCGGCAACTCTTTGATCTGATCGGTGACGCTCTCCAGGCTCTCGCCATAACGGGCATACGGCACGCATTCGCCCCAGCCCTTGTTCACACCATCATCCAGATGCACCGTCAGCACTTTGGCCTCGGTGCGCGAACCACGCGCGATGGTAAACACCTGCGCCAACTTAAACACGTCGTGCGTCACATCAATGCGCATGCCATCGCTCCTGTCTTGATCAAAAATACTCCCCCCGGAGGGTCCGGAGAGAGCAAAAACCGCAAGCGTCTACAACGCAGCAATAGCATCCGCCAAACGCTCGGCACCATGGCGGAACGGATCAACAGCAGGCATGCCCATTTCGGCTTCGACACCGGCCAGATACGCCACCGCTTCGTCCTCGGACATGTGCTGCGTGTTGACCGAAATACCGACAACCTGACAAGCAGGGTTGCCAACACGGGCCAACGGCAACGCCAGATCAGAAATCTGCTGCATCGTTGGAACGCTATAATCCGGCAAACCACGCATGTGCTTGCGCGTCGGCTCGTGGCACAGGATCAACGCATCCGGCTGACCACCATGGACCAGCGCCAAGGTCACACCCGAATAGGACACGTGCATCAGACTGCCCTGCCCCTCGATGATGTCCCAGTGATCGTCGTCATTAGCAGGCGTCAAATATTCAATCGATCCCGCCATGAAATCCGCAACAACCGCGTCCAATGGCACACCGTCACCGGTGATCAAAATACCGGTTTGACCCGTCGCGCGGAACGTCGATTTCATGCCTTTGGCGCGCATCGCTTCGTCCAACGCCAACGCTGTGTACATTTTACCCACAGAGCAATCGGTGCCCACTGCCAAAACGCGTTTGCCGCTACGCTTAACGCCAGTTGCAATCGGGTATTCGACCGACGGCACGCGCACGTCGTGCAACTCGCAGCCCTTTTCGGCGGCCAACGCGACCAAGTCTTCTTCGTCACGCAACAAGTTGTGCAGGCCGGACGCCAAATCGTAACCCATGTTCAGCGCGTCCATCAAAACGGCTTTCCACGCATCAGAAATGTAACCGCCACGGTTTGCCACGCCCAACACAAGCGTCTTTGCACCTTTGGACTTCGCTTCGGCCAAGGTCATGTCGCCCAAGCCTACGTCCGCTTTGCAGCCGTCCATGCGGAATTGGCCAACCGCGTTATCTGGGCGCCAGTCTTTGATGCCTTGCGCAACTTTGGCCGACAATTGGTCAGGCACGTCGCCCAAGAACAGGAGGTAAGGTGTTTTAATCATAGCTGAGGTCCCCAAATGCAATGTTACCGACAATTTCCGCGATTCTGCGCGCAAATCCATCGCTATCCGCGTGCCTGATCTAGATTTTGAACAAGAAACGAGCGCTAATTCGTAAATCTTGCGAATTATCGTGCGCCCACACCGCAGCCTGCCGACTCAGCTCAGCGTCAAAGCGGAATGCTGCACCTGCAAAATACGCCTTGCACGCCACCGCGCAATTAAATATCTGCTGACCTCAGAAATCTCGCAACTTTATTGCGCCCACACATGCCCCTTCGAAAGGTCACCTCATGAGCTTCCGCCTCCAGCCAACGCCTCCTGCCCGTCCCAACCGCTGCCAGCTGTTCGGGCCAGGCTCCAACACCAAGCTGTTCGCGAAAATGGCGGCGTCGGCGGCGGATGTGATCAACCTCGACCTCGAAGATTCCGTGGCCCCCTCCGACAAAGACACCGCGCGTCAAAACGTGATCGAGGCCATCAACACCATCGATTGGGGCACCAAAACGCTGTCCGTGCGGATCAACAGCTTGGACACCCCCTACTGGTACCGTGACGTGGTGGATTTGCTAGAAAACGCCGGTGACCGTCTTGACATGATCATGATCCCCAAGGTCGGTTGCGCCGCCGATGTCTACGCCGTCGACGCGCTGGTCACGGCGGTCGAACGCGCAAAGGGGCGCACCAAGCCCATCGCGCTTGAGGTCATCATCGAATCCGCCGCTGGCATCGCCCACGTCGAAGAAATCGCCGCCTCCTCGCCCCGCCTCCAAGCGATGTCACTCGGGGCCGCAGATTTCGCTGCCTCCATGGGCATGCAAACCACAGGCATCGGTGGGACACAGGAAAACTACTACATGCTGCACGAGGGTCAGAAATACTGGTCCGACCCGTGGCACTTGGCGCAAACTGCCATCGTTGCCGCCTGTCGCACGCATGGTATTATGCCCGTCGACGGCCCGTTTGGAGATTTCTCTGATGACGATGGCTGCCGCGCCCAAGCCCGCCGCTCCGCAACCCTCGGCATGGTCGGCAAATGGGCAATCCACCCCAAGCAAATCGCGATCTCAAACGAGGTCTTCACCCCGTCAGACGAGGCCGTTTCTGAGGCCCACGAAATCCTTGCGGCCATGGAAACCGCCAAGGCAAACGGCGAAGGTGCCACCGTCTACAAAGGCCGCCTTGTCGACATCGCATCGATCAAACAGGCCGAAGTCATCGTGCGCCAATCTGAAATGATCGCAGCATCCTAAACCGGCGTAAAAGGCGGTTAATCGCCACCTGACGCCAAGTTGATTTGATAAAACCAAGCCACCACGCTTGAATGAGGCCTCCCTAACATTTGCGAGGCCTCATGCGTTTTCTAATTCTTTTTCTCATCTCATTTGCCATCCCGGTCATGGCCGACGATCTGACCGCGCAAGACGGTTGGGCGGTCCAGACCACCGACAAACCCTACGTCCAGTTGCTTGGCGATACCAAGGCCGCCGTGAAGGCCAACAAAATGGGCGTCGTGACTGAAGCAGGGCCAACAGGCACCGCCAAAAAGCGCGGCATCACAATCCCCGGCAACCGCGTGATTGGCGTGTTCAACAACGTCTTTGCGGTCGACATGCTCAAGCTGTCCACAGCCGCGATGATCGAAGCCCCGATCCGCATGTACGTCACCGAAAACGACGACGGCACCGCGACCCTGTCATACAAAACACCCAGCCACGTGCTTGCCCCCTATGACGGCGGCGAAGAGCTGAAAACGATGGCCGCAGAGCTGGACACAATCTTTGCCAAAATCGCGGCAGACGCGATCAAATAGCTAGCCGCGTTCGTCCTTGGGCGAGCCCATAACAACATAGGACGTGATGCCGTTTACTTGCGGCAACGCGCCCAACAGATCGGTGTGGAACGCCTTGTAGCTTGGCATATCCGCGCATTCGACACGCAGCAGATATTCGATAGTGCCGGTGATGTTGTGACATTCGCGCACGTCTACGGCCCGGTCCATCGCGCGCTCAAACGCCTCTTGGCTGGCTTTGGAATGATCGCGCAGACCGACGCCGATGTAGGCGACAAATCCGATGCCCAAGGCGGAGCGGTTCAGCACCGCGCGGTAGCCCGCAATCAGGCCTGTGCATTCCATTTCCTGCACCCGCCGCAAGCAGGCCGAGGGCGATAGCCCCACCCGATCCGTCAGTTCCAGATTGCTGATGCGCCCATCGCGGGTCAACTCGTGCAATATCTGCTCGTTTATGTGATCTAATTTGCTCATTTGCTGTGCGATCTACGGCAATTCATAGCACTTCGCAATTTCATAGCGCGCAAGATGCGTCAAACATTGCGCCATGCCTTATGAACTCCTCACCGCCCTCGTCGGCTTTTGCTTTGCCAGCTCCATCACGCCGGGACCCAACAACCTGATGCTGATGGCGTCGGGGGCCAATTTCGGGTTTGTTCGCTCGATCCCGCACATGCTGGGCATCGGCATCGGCTTTGTGCTGATGGTGATTTTGGTGGGCATTGGGCTGGCGCAAATATTCGACAGCTACCCGATTGCGCACACGATCCTGAAAGTCGCGTCCGTGCTGTACATGCTGTATCTGGCCTACAAAATCGCGACCGCTGCGCCCGCGACCAAAGGCGATCAAACCGGCACGCCGATGACGTTCCTACAGACCGCGTCGTTCCAGTGGGTCAACCCAAAGGCGTGGACGATGGCGATCACCGCCGTCACCGTTTACACCGCCGACACCAGTCTTGCGTCGATCCTGATTGTGGGGGCGGTGTTTGGCGCGATCAACCTGCCCTGCGTCAGCTGCTGGACGGTTCTGGGCCAACAAATGGCGCGCATCCTGACCAACCCGACCCGATTGCGGGCGTTCAACGTCAGCATGGCGCTGCTGTTGATCGCCTCGCTCTATTCGGTGTTTTTACCTCAGTAATCGCGCAACGCAATTTTGCCAGCGTCACACAGGCGCCGGCAATCTGCAGCGTCGCGCCCGATGTCTTCGCTGAGAACCACCGCCGACATGCCGTCCCCCTCGAACCGGAAATCGTCGCATTCGCGGTCCTTGGCCCATTCCGATGAATCATCGCCAAAGTTGACCGCATCGCATTGCGTCACTTTGATCGCATCGGCAAACACCCACAGCTTGGCGCGTCCAAATTCAACCGCGCGTTTGCAGTCTGTCGCGTCGTGCCCGCTGTCATCGCTGTCCAGCGATCCCGTGACGCCCGCGCCTGTAAAACGGCGATCATCGCATTCGCCGTCGTTCGCCCATTCGCTGGTATCATCGCCGTAATCCGCAGATTGCGCCTGTGCACCCCCCGCCAGACCCAACACCACAACCAAACCAATCAGAAATTTCATGACCTTCTCCCTTACTGATCTCAGGCTACATCAGGCACACAGCGTTGCAAACCGCGTCATTGCCCGCCATATATCAGCAAAAGACCACATCACGAGGCGCATCCAAATGACACAGTACATGGAATTCGAAAAACCACTTGCCGAAATCGAGGGCAAAGCGGAAGAGCTACGGGCCATGGCGCGTGACAGCGAAGACATGGATGTCTCAGCCGAGGCCGCAGCCCTTGATACCAAAGCCGCCGCTATGCTGGTTGATCTGTATGCAAACCTCACGCCGTGGCGCAAATGTCAGGTGGCCCGTCACCCTGAACGGCCCCACTGCAAGGATTACCTCAAGGCAATGTTCACCGAATACACCCCACTTGCCGGTGATCGAAACTTTGCTGACGACCACGCGGTTATGGGCGGCTTGGCACGGTTCAACGATCAGCCCGTCATGGTGATCGGTCACGAAAAAGGCGACGATACCAAATCGCGCATCGAACGTAATTTTGGCATGGCCCGCCCCGAAGGTTACCGCAAAGCCACCCGCTTGATGGACCTCGCAGGCCGTTTTGGTCTGCCGGTGATCACGCTGGTCGACACGGCTGGGGCCTACCCTGGCAAAGGTGCCGAAGAACGCGGCCAATCCGAAGCCATCGCGCGCGCCACCGAAAAATGCCTGCAAATCGGCGTGCCTTTGATTTCTGTGATCATCGGTGAAGGCGGATCAGGCGGCGCTGTCGCATTCGCCACCGCCAACCGCGTCGCAATGCTGGAACATTCAATTTATTCGGTCATCAGCCCCGAAGGCTGCGCATCGATCCTGTGGAAGGATTCCGAGAAAATGCGCGAAGCCGCCGAAGCCCTGCGTTTGACCGCCCAAGACCTCAAGCAATTGGGCGTGGCCGACCGGATCATCCCGGAACCCCTTGGCGGCGCACACCGTGACTGGCCCGCAGCCATCGACGCGGTCAAAGCCGAGATCGCCGACATGCTCAAAGAACTGGGCGGCAAATCCAAAAAAGCCTTGATCGCAGACCGTCGTCAAAAGTTCCTCGACCTCGGCTCCAAAGGGCTCGCCGCCTAAGCACGCGCAAATTCACCCTTCCTAAACGCTCCTTTTTTCGGCCTACTGGCCTGGGTATAATTAGGAGAGTTTCGTATGCGTATTTTTAGATTTGCAATTTTGTGCCTTGGTCTGGCCCTCGCCACCACCTTCAGCACCAGCGCGTTTGCCCAAAACATGGACAAGCAAACGACAGTCACCAAACCCAAAGGCGACGGCCCGTTTCCCGCGGTCATTCTGCTGCATTGGACCAGCGGCGTCGGCGCCCCCGAACGCAAATGGTCCAAGACGCTGGCCGCAAACGGCTACGCCGCCGTCATTTTGAAAAGCAGCCGCAAAATCAAAGGCACGACCAAAGATCTGGACACCTTTGAACCCTACGTCCCGCACCGCGTCGCCGAATTAAACGCGGCAAACGCATGGGTCAAACAGCAAAGCTGGAGCAACGGCACCGTCTCGGTGTTTGGCCGCTCACACGGCGGATGGGTTGTGATCGACGCCCTGAAACAAGGCCAGCGTTTTCACAAGGCGGTCGCCTCTGCCCCCCGCTGTGACGGCGCACGCGGGGCCAGCGCCAAACTGCGGTCCGCAACCCCGTTGCTGATCGTCAGCGGATCAAAAGACAAAGTCGTCCCACAGGCCGCCTGCACCGATTTCGCCAAACGGGCGGGACGCAAAGTGACGCACGCGATCTACCCCTCGGGTCACGAAGTCGACCTGCGCAGCAAAGCCGCCACCAGCGCGATTGTGCAATTCCTGCGCTGATCTGCATCTGCAACGATCAAAGACGCGGGGGCGAAACCCTCGCGCTTTTTGTCAGGTAACCGGCTCGATTCTCATCCCGAAGCGCGGCCCACCAACCGGCGCATCCGCAAATCCGGACGCAAGGTAGGTCGCCTGCGCGGCAACGTTGTCCGGATGGGTTCCGACCATCAGATACGTGCACCCCGCGTCAAGCGCGACATCCCGCGCCGCGTCGATCAACGCCCGACCAACACGCATCCCCCGAAACGCGGGCTGCACGAACATGTGATGCATATCCAACCCCCGCTTCCCGAACTGGATTTGCGCGAGGGGCAGCAGGGCCGCATAGCCGACGATCTGCGCGTCCACAAAAGCCCCCAGAAAAATCGTGCCCCAGCGAACGTCACAGGCCAAACTGTCCAGCGTCGCCTCGGGCTCATCCCCGTGATGGCGCGCCAATCCGTGTACCAGTGGCAAAATCTGCGCCAAATCCGCAGTCTCTGCGCCTCGCACGCTCAAACCTTCAATCGTCATTTTGTGCCTTCCCCCGCGCTATCGGAGGACACAAAACAACCACCAAAGCGCGGCCAATGTTATGTGAAAAACCCGAACGGGCGCCGCTGAAATATCAGTGCGCGCGATAATACTCTGGTGTGAATACGGTGCAGGTTATGGCCGCAATCTGACGGCGCAGGCGTGCCCTGTCAACTGGCCAGCATCCGCAGACCCATGGTCACGTCAGATCGCACCGCCAGCCGCAGCCCCGGTTCATCCCCTGCGCGCAACGCCGCAATAATCAGGCGGTGATATTGCGGCGGTTCGGTCCGGCGCAAACGACCGTACAGCGCGCGCATCGTTGGCCCCATTTGCAGCCAGACCGTTTCGGTCATCGCCAGCATCGCTGGTGCTTGGGCGCGCAAATACAGCGTGCGGTGAAATTCCAGATTAGTACGAATATAGCTAACGGCATCGCGGTGCGCGACAGCTTCGGCCACAGCACCGTTGATGGCCTGCAAACGTTCGATCAGCGCCATGTGGGCGCGGGGCAAGGCACGTGACGCCAGCTCAACCTCGATCAAGGCCCGCAGTGCGGCAAGTTCCTCTATCCGCTCGTTCGACAGCTCTGGCGTCGAAATCCGGCCCGACGACGACATCGTCAGCGCCCCTTCGGCCACCAACCGGCGCACAGATTCGCGCGCGGGCGTCATCGACACGCCAAATTCCTTACCGATCCCGCGCAGGGTCAGCGCCACGCCGGGCATAATGTCGCCGTACATGATCCGGGATCTTAGCTGGCGATACACACGGTCGTGCGCCGCCCCAATCGGAGGTGTCGTTTCAGTCGCACGCGCGGACATCGCAAGCGTCGGTGTCGGGGTCGAAATCGGAGATTTGCTCATCCGTTTTTTGTGATCACATTTGCCGTGAGTTTCAAGGCCAAACCCGCGCGCCTATTCCGCAAACCGGTACCGGTGCAATTCGTTGCCTTGGGTGCGCAACCAGTGACGCGCCGGTTTGTAGTCGCCAAAGATGCGCGTGACCTGCGCCCAATACGCGGATGAATGGTTCATTTCCGCCAAATGCGCGACCTCGTGGGCTGCGACATAATTAAGCACCTGATCCGGGGCCATAATCAGACGCCACGAATACATCAACGTGCCTGCGGACGAACACGATCCCCACCGCGAACGGGTGTCACGAATACTGATCCGCGCATAGGATTTGCCCAATCGCTCGGCGTAAAAATCTGACGAATGCACCAACCGCACCCGCGCCATCTGCTTGAAATGCCCTTTCAAGCGCGCGCCCATCCGGGCCTCGTCACCGGGCACCGCAATCACGCCGTCGCCAATCACCACTCGCCGCCCCGTGCCTTGCACCACCTCGTGGGCCTCGCCGCCAACCGGCACGTGGCTGCCAATCGAAATCGGCACGTCGACTTCGCGCTTATCAAGGTGGCCGCGAATCCATGTTTCTTTTTGGCGGGCAAAGGCCAAAGCCTCGTCCTCGGGCACCCCATTGGGCAAAGTCAGCGTTACTCGCCCGTCTAATTGCGAGATTCGCAAAGAAATACGCCGCGCACGGCCCGATCTGCGCAACGTCAGCGGGACATCCGGTGCCCCTTGAAGTATATGTTCACTCATACCAAGTACCTTTAGGCTTTGACAGCGCCTGCACCATATGGCACTTGCGCTCAACCGTCGACACACACACTGATTCAAAGGGGATTTTCATGCCCAAAGCAGAATGGGGTACAAAACGTCTTTGCCCGACCTCCGGCAAGCGTTTTTACGACCTGAACAAGAACCCGATCATCAGCCCCTACACGGGCGAAACTGTCACCGTTGACAGCTCTAAAACACGTATGATCGCCGCGGACGCCGAAGATGCCGTCACAGCCAAAGCCAAAGAGGCCGAGACTGAAGACGACGCAGTTCTGGACGATGACGACACAGCAGACGTAGATCTGGGTGACGATATTCTGGACGACGACGAAGACGACGATGATACGGTTTCACTGGATGAAATCGCTGATGTCGCCTCTGACGACGACGACACCTGAACAAACAACGCGCGGCGCGGGATTTTCCACTTGATCCCGCTCCGTTCAGCGCCTAATAGCGGCGCACGGTAACTTTGGTTACCGACCTGACCGGGTTCACACGTGGACCCCTGATGGGGCATTAGCTCAGCTGGGAGAGCGCCTGCATGGCATGCAGGAGGTCAGCGGTTCGATCCCGCTATGCTCCACCAATACTCTTCTGTATTTCGGTGGCGACAGGTTGCACATCGTAGATGGGCTGACTGACGTGCATCCGCTGTGCGGCCACCCTGAGTACAGCAGTTCGATCCCGCTATGCCCCCCCGCCCCTGGGCAATGCAAAGGCTCTTTGGGCCTCAAATACAGCCGCAGGCGGGATGCGTCACGGCTGGGGTGATCCTGCACCGGCTGGGTTGGGCAGATGCGCTGGCCCAAACATCCGCATCGAAACCAAGGGCGCGGGACACACCTGCTCTCTTTTTAATGAAATTCGCAGACGCATCAGCGATAATGCCCTTATGCACACCAGACCTCACGGCGCGCCGACCCTGCGCAAACCCACCCTCGTCGACATCACGACAAGCCTGCACCAAGGCTTGCGGGACTTCATCGCGACGCCCTTCACCGCCGTCTTTTTCGCCAGCTTTTACGTCTTTGCGGGCCTCGCGATGGGCTGGATCACATACGCCACCGGACAGACATTCTGGCTGGTGCTCGCGGTCATGGGCTTTCCACTGGTGGGGGCCTTGGCCGCCGTCGGGTTCTACGAGATCAGCCGACGCCGCCAGACCAATCAAAGCGTCAGCTTTGCCAGTGTAGTGCGCACAACTTGGGCGTTCAAAAACGAACAATTGCCGTGGCTGGCGGCGATCATCGTGGTGATCTTTTTATTCTGGTTCTTTATGGGGCACATGATCTTTGCCCTGTTCCTTGGCCTGTCACCGATGACCAATATTTCCAGCTCGCTTGACGTGTTCCTGACCTCGCAAGGGCTCACCATGATCGCCTTTGGATCTGCCGTTGGCTCTGTGTTCGCTGTGCTGGTGTTTTCACTGAGCGTGCTGGGCATGCCCATGCTGATTGACCGCGATGTGGATTTTATGACCGCCATGCTCAGCTCGATTTCTGCGGTGGCACAGGCACCGGTTTTGTACCTCGCGTGGGGCGCGTTCATTGGGCTGATCACCTTTGCATCGATGTTGCCCTCGTTCTTGGGGCTGTTCATCAGCATGCCGGTTTTGGGGCATGCAACGTGGCACCTGTACAAGCGGGTCAGCACGTAATTTTGGCGACCTGTTCAGCCGAGACGCCGAAAATTATCCATAAATTACAGACAGTTTGTCCCTCGTAATTTCTGATTTTCAGGATCAAACACACCGCACATTAATATCCATCACTTACCCATGTCCTTGTCAATTTACAGGGGTGTGAGTGATGACTATGCGACTTTCTGTCGAGTCCGTTCTCGGCCAAACTGTGCAACCGACGACGTTCGGTGGCAACTTTTTATTCAACCGTGATGAACTGGGCGACGAGTCCGGTGATTTCAACGCGCTAGCAGCCGAGCTGGGCGTTGAATCACTGCGTTATCCGGGCGGCGCGATCACCGAATTCATGTTTGATTTGGAAAATCCCGACAGCACTGTCGGGTACAATATCAAAGGCGAAGAACAAGAACTGGTGGGCCTCAGCGATTTCCTCGACTTCGCCGAAGCCGAAGGGAAATCCGTCACCATCGTTCTGCCCACGCGCAATTTCCTAAGCGATGCCACCGATCTGAACGGCAACCGGTTCGCCCGCTTTGATGATGAAATTATTCAGAATTTTGTCACAGATGTTGTGCGCGGCGAATACGGCGATGTGCCAATCGATGCCTTTGAAATCGGCAACGAATACTGGGGCAGCGGCGGCATGACCTCCGTTGAATACGGGCGCTTGTCCTCGCGAATGGCCGCCGTAATCGACGAAACGCTGGACACGCTAAAGGGCGAAACCGTCTGGCTAGCGGACACCGATGTCGTCGTGCAGGCCGGCACGAACTACAATTTCTCGAAACTGGATGACCGCTACGTCGATATCGAAGATGGTCAGGACACCATCACCCAGCTGGAAAAAGACTACGGCGTCGAGCTGAGCGACAATGCCTTACGTGACAATGGCACGGTCAACTGGACGGCGGTGAACAACGAATTGCTGCTGGATAAATTTGACCGCCCCGAGGAAATCGAAGCCGTCGATGCAGTCGTGAACCACCTCTACACACGTGATCACGACGCCCGCGAAGACCCCGAATTTGCCCTGAACACGATCGAGCAATACTGGGGACCGCATTTCGACGGCATCAAATCCTACATCACCGAATACAACCAAAAGGCGAACACAGCCAACTTTGGCGAAGACGACTATGGCCTCAAGAACGCGCATGAACTGCTGAATATCGTCGAGGAATTGACCGATCACGGCGTCGATCAAGCCCATGTTTGGCCGCTGTCTCAGTTGACCGAAAACGCGCTGTCGCGTGGCTTTGCCTTTGAAAACCTGTCGCCCACCGGCGAGATGTTCAAAATGATGAACGAAGAACTGCCCGGCCTGCATGCCATCCAGTTTGACGGGGCGCAGGGGCGCGAAACCGAAGCCTCCAGCGCGAATGGCAGCCTGAACGTGCACGCCTTTGCAGAGCCTGGCAAAATGGTGCTGTATTTCGCCTCGAACACGGATGAAAACATCTCGTATGACGTGGATTTATCCGGCTTGATCATGGGCGCTGAGGACATCGACGTCACCGTTCTAGGCGTCGAAGACGGCGATGTTCCCGGCAACAAAAACGCGGCCGCCACCGTGCAGGAACGTGACAGTGACAAGGTCGTGGATGACGGTGTGGTTCAGGCCGACCTAAAGCCGCACGAAATCATGCAGATCGTCATCGACAAACCCGTGTGGACGCCAGAAATGGAACAGGCTTTGGCAGCCCCCGTTGATGACGATTCCATGCCGCTGCCGATGGTTGATCCGGATAACACCCCGCTTGAACCAGAAGAGGCGTCAGAAGGCGAGGAAGACGACACAGACGTGTTCGAGGGGATGGATTTTGTGCTGATGCTCTTGCCACTTTTGGCGCTGGCAGGGTTGGGTTAGCCCCACGCGCAGGCACAAAAAAACCGCGCCGTTTCGGGCGCGGTTTCAATTCGTTCAGATCAGGCGTTAGATCAGCCTTTGCCTTTCCAAGGCACCAGCATCTTTTCTGCCTGACGCATCAGCATATCGATGCCAAAACCAATCACACCAATCAGGATGATACCCATCACAACGATGTCGGTGTTTTGGAACTTGGCCGCGACCATGATCATCATGCCAGCACCCTTTTCCGCCGCAACCAGTTCGGCCGCAACAACGGTGCCCCAACAGACGCCCATCGCAACACGCGCGCCGGTGAAAATCTCGGGCAGCGAGTTAGGGATGATAACGTGACGCATGATTTGCGCCTTGCTGGCACCCAGCGAATAGGCTGCGTGCACTTTGGCGATGTTCACACCCGACACACCGGATCGCGCCGCAATGGCCATGATCCAAAGGGCCGCAAGGAACAGCAAGATGATCTTACCGGTCTCACCAATCCCGAACCAAATGATCACCAGCGGGATCAAGGCAAGTGGCGGCACCGGGCGCATGAATTCCACGATCGGGTCAAACCACCCGCGGAACCAGTTGCTAAGACCCATGGCATAACCCAGCGGAATGCCGACAATCGCACCACAGATAAAGCCCGCGATCACACGATACAGCGACCACCCGAGGTGACCCAGCAATGGCGTGTCACGGAAACCGTCTTTGGCCACCCGGATAAAGCGCCAGAAGGTCGCCTCGGGGGATGGCAAATACAGCTCTTCCATCTGCGCGCCTTTGGATGGCACAAAGTTCGGCGTGCCCTTGTCTGACAAGTTCACAACGCCGCCGTCAACTTTGACAGAAGCGCCCCGTTGGATCGACTGGCCGTTGATTTCCACAACCGGTGCGTCAGCTTTGGTTTGCTCGTCGTTTTGCCAGACGTTGACCAGCTTCGTGCGATAGCTCGCAACTGTGATGCTGTCATTCTTGGCAAAGCCGTCACCGGCCTCGACTTCGGGCGCTTTCGGTTTTTCTTTGCGGTCATGGACCAGCACCGAAACCGTGGCCGTGTCGCGATCATTGCCGTTGGCGATGGTGTATTCGAACGACGTTGTGCCCTCGAATGGGCCGGGCATGTGCATGAAACGCGGCAACAAGGATGACCCCGTGAACATGCCCCACAACACAAACAGCGCAAGGATCGAAATGACCCCCGCCGCGCGGTTCGGGCGCACAGCACTTTCGTCACCAAAGGTAACGGTCTTAAGCGAGGTGTAGTCCTTTACGCCGGCACCCTGGATTTTGTTGACGATGTAGAACGAGCCGACAAAGATGCCGACATAAATCAAAAGAGGGATCATGCGCTTTCCTCCGACGCACCCATAATTTCTTCTTCCATAGCCCAAATCATGTTCAGGATTTCTTCGCGTTTTGCTGCGAAATCTGGATGCTTCTTAACTTCACGCAAATCCGCCTCGACGCCCATTTCAGCGAATGGCAAACGGTATTCTTTGTGAATACGTCCCGGGCGCGGGGCCATAACGATGACGCGTTCACCCAGCAACAATGCCTCGTCGACCGAGTGGGTGATCAGGATGATCGTTTTGCCGGTTTCTTTCCACAGCTTCAGAACCAACGACTGCATCTTTTCGCGCGTCAACGCGTCCAAGGCCCCCAGCGGTTCATCCATCAAAATCACGTCCGGGTCATTGGCCAGACAACGGGCCAAAGCCACACGCTGCTGCATCCCACCGGACAATTCATAGACGGCTTTTTCTTTGAAATCTTGCAGACCGACAACGTCCAGCAGGTGATTGACCACCTCGGCTTTGTCGCCTTTGGGCATGCCCTTCATCGAGGGACCAAAGCCGACATTGTCACGCACCGACATCAACTCAAACAAAGCGCCTTGTAGGAACACCATGCCGCGATGCGCGTCAGGACCTTGGATCACGTCACCGTTCAAAACCATCTGGCCTTCGGTCGGGGCCAAAAAGCCCGCAACGATGTTCAGCAATGTTGTTTTACCGCAGCCTGATGGCCCCAGCACGCTCATCAACTCGCCTGCTTTGAGGTCGAGCGTGATGTCTTTCAATGCCTGAACCGATCCGCCGCCAGGCAGATCAAAACGCATTGAGAGTTTTTCGATTGATAGTCCGGACATGTTTCCCACCTGTCGGTTGCCGTAAATTAGGCAGATGATACAGGGTATTCCCCGTTTTTTCGATTTCTTATTCTAATCAAAAAGGGGTCCGGCGCGATTTTGCGCCGAACCCCGAAGTCACTCAGTAACTTACTTGGTTGCAGCCAAAGGACCTGCGTTAACCGCACCCTCGTAGCTGTCCAAAGATGAATCGATGGAACCAGCAGTTACAAAGACGTCTGCAACGCCTTTCATGAATGTCGCAGCGTTGCCGCCCAACCATACTTCGGACAATTGCTCGTCAACGGATGGGAACTTCATCGTGGAAATCGCGCCACGTGCAGCTTCCAGATCCATACCCGCTTGCTCGGCGATAACGGTCAGCATGTCGTCGTTCGGGTTGGAATTCCATTCGGCGTTGGCAGCAGCAGTCACGGCCAAGAATTTGGACACAACGTCGCCGTTTTCAGCAACATAGCCCGCTGGACCGGATGTTACGTCAAACACCAAGATGCCCAAGGCTTCTTTTTCGGCGCCTGTCAGCAATGTGTTGCCGTGCTCGCGCATGGACGTCAGACCGCCACCGTAACCACAAGCAAAATCAACTGCGCCTTGGCCCAGTGCTGCCGCACCTTCTGGTGGTGCCATGTCAACGATTGTCAGTGAATCAAGTGCAACACCGAAGTGGTCCATTTGACGCAAGAAACCGTAGTGAGCCGCTGTGCCCAAAGGAACCGCAACTTTTTTGCCGGCCAATTCGCCAGCAGAGTCTGCGTCGATTTCAAGGCCAGCTGCGATTACGCAGTTGTCGTTGTCAGAGTAGGAAACCGCAACGTCCAGAACTTGGATGTCTTGGCCGCCGGAGGCTGCAACTACGAACGGTGGAACACCTTGGGATACGGACAACTGAACGTCGCCGGATGCCATGGCTGCGGACATTGCTGTACCGGTTTCAAAGGAAACCCAGTTTACTGTCATGCCCAGTGCTTCGTCGTATGCGCCGGAGGCTTTGGAGGCCAACATTGGCATTGGCCACTCAAGGAAATAGCCGACAGTGATTTCGCCGTGGCCATCTGCGGATGCCGCTTGTGCGCCTGCGATCATTGCGATTGATGCTGCTGCACCCATCAATTTTGTTTTGAAAGTCATTCGTCTCTCCCGTGTTGGCACCACATTGTGTGGCGCTCGTTTTAGCTTAGGTGAACATTCACCATGCGCATGTGCGTCCCGAAGAACAAGACGGGCTGCAACGCTGCGCCGATCCGAACCGATATTCAGATCAGGATCAACGGTTTTTAACGCAATTTACAAAAACCAAATTTCACATACACGCCACTTTCAAACACCGAAAACGACGTAGCGTCGTTGTTATATTGCGCTTTTTTCCGCGTGCCCCCATCAAACCCGCTGACAGGCCCTGCATTTTGGCGCTATATGATGAAATCAACTGGCCCTATCGGAATCGCCGCTTTTTCAGTCATCTAACTTCAAGACGGGCTGAATCCGCCCTCAATTCACTGATATTTCACAAAATACTGGAGCACCGACCATGGACGGCACATTTAACGAAAACGATATCAGCCGCGTTGTCGAAGCCGACCGCGCAAATGTGTGGCATCACCTGACGCAGCACGAACAGTTTTTCACCGGCGCTGATCCCAAGATCATCGTTGAAGGAAAAGGCCTGCGCGTTTGGGACCAAAAAGGTATTGAGCACATCGACGCCGTCGCCGGTGGCGTGTGGACAGTCAACGTCGGCTACGGCCGCGAATCAATGGGCGACGCCGTGCGCGATGCCATTGTTAAGATGAACTTCTTTGGCGGCACGGCGGGCACGATCCCGGGCGCGCTATTCGCTGAAAAACTGGTTTCCAAAATGCCGGGTCTGGACCGCGTCTACTACGCAAACTCCGGTTCCGAGGCGAACGAAAAAGCCTTTAAAATGGTGCGCCAGATCGCACACAACAAATACGGCGGCAAAAAGCACAAGATCTTGTACCGTGACCGCGACTACCACGGCACCACAATCGCCTGCCTGTCAGCCGGCGGCCAAGACGAACGCAACGCCCAATACGGCCCCTTCACACCGGGTTTTGTGCGCATCCCGCACTGCCTGGAATACCGCAAACACGAACAAGCTGGCGCACCAGAACAGAACTATGGCGAATGGGCCGCCAACCAGATCGAAGAGATCATCTTGCGCGAAGGCGCTGACACCGTTGGCGCGCTGTGCCTTGAACCAGTGACAGCCGGCGGCGGCGTGATCGAAGCCCCCGAGGGCTACTGGCCACGCGTCCAAGAGATCTGCAAAAAATACGACATCCTGCTGCACATCGACGAAGTCGTCTGCGGCGTCGGTCGCACCGGCACATGGTTCGGCTACCAGCACTACGGCATCCAGCCAGACATGGTGTCGATGGCCAAAGGTGTGGCGTCCGGCTACGCGGCAATCTCGTGCCTCGTCACCACAAACGCCGTCTTCGACATGTTCAAAGACAACGCCTCTGACCACCTCAGCTACTTCCGCGATATTTCAACGTTTGGCGGCTGCACGGCTGGCCCAGCAGCGGCGATCGAAAACATGCGGATCATCGAAGACGAAGGTTTGCTCGAAAACTGCACCGCGATGGGCGACTACATGCTGGATCAACTGCACGCCTTGTCCGACAAACACGCCGTCGTTGGTGATGTGCGCGGCAAGGGCCTGTTCCTTGGTGTTGAACTGGTCAAAGACCGCGTCACCCGCGAAGCCGCAGACGAAAATCTGGTCAAAGCCGTCGTTGGCGATTGCATGAAAAACGCAGTCATCATCGGGGCCACCAACCGCTCGTTGCCCAGTCAAAACAACACGCTGTGCTTCTCGCCAGCTTTGATCGCAACCAAAGACGACATCGACCAAATCGTCGGCGCCGTGGACAACGCATTGGGTCGTGTCTTCGGCTAAACGCTAAGACATCATGATCCGAAAAGGCGGACCTTCGGGTCCGCCTTTTTTGTGGCGTGGGAATGTCTGCCATGCGGGGTGGTTTCAACGGGTCGACGCAACACTTTAATCTTTTTGGAAAGATGGAGTGTAGATTATGGCCTATCGGAAGCGAGTATTTTTCACGGATAAACAGAAGGC
>JAQXDI010000020.1 GCA_029251465.1 Ascidiaceihabitans sp.
CATATGCTGCGGGGGGTATCCCGTTTGCTGATGGCTATGCAGACTATATGAACCTGCTGAACGCTCGTGATGGCGGTATTGGCGGCGTTATGACCAACGTCCTTGAGTGTGAAACAGGCTATAACACCGAAAAAGGTGTTGAGTGTTATGAGTCTACAAAGGGCCAAGGTGCGCTTGTATATCAACCGCTTTCCACGGGAATTACGTACCAGTTGATCCCAAAAGCAACGGCCGATGGCATTCCAATCCACTCAATGGGTTACGGCCGTACGTCTGCTGCGAATGGCGATGTCTTCTCAAACGTCTTCAACTACCCAGCAAACTACTGGAACGGTGCGTCTGGTGCGATCAACTATCTGATGTCTCAAGGCGATATCGCGGGTAAGAAAATCGCGCTTGTGTATCACAACTCTGCATATGGCAAAGAGCCTATCCGCACGTTGGAAGAGCTGGCTAAAAAGCACGGTTTTGAACTGACATTGTTGCCAGTTGACCACCCGGGCCAAGAGCAGAAATCACAGTGGCTACAAATTCGTCGTGAAAAGCCTGACAATGTCATCATGTATGGCTGGGGCGTTATGAACCAAGTTGCGGTTCAAGAAGCTGCTAACATCCGTTACCCAATGGAAGATTTCATCGGTATTTGGTGGTCAGGTTCTGAAAACGACGTGCTGCCAGCGGGCGAAAAAGCCAACGGCTACAAAGCACTGACGTTCCACGGCGTTGGCAATGATTTCCCGGTATTTGGCGACATCCAAAAGTATGTTGTTGATGCAGGAAATGCAGCAGGCAACGGCGATCAAATCGGTACGGTTTTGTATAACCGCGGTTTGTATGCGGCGATGTTGGCAGCGGAAGCCGCCAAAACAGCCCAAGAAATCCACGGCACAGCAGACATCACACCTGCGATGATGCGTGACGGGATGGAAGCGTTGGAAATCACCGAAGCCAAGATGACCGCACTTGGTCTGCCGGGCTTTGGACCTGAGTTCAGCGTGTCTTGCGAAAACCACGGCGGCCCTGGCCTTGTTGGTATGACGCAATGGGATGCATCCGCAAAAACATGGTCTTTGATCAATGAATTTGCAGCGTCTGACATGGAAGTTGTCCAGCCGTTGATCGATGAAGATTCCGCAGCCTACGCTGCAGAAAACAACATCGCATCTAACTGCAATTAAGCGAAATCTCCGGCGGCGGCATTTGGTTGCCGCCGGAATTATTTGAGTATTTGGGATCAGAACAAGATGCTGGACGGCGCTGAAACAGACGAAACCTTGCTTGAGGTCAACAACATCGAAGTGATCTACAACCACGTGATCCTTGTGCTGAAGGGCGTCAGCCTGAAGGTGCCTAAAGGCGGGATTATTGCGTTGTTGGGCGGCAATGGCGCGGGTAAGACCACGACGCTTAAGGCTGTTTCCGGTTTGCTTGCATCTGAGCGCGGCGAGGTCACCAAAGGGTCGATCAAGTATCGTGGCGACATAATCCAGCACCAAGATCCGGCCGAAACCGTAAAAAGCGGTGTCGTGCAGGTCATGGAAGGCCGCCACTGTTTTGAGCATCTGACGATCGAAGAAAACCTTCTGACCGGTGCCTACACACGGCGCGACGGCAAAGCGGCGATCGCCGCTGACCTTGAGATGGTTTACAACTATTTTCCACGTTTGCGCGAGCGACGCAAAAGCCAAGCGGGCTATACGTCGGGTGGTGAGCAGCAGATGTGCGCTATCGGGCGTGCGCTGATGTCGCGCCCTGAAACGATCCTGCTGGACGAGCCGTCGATGGGATTGGCCCCGCAGTTGGTTGAGCAGATTTTTGGCATCGTCAAATCGATCAACGAAAGCGAAGGCGTCACGTTTTTACTGGCTGAACAGAACACTAATGTGGCGCTGCGATTTGCCCACTATGGTTATATTCTGGAGTCGGGTCGCGTTGTGATGGACGGCCCTGCGGACGAGTTGCGCGAGAATCCGGACGTCAAGGAATTCTATCTGGGCATGTCTGATGAGGGTCGTAAATCGTTCCGTGACGTGCGCAGTTATCGCCGTCGCAAACGTTGGCTCAGCTAAGCGTAACTGGTGGGTTGAAACCCACCTTACCATGACTTTTTCGATAGGGGCCCGCGCGCGATGGCACAGTATTTTGATGATCTGGAAACCCGGAGTGTAGATCAGCGGATGGCCGAACAGTCGGCGTTGCTGCGCACGCGCTTGGCTTCGATCACCGTCGCACCACAGGACTGGCAGGACGCGGCGGTGCAGGTTCAATCACAGGAAGATTTGGTTAACTTACCTGTGTTGCGCAAGTCCGATTTGTCGGAATGGCAAAAGGCGCGTCCGCCGTTTGGCTGCATTCAGGTAGGCAAAGTCACCCATGTGTTTCAATCGCCGGGTCCGATCTATGAACCCGGTGCATTGGACGGTGATTGGTTCCGAATGGGGCGTTTCTTGCATGCCGCTGGCATTGGTGCGGATGACGTCGTGCAAAACTGTTTTGGCTATCATTTGACCCCTGCGGGTCACATGTTTGAATCGGGCGCGCGCGCTGTTGGGGCCATGGTCTTGCCAGCGGGCACTGGCCAGACAGAATTGCAAGTCACCGCGGCACGGGACGTTGGCAGCACGGCCTACGCAGGGACGCCTGATTATCTGAAAATTATCCTCGAAAAGGCCGATGAGATGGGCGTTGCTTTGGGCATCACCAAAGCGGCAGTTGGCGGCGGCGCGTTGTTCCCGTCTTTGCGTCAATTCTACATTGATCGCGGGATCGCATGTTTGCAATGTTACGCGACAGCAGATCTTGGCAACATCGCCTACGAAAGCGACGCGATGGAAGGCATGATGATCGACGAAGGCATGATCGTAGAAATTGTGACGCCGGGCACGGGGAATCCTGTTGCGTTTGGCGAGGTGGGCGAAGTTGTCGTGACCTCATTGAACCCTGATTATCCGCTGATCCGGTTTGCGACTGGCGACATGAGTGCGATGATGGCGGGCACCAGCCCTTGCGGACGTACAAATACCCGCATCAAAGGCTGGATGGGTCGCGCCGATCAAACCACCAAGATCAAAGGCATGTTTGTACGCCCCGAACAGGTCGCAGCCTTTGTTGCGCGCCACGATGAGGTGCCAAAGGCGCGGGTTATTGCCAGCCGCGAGGCTGAAACCGACGTACTAACAGTGCAGGTGGAAAGCGACGGCGGCGATGCAGATGCGTATGCCGCGAGCATTGTCGAGACGATGAAGATGAAGGGCAAAGTGGTTGTGTGTGACCTTGGGAGCCTGCCCAAAGACGGGCTTGTCATCGAAGATCAGCGTACCTACGACTGACGCACGGTGGTGTGGGGCACCCACACCTTACCCGTTTAAACGCAGCGCTGGATATTCTGACTAAAATAGTCGAAATAGAGTGCATGTCGGATCAAACCATCCAAACGCCTATGCGCAAAACCACAGCGCGCCACGCCCCGCGCGGTCTATCTGTGATGGCTGTCACGGTTGCATTGATTTGCCTTTTGCCGATGCTTGCTGTTGCGATTGCGGCGTTCAGTGGCGGTACGGGTACGGTCGCGCATCTGCTCAGCACCGTATTGCCGCGTTACGCGGGCAACACGCTTTTGTTGGTGCTCTTGGTGTCGACAGGCACGTTTATGGTTGGTGTTGGCGCTGCGTGGCTGGTCACCATGACCCGTTTCCCCGGCGTGCGGTTTTTTGAGATCGCGTTGGTGTTGCCGCTCGCGTTTCCGGCCTACGTGCTCGCCTATGCCTACACCTATATTCTGGACCATCCCGGCATTGTGCAAAGCAGTTTGCGCAGCCTGATGGGTTGGGGCCCGCGCGATTATTGGTTCCCCGAAGTCCGCTCGCTCAGCGGTGCTGCGATGATGCTGATTTTGGTGCTTTACCCCTACGTTTATCTGCTCGCGCGCGCGTCGTTCTTACAGCAAAGCGGGACGACGTTTTTAGCGGCCCGCGCGCTCGGTAGCAGTGCGTGGTCTGCGTTCTTTCGGGTTAGCCTGCCGCTCGCGCGTCCTGCCATTGCGGGCGGTGTTTTGCTGGCAGTGATGGAAACGATCGCGGACTTTGGCACAGTTGCCTATTTCGGCGTTCAGACCTTTGCGACGGGGATTTATTCCAGCTGGTTCACCTTTGTGGATCGGGCTGGGGCTGCGCAATTGGCGTTGTGCTTGCTCAGTTTTGCGTTGCTGTTGGCGATGCTTGAGCGGATCCAAAGGGGGCGTGCCAAATACTACGATCCGTCCCGCCGTTCACAGGACAAAACGCAGATCGACCTTTCGGGTTGGCAAGCGGCATTGGCGGTTTTCTTATGCGGCGCGCCTGTTCTTTTGGGATGTGTACTGCCGATTGTCGTGCTGTTTTCGATGGGGTTAGGATCAGAACAAGACCTGCTGAGCGCACGCTACCTCGGGTTCATCCGCAACTCACTGACGCTTGCGGGCCTTGCGGCGGTGATCACAGTGGTTGCCGCCGTCGCCGTTGGTTTCTTTCAGCGCATGCAGCCAGGGCGACTGTCCAGCGCGTCGGCCTATGCGGCGCGTTTGGGCTACGCCGTTCCGGGCGGCGTGATCGCGGTGGGTCTGATGGTTCCCTTTGCCGCGTTCGACAATGCGCTAGACGCGTGGATGCGCGCGACGTTCGATTATTCCACGGGGCTGTTGGTGACCGGGTCGATCTGGCTGCTGATCGGGGCCTATCTGGTGCGGTTTTTGGCGGCTGCACTGGGGGCGTACGAAGGTGGGCAAGCGTTGGTTCACGCGAATATGGACGCGGCGAGCCGGTCGCTTGGGCAAGGGCCGTTTGGCACCTTGCGGCGGGTGCACCTGCCGATCCTGACGCCAAGTTTGCTGACCGCATTGCTGATCGTATTTGTCGATGTAATGAAAGAACTGCCCGCAACGCTTATCATGCGCCCGTTCAACTACGATACGCTGGCGGTGCAGGCGTACCGGCTGGCTTCGGACGAACGACTGGATGGGGCGGCGGTGCCTAGCCTCGTGATCGTCGCGATGGGGCTGTTGCCGGTGATTTTGATCTGTCGCCAAGTCGGGCGCGGTCGCTTGTAGGGCGTGGGTAAGGTGGGCGTGTCGCCCACCTTGGTCGCTTATTCTTCGGCGGGTGTGCCGATTTTATCTTGGGTCTGCGTGTCGAAATCAGAGGCATCGTGACGTTCGTGCAGCTGCTCTGACGGATCCCCGAACGGGCGGTTCACCATGCGTCCGCGCTTGACCGCAGGGCGTGCGTCGATCTTTTCAGCCCACGCCATCACGTGCTTGTACGACGCCACATCCAGAAATTCAGCGGCAGAATACAAACGACCCAAAACCAGTTGTCCGTACCACGACCAGATCGCGATATCAGCGATGGTGTATTCTTCGCCCGCGATCCAAGTCGTCTCGGCCAATTGACGATCCAGAACGTCCAGTTGGCGTTTGGTTTCCATCGCAAAACGGTTGATCGGGTATTCATATTTTTCCGGCGCGTAGGCGTAGAAGTGGCCAAAACCACCGCCCAGATACGGCGCGCTGCCCATTTGCCAGAACACCCAGTTCATCGCCTCGGCGCGCGCGGCAGGTTCGGTCGGCAGCAACGCCCCGAATTTGTCTGCCAGATACAGCATGATCGACGCGCTTTCGAACAGGCGCACAGGTGTGTCGCCTGATCGGTCCATCATCGCCGGAATTTTCGAATTCGGGTTGATGTCGACAAAGCCGGATCCGAACTGGTCGCCTTCCCCGATGTTCACCAAATACGCGTCGTATTCCGCGCCGGTGTGGCCTAGCGCCAGCAACTCTTCGAGCATCACCGTGACCTTGACCCCGTTTGGTGTCGCAAGCGAGTGCAACTGTAAGGGGTGCTTGCCGACGGGCAGTTCTTTCTCAGAAGTTGCGCCCGCGATGGGGCGGTTGATGTTGGCGAATTTTCCGCCCGATGACGTGTCCCAGGTCCAGACGGCTGGTGGGGTGTAGGTGTCGTCGCTCATGTGCTGTGCCTTTTCTTTAGTGCTTGGGCACAACCTATGGGCTTGGTCGTTATGCGCAAGGGGGTGGGCTGTGCATCTGTGCCATGTTCACGGTGACGTTACGCACCTTTGGGCGCGCGGGTTTGCGACCACAGCACAGCGATCAGGATGATCGCGCCGCCTATGATGCCTTGCACGCTTGGGATTTCGCTTAGGATCAGCAGGGCCAACAACGGTGCCAGTGGAACCTCGAGCGTGGACAACAGGGCGGTTTCGGCAGAGGGCAATCGCCGCGCCCCTTCGGACAGAGTGACGGACGCGACTGCAAACACCAGCCCGAACAGCACCAGAATTGGCATCTCGCCGCCCGAAACCCGCATCGGTGCCCCGAATATCAGCGCGACAGGCAGCAACACGACTGACGAAAGCGCTGCGGGCAAGGCCGCTGTCGTGTCCGGGTGCTTGCGGTAGACGACCATCGTGGCTGACATCATCAGCGTCATGAACAAGGCCAATGCATCGCCCAAAATTGCGCCGCTGCCAAGCGACCCCGACACGATGATCAACACGCCGGCAAAGGCCGCGATGCTGGCGATCAAGACCGTGCGGCTGGGGGCTTCGCGGATGAAAATCCAACTGAGGGCCGCGGTGACAAAAGGCGCGGCAGCATAAATCAGTGCGACATTGGCAACGCTGGACAGTTTGAATGCAGGGATGAAAGCGGCCGTGCCTGCCGCCATCAGGATCGTGACTAACAGTGCCGGTTTGCCAAACGCGGCCAGTTCGGATCGCAACTACCCGCGCAGCATCATGTAGGCAAAGGTGAACGCGGCAGCCGCCACTCCGCGCCAGAAAATCACCCCCCACGCATCTGTGCTGACGCCATTGGTGAATATGCCTGCGGTGCTAAATACAAAGGCCGAAATGACGACCAAAACGACGCTTGAGGTGCGGGTGGATATTGCTTGCATGGTGCTCTCGATTGTTATGTTCAGCGGTGACATAACAAACATCTACTGACAACACTGTGTCAGTGGTGATATGAGGGAACGCGAAAAACTTTGGGCTGCCACATGTCGAAATCTGCACGGTTCTTTGAGATCATCCAGATGTTACGCGCCGCCAAAGCGCCAATGCTCGCACGCGACATTGCCAGCGCGCTAGAGGTGTCGGTGCGCACGATCTACCGCGATATTGCCAGCCTGCAAGCCATGCAAACGCCGATTCTGGGTGAACCGGGGATCGGCTATGTGATGCGCAAAGGTTACGATTTGCCCCCGATCAATCTGGATGTGGATGAGGCCGAGGCGATCGCCTTGGGCCTTAGCATGATTGCACGGACCGGGGATGCGGGGCTGTGGCGCGCTGCGGGACGGGCCGCGCGCAAGCTGAACGCGGTGGCACCCAGCACGCGACAATTGATCGCTTCGTCGTGGGGGCTGCAGCATGACGTGCGCGTCGATCCCGCCCAAATTAGAGAAGCTATTCGCAGTGAAAACTGCCTCGAAATTGCCTACGGCGATGAGGCGGGCAACCAGACGCAGCGGGTGATTTGGCCATTGGCGGTGATCTATTTCAGTGACAGTGCCATCATCGTGGCGTGGTGCGTACTGCGTGAGGGGTTGCGCCATTTCAGGCTTGACCGAATCAAATCATGCGTGACGCAGGACGTGCAGTTTTTGGGTCAAAGTGCCGCGTTGTTGCGGTTGTGGGAAGAGACCCAAAAAGACCAGACGGTATCCACCAAGCCATTGTAAACAAGCCTGAAACGGAAAAAGCCGCCCCCGAAGGAGCGGCCTTTTTGTAACATATGCGTCGTCTAACGCCCAAAGATTAACCTTGGCGGGCCTTAAAGCGAGGCTGTGTTTTGTTGATCACGTAAACACGGCCTTTGCGACGGACAATGCGGCAGTCACGGTGCCGGCTCTTGAGCGAGCGGAGCGAGTTGCGTACCTTCATGGTGCGAA
>JAQXDI010000044.1 GCA_029251465.1 Ascidiaceihabitans sp.
TGGCGGAGGAACAGGGATTCGAACCCTGGGAGGACTTTCACCCTCGTCGGTTTTCAAGACCGGTGCATTCGACCACTCTGCCACTCCTCCGACAAGCACTTCCTAGTGTGGGTGAAAAAATTCCGCAAGCCCACTTTTGAAGAAAATTGCGCCTGCAAGATCTGAACGCGTTGGGGATTTATGCCGATCCATGCGCGAGACACTTTTCAGATCCTCTTTGACAGGATAGAGTGCCCGCAAGATCTTCGTTAGGAGACTGTTAATTATAGCGATAATTGACAAATCAGGCGTGAACAGTGCCGTGAACAGGCAAGGAATACATGCGATGGGCAGCGCGGACATCATCAATCGTTTTGGTAAATTCGCCAAGAATGGCAGCATCGTTGCGTTTTCAACACTTATTTTGGCGGGTTGCGACGACATAGGCCAATTTAATCTTGGTCAATCACTACGTGGAAATGGAGCAAGCACTGCACCACAGCGCGCTGGAAATGCCACAAAAACAACCGAGCGCGATGTTGAAGCGCCACAAGTTTTCTCAGCGACCGAAGATGGTCTATGGGACGGACGCCCCTCGTTGGGTGGCGTATGGGTCGCACACCCCGATGTGAAAGACCCAGAGCGCGTCATCATCCGCAACACGACCAACGGAAATTTTGTCGTCGGGGCCTTGTTCCGCCGCGCTCGTGATCTTCCCGGACCGCGTTTGCAAATTTCGTCTGATGCAGCAGAAGCGTTGGGTATGTTGGCTGGTGCACCAGCGCAACTGAATGTCACGGCCCTGCGCAAAGAACAGATCGCCGATGCCGTTCCCGAAATCGTCGGTACTGTTGCAGCCCCTTCCGAAGTCAGCGAAACCGCGCTTGACCCAATCGCTTCCGCCGCCGCCGCAATCGACGCCGCCGCGCCAACATCGCCTACAGTTGCGACAGCTCCAACAAAGCCACCTGCCCCGCGCCCAACCAATTCCAGCCTTGAGAAGCCATTTATCCAGCTTGGTATTTTCTCAGTCGAAGCCAATGCCACCCGCACCGGTCAACAGATGCGCAACGCAGGTCTTATTCCAACGATCAAACGCGGTGAACGCGGGGGCAAACCGTTCTGGCGTGTCCTTGTTGGTCCCGCGACAAACAAATCAGAACGCACTACTTTGCTCAAAAAGATCAAAGGCGAAGGTTTCTCTGACGCCTACGCCGTCACGAACTAAGCCTATTTTCGGGAGTTATCCAACATGATCAGCACCAATCAGATCCGCCATATTGCAGCTGCTTTTGTACTGATCATTGTTGGGGCACAAGCCAACGCTTTTGAAACACGCGCAACTGCCGCTTATGTGATTGATCAAACAACGGGCACTGTTTTGCTGAACAAGAACGCGGACACACCTTTGCCACCTGCATCGATGTCCAAACTGATGACGTTGCTCATGGCATTCGAGGCCATTCGCGATGGTCGCCTTTCCCTGAACGAAAAGCTTCCAGTTTCACAACATTCAATGGATTACGGCGGATCCACGATGTTCCTGAACACGCGTGATCGCGTGAGCGTTGAAGACCTTATTCGCGGTATCATCGTTTTGTCAGGCAATGACGCCTGTTCGGTTATTGCTGAGGCACTTAGCCCAGATGGAACAGAATCCGGCTTTGCGCGTTTCATGACACAGCGCGCCCAGAAAATGGGTATGACCAATTCAACCTTCGCAAACTCAAACGGCTGGCCCCAAGCCGGTCATCGCATGTCCATGCGCGACTTGGTCTTGCTGGCAAACCGTTTGATCAGCGATTTCCCAGAGTTTTACCCGTTATTTTCAGAAACCGAATTCCAATTTGACGGCCGCGCCCCTCAAAACACCCGTAACCGCAATCCATTGCTGCGCCTTGGCATTGGCGCGGATGGTCTAAAAACTGGGCACACGCAGGAAGCTGGATATGGGTTGGTTGGCTCTGCCAAACAGGGCCAACGTCGTGTTATCTTTGTCCTTTCAGGTCTCGACAGCTCTGCCGCACGCACGCAAGAATCTGAAGCTGTTGTAAACTGGGCATTCCGCCAGTTTGCGCAACGCCCCCTAGCTAAAGAAGGTGAGCGCCTAGCAACTGCAGACGTATGGATGGGCGCTGTTCCAAATGTCGGTCTAGTTCCAAACCAAGATATCAGCGTGCTTTTGCCGGTTCTTGGCGGTGATGATATCCCTGCCGAAGTCGTCTACAAAGGCCCTATTCAGGCGCCAATCGCCAAAGGTGATGAACTGGCTGAACTTGTTCTACGCCCAGAAGGCCTTCCAGAAACACGCATCCCCTTGTTTGCAGAAACTGACGTTGCCGACGGCGGCTTCATGGCGCGGATCAGTACCGCGGCAATGAAACTGATTGACCGTCTGAACCAAGGACCACAACCAGAGGGCGCGTCGTGATCCCTAAAGGCAGCTTTATTACGTTTGAAGGCATCGACGGTTCCGGGAAATCCACCCAAGCACGCAAACTTGCAGAACACCTGCAAGCCCAGGGTCGCGACGTTATATTAACCCGCGAACCGGGTGGCAGCGAAGGTGCCGAAGAAATACGGGCTTTGGTTTTGCAAGGTGAGCCAGACAGATGGTCCGCAGAAACAGAAATCCTATTGTTCACTGCGGCACGCCGCGACCATTTAGAACGCACGATCCTTCCAGCGATTGAAGCAGGCAAGGTCGTGATCTGCGATCGCTTCGCAGACAGCACCCGCATGTATCAGGGCCTATCGCGCGGTGATCTACGCGGCACAGTTGATCAGTTGCACAAACTGATGATTGGGCGTGAACCTGACATGACAATTTTGATCGATATGGACTCCAACACCGGCCTTTCGCGTGCCCTGTCGCGTCAAGGTGTAGAAGAACGCTTTGAAACCTTCGGTGCTGATTTGCAGGCACAAATGCGCGCTGGGTTCTTGTCTTTGGCCGAAGAATTCAAGGAACGCTTCGTGGTGATTAACGGTGCACGCAGCATCGACGAAGTATCAGTGGACGTGTGCCAAACGGTGGACGATCATCTCGCTAAGCAATAAGCGCCCCCTTCGCCCACCCAAACGCTGCCTTTTGCATTCCCCCTCATTCGATGTGGTGCTAGACCTGCCTTATGGCTGAAGAAATCAACGAACCAGATCGCGTTCCCGGCGCACCGCACCCGCGTGAAACCCCTGCCCTCATAGGGCAAGAGGCTGCAGAGACTGCGTTTCTTGATGGGTTCAACACTGGCCGGATGCACCATGCATGGATGCTGACTGGGCCGCGCGGCGTGGGCAAAGCAACCCTTGCTTGGTCCATCGCGCGCTTCCTGCTGGCAACATCTGATCCTGACGGCGACGACATGTTCGGCGCACCCGTTTTGCCAACCTCACTACATATCGATCCCGAACACCCAGTGGCACGCCGCATCTCTGCAGGTGCAGACCCAGGGCTTATCTCTGTCACCCGCACCCCCAATGAAAAGACGGGGCGTATGCGCGACCAAATCGTTGTGGATGACATCCGCAAACTAACAGGGTTCTTTCAGATGTCGGCCACTGACGGTGGACGGCGCGTTGTGATCATTGACGCCGCTGACGATATGAACACGCAGGCCGCCAATGCGCTGCTCAAGATGCTAGAGGAACCACCAGAGCGGTGCACCCTTTTGCTGATCACCCATCAACCTTCCCGTCTTCTACCCACCATTCGCTCGCGATGCCGCACCTTGCGCCTTGGAACCCTCAACGGTGAACAAATGCACAGCGCTATGGTTCAGGCCGAAGTCGAAGCAGACGCCAACGCGGCTGCACTTGCTGAACTCTCAGGCGGCTCAGTGGGCGAAGCCATGCGTTTGTCCCTGCTCGGTGGTCTGCAGATATACACTGAAATCGTCGGCATACTTGGCTCCCTGCCCAATATGGACCGTGCCCGCACCCTGCGCCTTGCCGAAGCAGCCGCTCAGCGCGGTGCTGAGGAAAAGCTGGACCTGCTGTTTACGCTTCTTGAAATCGCCCTTGCCCGCCTTGCCCGCACAGGTGCAACAGGACAGCCACCCCAGATCGAGGCGGCACCACACGAGGCCTCCATCATGTCGCGACTGGCCAGCACGCCTCATCAAGGTCGCGCATGGGCAGACGTTGGACACGAAGCCATGGCACGTGCACGCCATGGCCGCGCGGTGAACCTTGACCCAGCCGCACTCGTTCTAGATACGATATTTAAGATCCAAGGCGCTGCCGCTTCATAAAACAGGCCAATATGACCCAGATACCCCACATCACCGACAGCCATTGCCACCTCGATTTCCCTGACTTTGAGGGGCAGTTGCCTGAATTGATCGCCAACGCCCAAGCGGCTGGCGTCACACGTATGGTCACAATCTGCACCAAGCTGCGTCAAGAACCTAATGTCCGTGCCATCGCCGAAGCCTATGCGCCTATATTTTACGCTGCAGGCACACACCCGATGAGTGCTGCCTCAGAACCATTGGCCACGTTTGATGAATTGGTAGAAATGTCCAAACATCCCAAATTTGTTGGGATCGGAGAAACGGGTCTCGACTATCACTACACCGCAGAAAGCGCTGATATTCAAAAAGAATCCCTGCGCATCCATATCGCCGCAGCACGCCAAACAGGCCTGCCCCTTATCATCCACGCGCGCGGTGCAGATGATGACATGGCGCGTATCTTAGCAGAAGAACACGCAAACGGTTCATACACTTGCGTCATGCACTGCTTCTCCTCTTCTCCAGAATTGGCTCGCGCGGCGCTAGACCTTGGTTTCTACTTGTCAATGTCGGGCATCAGCACATTCCCCAAAAGCCAAGAGGTTCGCGACATCTTCGCCGCCGCCCCTGTTGAGCGCGTGTTGGTGGAAACTGATGCACCCTACCTTGCGCCACCCCCACATCGGGGCAAACGCAATGAACCCGCCTACACCGCACACACGGCAAAGGTTGGGGCTGACGTATTCGGTATGGATTACGCAGATTTTGCGGCCCAAACCCAATCCAACTTTGAACGCCTGTTCACCAAAGCTGCCAACTACAAGGCAGACGCTTAATGGATGATCTCAAGATTACCATCCTTGGATGCGGCTCCTCTGGTGGCGTGCCCCGATTGGGAGGGCACTGGGGGGCATGTGAACCTACGAACCCTAAAAACAATCGCCGACGTTGCTCGATATTGGTAGAACGCGCTTCCCGGAATGGCACAACCTCCGTTCTGATAGACACCTCTCCCGACTTGCGCACCCAGCTGCTGGACGCAAACGTTAGTCGCCTTGACGGTGTCATCTACACACACAGCCACGCAGACCATGTCCACGGAATCGATGACCTACGCATGATCGTGATCAACATGCGCGAACGGCTCCCTGTATGGGCAGACCCTGTCACCCGCGACGCATTGCTGCACCGTTTTGACTATGTCTTTGTGCAACCACCAAAGTCATCCTATCCACCAATCCTCGACATCAACACGATTGACGGTGATGTGACAATTGACGGCGCTGGTGGCCCAATCACCTTGAAACCGTTTGAGGTAAATCACGGCTCGATCCAAGCGCTCGGCTTTCGGATCAATGATGTCGCCTACCTGCCTGACGTTGCTAAAATTCCCGACAATGTCTGGCCCGAACTTGAAAACCTCGAATGCTGGATCGTCGATGCCCTGCGCCGCGATCCCCATCCGACACACTCACATTTGGCCCAAACGCTAGAGTGGATCGAACGCGTACAGTGCAAAACCGCAGTGCTCACCAACATGCACAACGACCTAGATTACGAGACCGTCAAAGCAGAAACCCCCAACCACATTCAACCTGCCTATGACGGCATGACGCTCGCCTTCAAAACCGCCTAGCTTCGTCTTACCAAGAAACTCCCGCCGGAGGCACTTGAACCAACCCAACGCGATCGGCCCAATTGAACATGCAAACGCTCCTCGACGTCATCCTTCCCGTCTTCCTTGTCATCGGCTTTGGCTATGTCGCCGTCTGGAAGTTTGCATTCCCAATTGCCGGCATCGATGGCCTGATGAAGTTTGCGCAAAGCTTTGCAATCCCATGCCTTTTGTTTCAAGCCATCGCCAATATCGATCTACAAAGCTCGTTTGATCCACGCCTGCTCATCAGCTTCTACACAGGTGCAGCCATCTGCTTTGCCGTGGGGATTTTGGGCTCTCGCGTTTTCCTGAAACGCGATTGGGAAGATTGTATCGCCATCGGATTTTGCTGCCTATTCTCAAATTCGGTCCTGTTGGGCCTCCCAATAACCGAACGCGCATATGGCGTTGATGCACTTACGGGCAACTATGTCATCATCGCAATGCACGCCCCATTTTGCTATGGCTTGGGCATCACTGTCATGGAGATCGCGCGCAACCGCGGGCAATCCCCGATCAAAATGGCCCGCGCCGTTGGAAAGGCAATGTTCCGCAACGCCCTCGTCATCGCAATTGCATTAGGATTTATGGTGAATCTGAGCGGCCTTTCTCTGCCCTCATTTGCCAATGATGCCCTCAGCCTTGTGGTCCACGCCGCATTGCCTGTAGCCTTGTTTTCTCTTGGAGGAATATTGATCCAATACAAACCAGAGGGTGACAAGCTGGCCATACTGATGGTCTGCATTATTGGACTGGGTCTACACCCTGCAATCGTCTGGAGCCTTGGCACGTCTCTGTCCGTGCCACCCGATTTCTTCAAATCAGGGGTACTGACGGCGGCTATGGCACCCGGCATCAACGCCTATATCTTTGCCAATATGTATGGGCGCGCCAAACGGGTTGCAGCCTCCAGCGTGCTACTCGCCACCGGATCATCGGTGATAACAATATGGTTATGGCTGACGGCCTTGGGTTAAACGCCCGCACGCGCCGCCAGAACAGCATCAATCGCATCCAATGTGCGCTGACTGGCACCAGAGTGCTCTTCAAGAAACAGATCGATCCGTGATCTGAAATCTTCAATCGGCTCAACCACCTTCTCAGCCAGCGCAGCACCGTGTTCAACAATCTCGACGATACCAGCAGCTTGAGCCTCAACAAACGGATACTCGATGGTCCAAACATGCGGACCAACCAACACAGGTTTGCGCAAAGACAGTGGCTCGATAATATTATGTGCACCAACCTCGCAATACCCTCCCCCCACAATCACGCGATCTGCAAGGTTCAGATAGAAATACATTTCACCCAGACTATCGCCCAATAAAACAGCCGTGGAGCTATCCAACGCCTCCTGCTTGGCAGCAAGGTCCTTGTCCAGCGCGTCACTGCGCAGCACAGTGTTCAGACCAGCCTGCTTTAGCTTTTCAGCCACATTACCAAAACGTTCGGGTGCACGTGGAACATAAACAAACAGCGGTGCCCGCGTTCCATCATTCAACGCACGCTCACGTACATCTTTGATCAACTTAACGAATAGGTCTTCTTCACCCTCAATTCCGCTCGCAATCGCAATGATGTTGTCCAACTCGCCCATCTGATCGGTGCGCAATTGTATGGCCGCGTCGAGCTGATGTTCTGGGATAGGTTGATCAAACCGCAACTCACCTGTGACATGCACGTTTTGAACACCCACCTCGACAAATCGACTGGCTTGCAGGTTCGATTTCACAAACACGCCTGTTAGGCCGCGCATCACACGCTGGCGAATGCGCAACCCGCGACTGTCGCGTTTTAATGGCTTGGTCCCGTATTGCCCATTACACATGTACAACGGACACCCTGCCCGTTTGGCCGCAGAAATCATCGCAGGCCAAACCTCAACCTCCAGGGTCAGGCCAATCTTGGGCTGACAGGCGCGGAAAAAGCGATGATAGCTCCACATCATATCAAGCGGAACCCAAATAACCGCCAGTTGGCCACTTCCAATTTCTGCTGCGAAATGGCGCTGTGCTTCGCGCCGTCCAGCCGGCGTAAAGTTGGTAATGATTACATTGTCACCACGATCAAGGATCATACGGATCAGCGCCAATGCAGACCGCGTTTCACCAAGGCTCACACCGTGAACCCAAATCGCGTCTTGCGGCATCGGTCGATTATAGATCGCAAACCGCTCTAACAGATTTTGCGAATACAGCGCATCACGCCGCCCACGTTTGAACAGGTAAATCAAAAGCAAAGGTAAAAAGAGAACCCAGGCCAAGCGGTAAACAAAAAGGAAGATCATGCGTATCATGCGCCAGCCCTTATCATTGCAATCAGGTCTTTGACCAATGGTTTCAACGCCGCTTTTGCATCTTCAACCAATGTCCCAACACTCGCTTTTGTGGTCTGCGACTGCACCACAAAATCCACCAGTGCAGGCACGCTTGACGCGTCATTGGGCAATGGTTGTGATGTACCCGAACAATCCAAAACCTCATAGTCTTTGGCAAAATTAGCAACATTTGGACCATGACAGACCGGAAGGTTCAGGCAGATAGCCTCCCAAGGGTTGTGCCCACCCAGCCCCCCATAAGAACCACCTACAAAAGCAGCAGCTGCCAATCGATACCACAGGCCCAACTCACCAAAGCTGTCCGCGATCCAGACGGAGTGTGATGGATCTGGTTGCCCACCTTTACTACGCCTTGTGCAACTTAAGCCCGCTTGATCCAGCGCCCCCTCGATTTCATCCCCACGCGCAGGCGCACGCGGTGCAAGGATAAGCAACCACGACGGATCGCGCTTCACCAGCTCCCGCTGCGCACCAATCAAAACAGCTTCGTCGTCGCTATGTGTCGATGCCGCGACCCATATCCTACGACCTTCAAGAGCGGCTTGAAGTGTTCCAAGCACGCTTGCATCAACCCAAAGCGGTTCTGCCGCAGGTTTCAGCGACCCCATCACACGCACATCGCGCCCACCCAAAGACGACAGATTTTTGGCCGTTTGGTCATCCTGTGCCGCAATCAGATCAAACAAGCCAAAGACCCGTTTGTACAATCCCGCCAGTCGCGCACGTTTCGCAGTGCTCTTGTTGTCCATGCGCCCATTCACATAAGCCACCGGAATATCACGCACTGCACAGTCATAAATGGCACCAGGCCAGATGTCTTGCTCTGACCAGATAGAAAGGCAGGGCTGCCAATGATCCAAAAACTTGGCCATGAATCTTGGCCCATCCAAAGGCAAGAACTGGTGAACAGTGTTTGCAGGCAGGTTTTGGCGCAACACATCCGCCGAGGAACGGGCTGTAGACGTAATCACAAAATTCAAATCGGGGGCTTCTTGCTGCATTCCAACGATTAAAGGACGCAGCGCGAGGACCTCACCCAACCCGACAGCATGCATCCAAACCACCCGTCCAGCCGGACGTGCCTGTGTTGCAACGCCCAAACGTTCGCCCGCCCGCGCAGCGTTTTCTTTGCCCTTGCGAATACGCCCGGCCAACACCCCTCGCATAACGGGCTGAAGCACGCGGCGCAGGATCAAATACCCCCTAAGCTGAAAACCAACTGGCATAGTCACTTCAGGTCCATTTCGTCAGACATTGCACGGGTCACGGTATTTATTTCCTGATCAAGTCAATCGGCAGCTTGATGACATCTAAGCTAGGGATCTGCCTATGATCCAGCCTAAAAGGCGGATCACTGATCTGACTACGCTGAATTCAACGACGACACACCAGCGCGCACGCACCCAAAGGGCGATGCTAGATATGTACAATGTCAGATCAATTGGTGCGGCTGAGAAGACTCGAACTTCCACGGGTGTTACCCCACAGCGACCTCAACGCTGCGCGTCTACCATTCCGCCACAGCCGCACGCTATGGATGGTGACACGGCTTTAGCCCTTGATGCGAACAAAGTGAAGCCGAAAATTGATCTAAATGCGGCGACACAGAAAATAGATTGGCATCGCAGTTTCGTGTTCAAGGCTTGCAATCCCGCCTGCGAGGTCTGATTTTAGACGGTGACAGTCAAAAAGGTGAGCCTGATGGAACGTTCTGAACAAACCGGTGCCATTTTAAATGAGCCGACACAGGACAATCCCGTGATCGATGTCGACATCGTGTCAGACGTCATGTGCCCGTGGTGCATCGTCGGGTATCGTCAGCTTGAGCAGGCCTTGGGCCAAACCGGCATGGGCGCGCGCATCCGCTGGCACCCATTTGAACTGAACCCGACGATGCCGCCCGAAGGTCAAAACCTCAGCGAGCATATTCAGGAAAAATACGGCAGCACGCCCGAGCAATCCGCGCAAAACCGCGCGCAGATGCAATCGTTGGGCACGCAACTGGGCATTGATTTCCAGTTCAGCGCAGACAGCCGTATCGTGAACACCTTTGCCGCGCATCAGTTGCTGGATTTCGCGCTGAGTGCTGGCCAGCAGCATCCGTTAAAAATGGCGCTGTTCGAGGCGCATTTCACCCACGGGCGTGATGTGTCCAAACCGGACGTGCTGATCGAAATCGCTTCTGAAATCGGCCTGAACGCTGACGATGCACAAAAGGTGCTGAGCGATGGTGCCTTGGCCGAAAACGTCCGCGAGAAACAGAAATTCTGGACAGAGCGCGGTATTTCCGGTGTCCCCTCGATGATCTTTGCTGGCAAATATTTGGTGACCGGTGCCCAAGGGGCTGAAAACTACGCGCAACTGCTGACGCGCACCGCGCAAGAACTGCAAGGCGAACCTGTCTAGTGGTCGAATGGATCACCACGGACGGGTTAACAGACTACCGCGCCGCCGAAGCATGGATGGAAGAGCGCGCCGCCGCCATTGCCGCAGGTGACGCGTCTGAATGCATTTGGCTGGTGGAACATCCGCCGCTTTACACTGCAGGAACGTCGGCCAAAGCGGTGGATTTGACTGATCCCGACCGCTTTCCCGTCCACACAACAAAACGCGGCGGGCAATACACCTATCATGGCCCCGGCCAGCGCGTCGCCTACACGTTGCTCGACGTGGGCAAACGTGGGCGCGACGTGCGCAAGTTTGTCGAACAACTCGAGACTTGGGTGATTGCAGCGCTGTCCGAATTCAATGTCGATGGCGCAATCCGCTGTGGGCGCGTCGGCGTTTGGGTTGAACGCCCGGACAAACCCAAAATGGCGGACGGGTCCCTGGCCGAAGACAAAATCGCCGCCATCGGCATCCGTTTGCGCAAATGGATTAGCTTTCACGGCATTTCGATCAACGTCGAACCGGACCTAAGCCATTTTGACGGCATCGTGCCCTGCGGCATCACCGATCACGGCGTGACGTCTTTGGTCGATTTGGGGCTGCCGGTCTGCATGGATGACGTCGACGTCGCCCTGCGGCGCAGCTTTGATCAGGTGTTCGGCCCCCTGCCCTAACGCGCGATGCGCCCGTAAAATCCCAGTTGCTCCGTGTCGGAAAATTCCACGTCTGGCCGTTCAAAATAGGTCAGCACCGCAATCACGCGCGGCGTTGCCCCTTTGATCGCCGTCACACGGTGGGGCGTGTTGACCCCGCGAAACACATTCAGCGTTCCGGGAACAACCGACATCTGCTGCAAATCCGGATCTTCACCGTTCAGCAGCGCCACAACGCCGTCGAAATTCGGATCATCCGCGGTTCGCAAATCGGTGCGGTATTCAAAAACGCCGCCCGCATCGGGGGCTTGCAACAACAATGTCACCGTGAATTCGGACCGGTCAAAATGCCAGTTTAACGCCTGCCCTTCTTTGTAGCGCATGACGTTGTAGGCGGCCAAACGGTCCTTCATCGGGAAAAGCGCGGGTTTTTCCATCTCATCCGCCAGAAACGTTCTGAACGCGGGCCAGTGGTAAATGTCGGCCACAGGGCTGCCATCCAGCTGATCGGCACAGATCGTATTGTTAGAGGTTTCAAAGGTTTGCAAGGCGAGGTGATCGCTCGCCAGCCCTTCGATCTGCGGTTTGAAATAAATGTTGTGCTGGCGCGCGTGCAAAAAACTGTCGGTGTCGATGACCGGCGTGAGCCGCGCGACTTCGGCTTGCGCCACTTCAGGGCGCAAGAACCCATCCAGATTGAACATGCCGCCGTCCGCCAAATCCGCTTGGCACCGCGCAACCAAAGCCGCGTAGGCGTCGCTGTGGGGGGTATCCAGCGGAAATTGATCCAGATTTACGATGTCACGCATTCTACCACTGCCTCTTGTTTCAGGGGTACTGTTCACCTGCATGCAACTTTGCGCAAGGATATCGTTGTAATTAACCTGCTGTTGCGATCTTGGCGTGCAAACATGCGCAAAGCGGCGACGCCCTTGGGGTATTGTGCGCATCCATTCAAGCTGCCGCGACAATTAATCCCTGTCTGCGACCATTACGGTCATTGCGCGGGGCAGTCTTGGGTATTAGAACCACACGGAATCCCCGCGTTTTCTATGATAGAGCGCGGAAATCTTTCTAACAGGAGGCACGCATGGCAGACGCAGCCATTCACGGGCACGACCATCACGACGAGCGTGGGTTCTTTACACGCTGGTTTATGTCCACGAACCACAAAGATATCGGCATCCTTTACCTGATCGTTTCAGCCCTCGTTGGCTTTGTTTCGGTCGCGTTCACGGTGTATATGCGGCTTGAGCTGATGGACCCAGGTGTCCAGTACATGTGCGGCGAAGGCGCGCGTTTGTTCGCGTCAGACGAAGTTTGTACGCCAAACGGCCACCTCTGGAACGTTCTGATCACCGCGCATGGCATCCTGATGATGTTCTTCGTGGTTATTCCCGCGCTTTTCGGCGGCTTTGGTAACTACTTTATGCCACTGCAAATCGGCGCGCCTGACATGGCGTTCCCGCGTATGAACAACTTGTCCTTCTGGATGTATGTTGCTGGTACGACGCTGGCGATCTGCTCTGTTCTGTCTCCGGGCGGCAACGGTCAGCTTGGATCCGGCGTAGGTTGGGTCCTGTACCCACCGCTGTCCGTCAAAGAAGGCGGTTTTTCCATGGATCTCGCGATCTTCGCGGTTCACGTCTCTGGGGCCTCGTCAATCTTGGGCGCAATCAACATGATCACGACATTCCTGAACATGCGTGCCCCTGGCATGACGTTGTTCAAAGTGCCGTTGTTTTCATGGTCGATCTTTGTGACCAGCTGGTTGATCTTGTTGTCTTTGCCGGTTCTGGCGGGCGCGATCACCATGTTGCTGATGGATCGTAACTTTGGCTTTGCCTTCTTTGATCCTGCAGGCGGCGGCGATCCGGTGCTGTACCAACACATCTTGTGGTTCTTTGGCCACCCAGAGGTGTACATCATCATTCTGCCGGGCTTTGGCATCATTTCTCACGTGATTTCCACATTCGCACGCAAGCCGATTTTCGGTTACTTGCCAATGGTTTGGGCGATCATCGCGATTGGTGTTCTGGGCTTTGTTGTGTGGGCGCACCACATGTACACGGTCGGAATGTCACTTAACCAACAAGCCTACTTTATGCTGGCGACGATGGTCATTGCGGTCCCCACAGGGGTCAAGGTCTTCAGCTGGATCGCGACCATGTGGGGCGGCTCGATCGAATTCAAAACGCCTATGCTTTGGGCCTTTGGGTTCCTGTTCTTGTTCACCGTTGGTGGCGTTACAGGTATCGTTCTGTCACAGGCTGCGGTGGACCGTTACTACCACGACACCTACTACGTTGTGGCGCACTTCCACTACGTTATGTCCTTGGGTGCGGTGTTCGCGATCTTTGCGGGCATCTATTTCTACCTGCCCAAGATGTCGGGCCGTATGTATCCTGAATGGGCTGGCAAGCTGCACTTCTGGGCGATGTTCATCGGGGCGAACCTGACGTTCTTCCCACAGCACTTCTTGGGTCGCCAAGGCATGCCACGTCGCTACATCGACTACCCTGAACAGTTCGCTTACTGGAACGAATGGTCGTCTTATGGCGCGTTCCTCAGCTTTGCTTCGTTCTTGTTCTTCTTTGGGATCATCGCTTACACGCTGCTGCGCGGCGCACGGGTGACCGAGAACAACCCATGGAACGAATATGCTGACACGCTGGAATGGACACTGCCAAGCCCACCCCCAGAGCACACGTTCGAAATCCTGCCAAAGCAGGAAGACTGGGACAAACAGCCCGGGCACTAGCGCCACTCGCTGAGACAAAACAAAAGGCTCCAACGGCGGTTGGGGCCTTTTTTCATAAATTCAAATTCAGGACGATCAACTATGCGCTTTACCATTCTGGCACTCATCACATCAGTAAGTCTCACGGCATGCATTTCCGCCTCAGAACCCGGTAGCTATGATAGCGACTTGAACCGGAAAACAGCAGGCGCATCCGTCGTGTCGGCCTTTGCAAAAATGTGTGGCGGCAAGCGGATCAACGAATACCGTGAAAGCTTTATCAAAACGATGAAAACACAACGCGCCGTGTCACCAGAGGCCGAAGCCAAAATTCGCGCACAATACGCACAGGCAGATGCAAGTGTCGCTGCACGCTTCGCAGATGCCAGCGCACGAAACGAACACTGCAAACAGTATCCAGTCGATCAGGCTGCGATTGATCGTGGCGTGGCTGGCGACTTCACGGGCCAAATTTGACCCTATCGGAATGGCTGCCACAGTGCAGCCGTTCCGCCCCTTACTTTACTCGCGTAGCTGCTTGGCGAACAATGCACCTGCAGCCACATGACATACTGTTCGTCACCTGTCCCGACATAGCATCATCTGCCCAAACAGATCATAAGGCACCCATGCCCTACAAATGGACCTCCCCCAAAGGTGCCACAACTCGGACGATGCACCTCTACCCCCACCAAAGCCTGCCCGCGCGCGGCATGGCCGCCTTTGTGCTGACCACCTTCACCCTAATCCTGATCCCGACCCTGCCGCTGCTCGGCTCGCCGATCCTGTGGGGGTTGCTGCCATTCCTGCTGCTAGCCGTTTGGGGCATGTATTTCGCCCTGCAACGCAACCACAAAGCCCGCCAAATCAGCGAAGTCCTAACGCTAGAATCAGACACAACGCAGCTGATCCGCACCAACCCAAATGGCGACACGCAAACATGGGATTGCAATCGGTATTGGACCCAAATCACCAAATACGAAACCGACGGCCCCGTGCCACATTACGTGACGCTCAAAGGCATGGGGCGCGAGGTCGAAATCGGGGCCTTCCTCAGCGAAGAAGAACGCATCGCACTTTTTGAAGACTTGCAACGCGCCCTCAAACGGTAGGCACAAAAAAGGCGGACCAAAGCCCACCTTTTGCGCCAGATTTGTTCTGAACAAAAATACTCCGGGGGAGCGCAGTAGCGCGGGGGCAGCGCCCCTTCCCCCTCAGCTCAAGAACACAAGCGATCTTTGATCACAGGGCCAACAGCGCCAAAATCCATCTGGCCGGTGTATTTGCCTTTGAGAATCCCCATGACCTTGCCCATGTCACGAATACTGTCGGCACCGACCTCGGCGATTGCTGCATCCACGGCCGTCGCAGACTCCTCAGCGCTCAGCTGACGGGGCAGAAATTCTTCGATCACAACGATCTCTTCGCGTTCCCGTTCTGCCAGATCCAACCGGCTGCCTTCTTCGTAGGCGCGCGCGCTTTCCATACGTTGCTTGGACATTTTGCCAAGGATCGCAAGCACTTCGGTGTCATCAACCCCGTCGTCACTGCCTTTGGCACGCGCGTCGATGTCTTTGTCTTTGATCGCAGCATTGATCAGGCGCAGCGTTGACAGGCGGCTCGCCGCTTTGTCGCGCATCGCTTGTTTCATGGCGCTCGTAATTCGCTCGCGTAGTTCCATTGATTATGTCCCATCCCCACGGGGTTGTTTCTGAGCCTGCGAACATACTCAAACCTGTTCCGCCACGCAACCGTGCAAAACAAAGCTAAGCCATTGAAAGTAAACAACTTCGCAAATCGGCATTCCTCCTTGACCGTGGGCAAGCCGCGCATTAAGTTCCGACAAATTTGCCAGAATCCTGCACGCTTTGGCAATGAACCCAAACATATAGGCCTGCCCATGACCAAGCTCGCACATGCCCGCCCCACCGCTTGTTTAGCTCTGGCGGATGGGACTTTGTTTTACGGCTCAGGCTTTGGGGCCACGGGGCAAACCGTCGCCGAGCTGTGTTTTAACACCGCCATGACCGGCTATCAGGAAATCATGACGGACCCGTCTTATGCGGGTCAGGTCGTGACCTTCACCTTCCCGCACATCGGCAACACCGGCATCACGCCAGAAGATGACGAAACCGCCGATCCAGTCGCCGCAGGCATGGTCGTCAAATGGATGCCCACGACGCCGTCCAACTGGCGCAGCGCTGGTGAATTGGGCGATTGGTTGGCCGCACGGGGCCGCATCGCAATCGGTGGCATCGACACGCGTCGTTTGACCCGCGCGATCCGCCAAGCGGGCGCACCGCACGTCGCCCTTGCCCACGATCCAGAGGGCAATTTCGATATCGCAGCCTTGGTCGCCGCAGCACGTGATTTCGCGGGACTTGAGGGCATGGATCTGGCCAAAGACGTCACCTGCGCCCAATCTTATCGTTGGGACGAAATGCGGTGGGCTTGGCCCGAGGGCTACACCCGCTTGGAAGACCCGAAATTCAAAGTTGTCGCTGTGGATTACGGCGCAAAACGCAACATCCTGCGCTGCCTCGCCTCTGTTGGCTGCGACGTCACGGTTTTGCCCGCATCGGCCACAACCGAAGATGTGTTGGCCCATAAACCAGACGGCGTTTTCCTGTCCAACGGTCCGGGCGACCCCGCAGCCACCGGCGAATATGCCGTTCCGATGATCAAAGGTGTGCTCGATCAAACCGACCTGCCCGTCTTTGGCATCTGCTTGGGTCACCAAATGCTGGCGCTCGCAATTGGGGCGAAAACGATCAAAATGAACCACGGCCATCACGGCGCAAACCACCCCGTCAAAGACCACGAAACCGGCAAAGTCGAGATCACCTCGATGAACCACGGCTTTGCGGTCGATGCGCAATCCTTGCCCGAAGGCATCGTTGAAACGCACACCTCGCTGTTTGACGGGTCCAACTGCGGTATCCGAATGGCTGGCCGTCCAGTCTATTCAGTGCAGCACCACCCAGAGGCCAGCCCGGGCCCACAAGACAGTTTTTACCTGTTCGAACGTTTTGCCAAAGCCATGCAGGACCGCACAGCTTAAGAAACGTTACCAAAAGGTTCAAAGTTAACTGATCGTTAACCGAATTACGCCACTTAAGTATTGCTACCAAAGCGATACCGAGGACGCGTCGTGAGTGACCCTAGACTGGCTTTTGATGACCCTCAGAGTGTTGAGATGGACGCGCCACCGCGCCCATTTGGCCGTTTGCTGGTTGATGCCGGGATCATTACCCAAATCGATTTGGTTAACGCATTGGGCCTTCAGCGCCGCGTCGATGCGCAACTTGGCGATATTTTGCAATCCGAAGGTCTGGTCAGCGCCAGTGACGTGCTTGACGCCCTGTCCATTCAACACAACGCGTAACGCATTGATCTGCAAGCAACGCCGCCCCGTTTAAACATGGCCGATGCCCTGCCTGCCGCGCTGTGCCTGCAACACGGGGTCGTGCCGTGGCTTTGGGTCGGGCGCACGTTGTTGGTGGCAACCAGCCAGCCCGCGCAGTTTGAACATTTGCGTGCCTGTTTAGGCCCCGCTGGTTTTGCCGTTTTGCCGGTCATCGCGGCCCAGCCACAAATCCAGACGCAACTGAACCGCCTGTACGGTCATCAACTTGCGCAAAAGGCGATCACCCGCGTTCCAAGTCGCGAAAGTTGCCGCAGTTGGGACCGCCAATTGTCAGGGCGCAGCACGCTGGCCGTCTCTGTCATCCTGTTTCTCGTGACCGTGCTGTTCCTGTTTCCCCATTGGACCATCACCATCGGGGTCATTTGGGCCGTGCTGACTTTGGCGCTGACGACCGGCCTAAAGGGGGCCGCATTCTTTGCCCAAATTCTGCATAATACGCCCGACACCGGCGCGCCAAATGATCTGAATACAGAACAATTTCGCCTGCCCCGTGTCTCCGTCATGGTGCCGCTTTTGCGCGAAAAAGAGATCGCAGGCGCGCTCGCTAAACGCCTGTCGCGGCTGACCTATCCAAAATCCCTGCTGAACGTGGTTCTGGTCCTCGAGGCCAACGACACCATCACCCGCGACACGATTGCGCGCACCGAAATGCCCGACTGGATCAGCGTGATCGAAGTGCCCGACAGCGAAGGCCCTACAACCAAGCCACGCGCGCTGAACTATGCGCTCGATTTTTGCCCCGGTAAAATCATCGGGGTCTGGGACGCCGAAGATTCCCCCGCCCCCGACCAGATCGAAAAAGTGGTGATGCGGTTCCAGCAGGCACCGGAAAACGTCGCGTGTTTGCAGGGGATACTGGATTACTACAACGCCCGTGCGAACTGGCTATCTCGTTGTTTTACAATCGAATATGCAACGTGGTGGCGTCTGGTTTTACCGGGCATTGCCAAGCTGGGCTTGGTCATTCCATTGGGCGGCACAACCCTGTTTTTTAGGCGTGATATTCTTGAAAAACTTGGCGGTTGGGATGCGCACAATGTGACCGAAGATGCGGATTTAGGCGTGCGACTGGCGCGCCACGGCTACGTCACCGAACTGCTGCCGACCGTCACACACGAAGGGGCAAACTGCCGCGCGTGGCCTTGGGTGCGTCAGCGGTCGCGCTGGCTTAAGGGGTTCATGATCACGTATTTTGTGCACATGCGTGATCCCCGCCAATTGATCAAAGACCTCGGGTTCGCGCGCTTTATGGGGCTGCAAATGATCTTTTTGGCGACGTTTTCACAGTTCGCTTTTGCCCCCTTGTTGTGGTCGTTTTGGGTAACGCTGATGGGCGGTGCACATCCCGTGGAAACGACGCTGGGCGCAGGTGTCGTTTTTGCCGTCATTTCACTGTTTGTGATCTCGGAAATCCTCAGCTTTTCCATGGGCGTGGTCGCTGTTTCAGGCAAAGAACACCGGCATCTGGTGCCGTGGGTTTTGTTGATGCCCGTCTATTTCACCATGGGTGCGCTCGCCAGTTACAAAGCCCTTTACGAGATGATCGTGACGCCATTTTACTGGGATAAAACCGAACACGGCGTCACCGAGCACACGGATTAACCTTCTTCTTGGCGCCGCGATGCGTCTTGTTTCAGGCGCGTCATAAACGCCACCGAAATGTGATCGCGCAGGGTTGTCCCCGCTGCTGCTTCGTTCTTTTCCTCAATCGCGCGCACGATCATGTCGTGTTCACCCTGTGCAATTGCACCGCGCCCCACGGCTGCCAACGACGTGGTCGCCATCAGGGCCATCGTGCGGTGCACAAGGTCCAACTGCTGCACCAAATAGCGGTTGTGCGAGGCCAGATGGATTTGCTTGTGAAACCGTCGATTGGCACGGGCCAAGGCCGGCGGATTGTCCATCAGTTCGTTATCTTCTTCGACCATTTCACGCAGAATGCGAACCTCTTCTTCGGTGGCGTGACGGGCGGCAAGGGACGCGGCCAACCCTTCGAGTTCGCGGCGTACCACGTATAATTCCGCCATCTGATTGTGATCAAGCGAGGCGACAATCAGGCTGCGCCCGTCACGCGCCAAAAGCGATTGGGTTTCAAGGCGTTGCAACGCTTCGCGGATCGGGGTGCGCGACACACCAAAGCGGTCCGCAAGCTCGCTTTCTACCAGCCGGTCACCGGGTTTGAACGTGCCCACATCTATCGCCTCAAGGAGCAAGGAATACGCGTCGGTCTGCTGCGGTTTCATCGGCTGGGGTCCATTTCGGTCAAATTTGGCACAGCTTAACGTCAAGCGGGTTTCACGCAACCCATTGCACCTTTGGTGGCGCCTGCTAAGTCATATCTCATGCCTCAAGCAGCTTTTTCACATGTGACCCATTGGGTGTTCGATCTGGACAACACCCTGTATCCGCCGTCTGCACGTCTGTTTGATCAGATCGAGGGGCGGATGCGTGCTTATTTGATGCGTGTTCTAAACGTGAATGACACTGAGGCCGACCATCTGCGCCGCCACTATTGGGAAACCTACGGGACGACGCTGGCGGGGCTTATGCGCGAACATCAGGTCGATCCCGACCCGTTTCTGGACGACGTGCACGACATTTCATTTGACCAGTTACAGCCGGATCCAACCCTTGCCGGGTCAATCCGCGCACTTCCGGGCCGGCGCATCGTCTATACCAACGGCACCCGCCATTATGCCAAACAAGTGTTAGCGGCCCGTGGCTTAGACGGAATTTTTGATGCGATCTACGGGGTCGAACATGCTGAATATCTGCCCAAACCCGAACAAGGGGCCTACGACCGTGTTTTTGGCACCGACAATCTGAACGGCGGCGTCGCTGCCATGTTCGAGGACGAAGCCCGCAATCTGGCCGTCCCGTTTTCGATGGGCATGCGCACTGTGCATGTCGCACCCGCCCCCCAAGACTTGCACTACGTCGATTTTCACACCGACGATCTGAACGGCTTTCTGGGGCAAATATTGGGCCAGGTTCAGGGGTAGGACAGGATGCCGCTTGGTCAAAGTCCGCCTGCCGCCCTACATCTGTATCAAACGGAGGATCAACATGGCCGATCAAACCTGTGACATACTGATTTCTGGCGGCGGCATTGCGGGGCTTGCGGCCGCCGCAGCCTTTGGAACTGCCGGTTTTGACGTGATCTGCGTTGATCCCGCCCCCCCAGTGACTGAGCGCGAGGCCGATGGCGCCGACATGCGTTCCACCGCGATGTTGCAACCAGCGCGGGCTGTGCTTGAGGCCGCTGGCATCTGGGATCACCTCGCCCCGCACGCGGCACCCCTACAGATCATGCGGATCGTCGATGCAGGTGGTGCCGACCCCGAACCGCGCATCGTCAAAGATTTCGACGCCGCTGACATTTCCGATCAGCCATTTGGCTGGAATTTCCCCAACTACGTGCTGCGCCGCGAAATGCTGGCCCGCCTTGACGCCTTGCCCAACGTCGATTTTTGCGCAGGCACCGGCACGTCCAGCCTGTTCACCCGATCACTCAGCGCGCGCGTTGGCCTGTCCGATGGCAGCCGCGTGAACACAAAACTGGTCATCGCAGCCGACGGGCGTGGATCGCCGATGCGCACGGCGGCAGGCATCGACGTGAAAACCAAACGCTACGGTCAAAAGGCGCTGGCCTTCGCGGTCACACACCCGATTCCGCACGACAATGTCTCAACCGAAGTGCACCGCACCGGCGGCCCCTTCACGTTGGTGCCATTGCCCGATTTTAACGGCATGCCGTCCTCTGCTATCGTCTGGATGGATGACGGACCACTGTCGCAAGCCAGATTTGAAATGGATGTCGACGCATTTGAAGCAGAAATGTCGACGCGCAGTTGCCACCTCTTTGGCCCGCTCACGTTGGCCTCGCGCCGCACAATCTGGCCAATCATCAGCCAGACGGCAGAACGCATGACAGGGCAACGCCTCGCCCTGATCGCAGAGGCCGCGCACGTCGTCCCCCCCATCGGGGCGCAGGGTCTGAACATGAGCTTGCAAGACACAAACGTGCTGCTTGATTTGGCCCAAGCCCGCCCCGACGGGTTGGGCGACGCCGAAATGCTAGAGGCCTATAACACCGCCCGCATGCGTGACGTGAAAATCCGGGTTACCGGAATTGACCTGCTGAACCGCGCGAGCCAAGCCACGCATCCGACCCTGCGCGATGCTCGCGCGATCGGGCTGAACGCGTTGTACAGCATGGGGCCTGTGCGTAAGACCTTGATGCAAATGGGTTTAGGCGTGAAATCGTAAGGTGCGGGTGTCCCGCACCCCGCCTCACAAAACCTTGTCGATCACACGTTCCAGACGCGCAACTGTGCCCGCCACATCAAACAACTTGTCCAAGCCAAACAGCCCTATCCGGAACGTCCGGAAATCGGCAGGCTCGTCACATTGCAGCGGCACTCCGGCAGCAATCTGCATGCCTTGGGCGGCAAAAACCTTGCCCGTTTGCACGTCCGGATCGGCGGTATAACTGACCAAAACCCCCGGCGCGCCAAAACCATCCGCCGCCACAGACACCACGCCTTTGTCCGCCAACACCCCGCGCACCGCATTGCCCAAGGCCCATTGCGCGTCCTTCAGCTTGTCAAAACCGTACTCGCGGGTTTCCAGCATCGTGTCGCGGAAATCGCGCAACGCGTCTGTCGGCATCGTGGCGTGATAGGCGTGACCACCGTTTTCGTAGGCCTGCATGATGCTATGCCATTTGCCCAAATCGATCGAAAAACTGTCGGATTGCGTTTCGCCCATCCGCGTCACAGCGCGGTCCGATAGCATTACCAAGCCCGCACAAGGCGACGCGCTCCACCCCTTTTGCGGGGCCGAGATCAAGACATCGACGCCCGTCGCTTTCATGTCGACCCACGCGCAGCCCGACGCGATGCAGTCCAAAACCATCAACGCGCCAACTTCATGCGCCGCCGCGGCCATCGCCGTCACGTAGTCATCGGGCAAAATCACCCCTGCCGAGGTTTCCACATGCGGCGCAAACACCACGTCAGGCTTTTGGGTTCTGATCGCCTCGACAACTTCTGCGATTGGCGCGGGCTCAAAGGGCGACGTGCTGGCGTTGCCGTTTTGGCGGGCTTTCAAAACTGAGGCCGAGGCGGTCAAATCACCGGTTTCGATGATCTGGCTCCAGCGGTAGCTGAACCAGCCGTTGCGCACGACCAACACGTTGGTCCCTTTGGCAAATTGGCGCGCGACGGCCTCCATCGCGTAGGTGCCGCCGCCGGGGATCACGACAACCGCCTGCGCGTTGTAAACGTCCTTTAGCATGCCCGAGATGTCGTTCATCACGCCTTGGAACACAGCGCTCATGTGGTTCAACGAACGGTCTGTGAAAACGACCGAGAATTCTTCTAACCCTTGCGGGTCAACGGTGTCGAGCAATGCGGCCATAGTGCAATTCCTTTGTTGGTTTGCACCAATTTAGGGGCGCGCACCGCACATGGCAAAGTCTACTTGAGTATACATTTCGCCACAGCCGCCGCTGATTGGCGCGCATCGGAAACGCGCGTGGCGCATGTTACTCGGTTGGCCCCCCCAAGGGTCCGGGCCTGCGCTCTTCGCTCAGCAACACATTCGCCTCAACATCGCCCGCGCCAGGCAACGTCATGATGCGCCGCCGCAGCACACGTTCGAAATCTGACAGATCTCGCGCAACCACACGTAACCGATAATCATACAGCCCCAAAACGTGCTCGACGGTCTGCACCTCCGGAATCGCACTAACGGCACGTTCAAAATCTTCAAGACTGACACGGCCCTTGGTCGCCAGTTTGACGCCGAGGAAAACCGTCACCGCAAACCCCAACGCCTCTGCATCTAACCGAAGTCGGCGACCCGTGATCACACCCGTCTCTTGCAACCGTTTGATCCGCCGCCATGTTGCAGGCTGCGACAGCCCGACTTGACGGCCTAACGCACCCGCACTTTGGTTGGCGTCGCGCTGAAGCGCGCGCAGCAACGCATGATCAATGGCGTCAACTTCGATCATAAGGGCAAGCTTTCGTTGGATTTTATCCGCGCAACTTGCATCAAAGCCTCGATGTCGGCGATGTTCGGCAGGGTCAATATCTTGTTGCGATAGATGTGCTGGTAATGGGCCATGTCGCGCGCGATCACGGACAGGCGCACATCCACGCGGCCCAAAAACGTTTGGATTTCAATGACTTCAGGCACGTCGCGTGCTGCCTCAAAAAAGTTCTCATGCGCACGCCCGACGGTCTTGTCCAAAGTTACACGTAACGACACCTCGACCGCATAACCCAAAACCGCCCAATCAATGGTCGCCTGCACACCTTTGACGATGCCGTCGTCTTGCAAACGGGCCTGCCGGCGGGCAAGCTTGGCCACAGTGACCCCGCACCGGTCAGCCAGATCAGCAGGGCTTAGCCAAGGGTCTGCTTGCCATTGCCGCAAAATACGCCGGTCCACATCATCAAGCATGATTTTTCCACAATTTTATAAATTCGCGAATACATACGGCTTTTTTTGATCAAAAATACTCAAAATGCAACGCTGAAATCCTCATAAACTCTGATTATAACCGTTATCAGAAATCAAATTCCCGGGAGAGAAAACCATGCGTGTATATTATGATCGCGATTGCGATGTTAACCTGATCAAAGAAATGAATGTTGCGATTTTGGGCTACGGCTCCCAAGGGCACGCACATGCGTTGAACCTGCGCGACAGTGGCGCGAAAAACGTTGTGGTTGCGCTGCGCGAAGGGTCCGCATCCATCGCCAAAGCTGAAGGCGAAGGCCTGAAAACAATGGGCGTCGCAGAAGCCGCCGCTTGGGCCGACCTGATCATGTTCACAATGCCCGACGAACTGCAGGCGGACACCTACAAAAAATACGTCCACGACAACATTCGCCCAGGTGCAGCGATTGCATTCGCCCACGGCCTGAACGTGCACTTTGGTTTGATCGAACCAAAAGCTGGCATCGACGTTATCATGATGGCACCAAAAGGCCCGGGCCACACTGTGCGCGGCGAATACACCAAAGGCGGCGGCGTGCCTTGCTTGGTTGCGGTCGACAAAGACGCATCCGGCAAAGCACTGGAAATCGGTCTGTCCTATTGCTCTGCCATCGGTGGCGGCCGCTCTGGCATCATCGAAACCGACTTCCGCGAAGAATGCGAAACCGACCTGTTCGGCGAACAAGCAGTTCTGTGTGGCGGCATCGTTGAATTGATCCGCATGGGTTTCGAAACTCTGGTCGAAGCTGGCTACGAGCCTGAAATGGCATACTTCGAATGCCTGCACGAAACCAAGCTGATCGTTGATTTGATCTACGAAGGCGGCATCGCCAACATGGACTATTCGATCTCAAACACGGCAGAATACGGCCAGTACGTTTCCGGCCCGCGCATCCTGCCATACGACGAAACAAAAGCCCGCATGAAAGCTGTTCTGAGCGACATCCAGTCTGGCAAATTCGTGCGTGACTTTATGCTCGAAAACGCAGTTGGCCAACCAACGATCAAAGCGTCGCGTCGTTCCAACGACGAGCACCAGATCGAAGTTGTCGGCGGCAAATTGCGCGACATGATGCCTTGGATTTCCGCAGGCAAAATGGTCGACAAATCCAAAAACTAAATCAGGGTCATCCTAGCCTAAGAGGGCCCGGTCGACATCGGCCGGGCCCTTTTTTATTGAACCAGCCAACCGCCAATTTGTTTCGCACGCGAAACATTTTCATTTATTAACAACAGGTTAATGACACGTGTCAGACACAAGCAAAATCACGTGGCATTCGTGGGCGATGGTTGCGATCCTCGGCCTGACGTGGGGCGGAACGTTCCTTGTGACCGAAATCGCGCTGGAAGGCATCACGCCGTTCTGGCTCGCTGCCGGGCGCATCAGCTTTGCGGCCTTGTTGATGACTGCGATCTGGCTGCCGCGCGGTGCCAAATTGTTTGCCGCACCACCCAATCGCGAGGCCAAGACCTTGCTGTTGATCAGCGGCGCGCTCAGCTCGGCGATCCCGTTCATGTTGCTGGCTTGGGGGCAGCAATTCGTCACCGGCGGTTTTGCCGGCGTGTCCATGGCCGCCGTCGCGTTGATGGTTTTGCCGATGGCCCATTTTCTGGTTCCAAACGAACAAATGACATGGCGAAAATCCGCAGGATTCCTGATTGGCTTTATCGGCGTGGTGGTTCTGATTGGCGCACAAGCCTTTGAAAGCTCAGGATCAAACATGGAAACATGGGGGCGGTTTGCCTGCCTTGCTGCGACCATGTGTTACGGCGTAAATTCGATCCTGATGCGGCGATTGCCTGACGTGGACACGATCGGTTTGTCGACCGTGATGATCCTGATGGCCATGCTGATCACCGTGCCAGCCGCCCTGTTGATCGAAGGGTTGCCCCCCATGCCCGAGACAAAAACCCTACTGGTCATCGCGTTTTTGGGCCTGATCCCGACGGCTGCTGCAAACTTTTTGCGCACCTACGTGATCCGCACCGCAGGGCCGGTGTTCATGTCGATCACCAATTACCAAGTGCCGATTTGGTCCGTGGTTTTGGGCGCATTGCTGTTGGGCGAACCCCTGCCTGCCTCACTTTTGTGGGCGATGGTTTTGATTTTGGCAGGCGTCGGCCTTAGCCAATACGGAGCCTTGCGGCGGTTGTTTCGCAGATAGGCTTTAGTACCGGCCCAAGTCCATTTTTGCTTTTGCCAAAACCTTGCCTGCGGCGCTCACCGCCTTGACGTCGGCCTGATATTTATTACCGCGCCCGCCTGAGCATGGCGGTAAATAACCCGCCGATGCATAGTCGCCTGTGCTGCGCGCTTTTTTAATCACGCGCACGCCATCGGGAAGGTTCGCGGACAAGCCAGGGACTGCGGGGAACGTCCCGCTGGTGCCTTTGACCGGGTAGCCGATCGTGCCGTGCCCACCTTTGGAGGATAGTTTGGAAAAGCTCTTGTCGTTGTATTCCACGACCAACATGACCGTGCCTGCGGGGATGGCAGTGACTTGAAATGGCGGCGTTTTGCCTTTGCCGCCGTGCAACGTGCATTGCTGGCCAGCAGGCACCTTTTTGCCATCCCAAGGGGCGCTAACGCGGGCGTTCATATCCGCCAAAGTGGGTGTTGCAACCGCAATCAACAGCGCAAAAACAGGGCTAAACAGCTTCATATCGGGACACCTAAACAAGTAACATCAGCACGAGTTTGCCGCATGTTCTGCTCAGGATCAAGTCGCCACGGCGTCTTGGACCGCTTGCACGATGCTGTCGACCGACGCGTTCAGGATGCCTTCGTCTTCGCTTTCGGCCATGACGCGCACCAAAGGTTCGGTGCCCGATTTGCGGATCAACAGGCGTCCGTTGCCGACCAAATCGGCTTCGGCTTGGGCGATTGCGGCCTTGACGCTGGCATCATCCAACGGCGTTTGACCTGCGGAAAAGCGTACGTTTTTCAACAACTGCGGGACCGGTTCAAAGGAACTTAGCAGCGCGCTTGCCGGTTTTTCCGAGCGGATCATTTCGGCCAGAAATTGCAGGCCCGCCATCAGCCCGTCGCCGGTTGTGGAATAGTCGGTCATGACGATGTGGCCGGATTGTTCACCGCCCAAATTGTACCCGCCTTTGCGCATCCGTTCGACCACGTAACGGTCACCAACGGACGTACGTTCAAGACGCAAGCCTTTGCTTTCAAGGAACCTTTCGAGACCAAGGTTGGACATGACCGTCGCCACCAAGGCGTTGCCGTTCAGTCGGTCTTCGGCCCCCCAGCGCGCGGCCATCAGCGCCATAAATTGATCGCCGTCGCCGACTTTTCCGTTTTCGTCCAGCAGGATCACGCGGTCTGCATCGCCGTCCAAACAGATGCCAACATCAGCCCCGTGTGCGACCACGGTTTCGGCCGCTGATTGCGGGTGGGTCGAGCCACAATCCTCGTTGATGTTGTGCCCGTTTGGCGCGGTTCCGACGGGAATGACGGTGGCGCCAAGTTCCCACAACGCTTCGGGCGCGACTTTGTACGCGGCCCCGTTTGCGCAATCGACAACGACCTTGAGACCGTCCAGGCGCATGCTGCGCGGAAAGCTGGATTTGACCCGTTCGACATAGCGAAAACGCCCGTCATCGATGCGTTTTGCACGTCCGATTTGCGAGGATTCGATGGGGTCGACACCCGAGGCGACCAGCGCTTCGATTTCGGCCTCGACCGCGTCGGACAATTTGAACCCGTCGGGGCCAAAAAACTTGATCCCGTTGTCGATCGCAGGGTTGTGGCTGGCGGAAATCATCACGCCAAGATCGGCGCGCATGGACCGCGTGAGCAACCCAACGGCAGGCGTCGGCACTGGCCCAAGCAGCAGCACATTCATGCCGGTGCTGGTCAGCCCCGCCGTCAGCGCATTTTCGAACATATAGCCCGAAAGACGCGTGTCCTTGCCGATCACAACACGGCGCACGCCGCCGGAATCCCGTTTAAAATACCGCCCGACAGCGGCCCCGATACGCAGGGCCGTTTCGGCGGTCATGGGATGCATATTGGCAGTGCCACGCACGCCGTCGGTACCAAAAAGCTTAGTCATATTCGCCTTGTGCCATGCCAGCCCGCCACAGCGCAATGGCTTGTGCGTGTTCCGCTACATCATGGGCGCGGATGATTTGGATGCCTTGGCTGATTGCGCCGATCGCGACGCCAACAGAACCGGGACCGCGCGCGTTCGCTTGGGTGACGTTACCGATGGTGCCGATGAATTTCTTGCGCGATGCCCCGAGCAGGATTGGCACGCCGAGGCTGTGAAACAGGCTGATCCGGTGCAAGAGTTTCAGGTTGTGGGGTAGTTTTTTGCCAAAACCGATGCCTGGATCTGCGATGATCTGGTCGCGTGGAATGCCAAGGGATGAGAGGAATTCGATCCGTTGTAAAAGGTAGTCGTACACGTCCAACACTACGTCACTGTATTGTGGATCGTCTTGCATTGTTGCCGGATCGCCTTGGGCGTGCATGACGCAAACCGGGGTTTTTCGGGCAGCGCAAAGCGGGGCGAGGTCTGGGTCAAACCCAAAGCCAGACACGTCGTTCACGATATTTGCACCTGCATCGAGGGCAGCATTGGCAACCGTGGATTTGCGTGTGTCGATTGAAATTGGAGTGGTCAGGTTTGCCGCGCGCAGGGCTGTAATGACAGGGGCTGTGCGTTCGATTTCTTCGGATTCGGGGACAAATGCAGCACCGGGGCGGGTGGATTCCCCCCCAATATCAATAAGATGTGCGCCTTGCTCTGCCATTTTGGTAGCCGCATGTGTGGCCGCCGACAGGTCATCATGGCGCCCGCCGTCGGAAAAGCTGTCAGGCGTGACGTTCAAGATGCCCATCAAAACCGGAGCGGAAAAATCAAGACCCGCGATACGCGTGCGGGGTTTCGTCAAATTCTGACGTTCTTGATCAGTCAGCTGATCGGCATGCACTACTTTATAGGCACCTTCACGACGCAAAACTTCGACATGCGTGAACCAACCAGAACCACCCACGAGCGACACCGCCCCAGTTGGTCGCGCCGGTCCCATTTGCACAAGCGGGCGGACGTAGCGTTGGATCACAGGGTCGCTTGGGTCGCGGGCACGGCGCGCAGGGGGACTGGCCCACCTGTCGGCAAATCGGCACCAATCACGATCATCTCTTGGGCGTCAAATGTGGCGGCGAACCATGCGGCCAAGGCGACGGCATCGCTGGGTTGCGCCGAGGGACCATCCACCGCATCGAGCATGATTTTCGACGGTGCCCAGACGCAAATCTGGCCGTTGCGCATGCCCCAATCCAGCTCTGTACGGGTTTCAACCACGACGCAGCGGTCATCTTTTGAGGCCAAAACCCACGCGTTTTGTTCAATCGCCAACAAATCCACGCGCCGTTGGGTCATTTTGTGACCGGTTTGCGGCGCGGCGATATCCCCTGCCCCGACGCATAAAACCAGCGGGCGGTCATTGGCTTGCAACTGGTCGATCCAGCCGCCCAAATGCGGTGATGCGATAGCAGCGTTGGACAGGAAAACCAGTTCGGGGTGCAATGCCTCTTCGGCCTCGACCTCGGCTGTGTCGCCGCCACGGGCACGCACGATTTCGACGCCCAAAGCGCCCGGGCCCCGGTCCAGTTTTTCGATCCGCACAAAGGTGCGCATGGCTTGGGGTTCCAGCAAAATGCGATCCGCGACCCGTTCGGCCAAGGTTTCGAGCAGGTTCAGACGCTCGTCTGCCAGCTCGAATGTGATGGCCTCGGTGACTTTGTCGTAACTCAGGATGCGGTCCACATCATCGTCGATGGGGCCGGTCAGCGGCACAACTTCGACGACGATGTTGAAACAGATGCGCTGGGTGACACCGCGTTCGGCCTGAAAGGCACCGATTTCCACATCGACGGCGTAATCACGCACGGAAATGCGGTCCAACGGGCCGTCTATGGCCGTGGCCTCGGACCGTTCGGATGGGTGTGCAAAGGCAAGACGGACTTCGGAGCTCATGGGTCAACCCTCGGGCAGCAGTGACAGTTGGGCACGGTGTACCTGCCCTGCGAGTCTATACCTGCGCGTTAACCGTCAAGCCAGACCTCAAATGCGGCGTTAGTTCGAGGCAGAGCGGTATGTGTGGCGGTAAAAAATATGAACACCGATGCGCGCGGTCTTGGTGTAAACCTTTGCCCAACGCGGGTTCACGGCGGTGGTGTGGTAGTGCGTCGCGCCATTTGTCAGCGCCGGCGATTTGCCGTCGATAATGACGCGCGCCACTTTGGACACCCGCGCATAGGCCGTTGGTTCGCCGATTTCTTCGGCATGACCATCGCAGGTGTAGGTGAACTGGCACTGGTATTTCTTGCCGGTACCTTGGTTAATCACACCGCACAAAGACGTCGGAAAACGCGTGCTTTTGACTCGGTTCATGATCACTTCGGCCACGGCGAACTGACCTTTGACCGTCTCGCCGCGCGCCTCGAAATACAGCGCCTCGGACAGACATTTCCACTGCGCGTCACCCTTGGCTTTGGGTTGGGCATCAAGCCACGCGCGCGAAAACTGCACGCCAGAGCCTGAGACAACCGGCGTCACAATCATATTTTGCAGGTGATCTTTCGGAACAGAAGACAAGCCTTTGGTTTCGGTGCGCAACAAGGCACGGGCCTGATCTTCGTTTGCTAAGGCTGCAAAGGGCAGCAGAAAAACAGATATGATAATCGTTACAAACAGACGATGCATGTGGTGTTCCGGAGCAATTTCGTTCTGCGCCACTTAGACACTTTCAGGGTTAACGTCTAGTTTGCTGGGTTCAAATGCCGCAGGTCGCACGGATCGCACGTGATCTGCGGGCGGCACATTTATGCGCATCACCGCTTGATTTGGGCCTTTAACGGGCCTGTGCTACCCGGTTTTGTGTTTAATCGCCAATTGGGCTGCGGCAAGACGCGCCACCGGAACACGGAAGGGTGAACACGAAACATAGTCAAAACCGGCGTCCCGACAGAACGCAATCGAATCAGGGTTACCGCCGTGTTCACCACAAATCGACAGGGTCAGGCCAGGCTGCGATTCGCGCGCACGGGCGGCCCCGAGTTGCAGCAATTCGCCGACGCCATCGACATCAAGCACGTGAAACGGGTCTTCGTCGTAGACCTGTTGATGGACGTAGTCGGACATAAAGCGCCCGGCGTCATCGCGGCTAAGCCCGTAGGTCATTTGCGTCAGATCATTGGTGCCAAAGCTAAGGAAGGCGCAATGCGGGGCGATGTCGCCGGCGCGCAAAGCGGCGCGCGGGGTTTCGACCATGACGCCGAGGCGATAATCAAAGTCGGCCTCCATTTGGGTGCGCACGGTGGCGGCCATCGCGTCAACGCGGGCTTTGACCAGCTCGACTTCGCGTTTGGCGCTGACCAGCGGAATCATGATTTCGGGGATGACCGGTGTGCCATCGCGGCCCGCATCACGAGAGACTTCGACCGTCGCCTCGAAAATCGCGCGGGCCTGCATTTCGTAGATTTCAGGCACGGTAATGCCCAGCCGCACGCCGCGCAGCCCCAGCATCGGGTTGTATTCCATCATCGATTCAATACGCCGCGTCACGTCCGACAGCGGCAGATCCAACGCGTCGGCAAGTTCGCTTTGCCCATTGCGATCCGCTGGCAGGAATTCGTGCAAGGGCGGATCAAGCAGGCGGATGCAGACCGGTCGCCCGTCCATAATGCGGAAGAGTTGCGTGAAATCATCGCGCTGCATGGGCAGCAGACGTTCGAGTGCTGCCCAGCGATCTTGGGGCCCTTCAGCAAAGATCATTTCGCGCATGACAGTCAGGCGCCCTGCCTCGAAAAACATGTGTTCGGTGCGGCACAGCCCGATGCCTTGGGCGTTGAAATTGCGGGCAGTTTGGGCGTCTGCAGGCGTGTCGGCGTTGGCGCGAATTCCGATGTCGCGTTCATCGTCGGCCCATTCCATCAGCGTTTGGAACGCATCGTCAAGGGCGGCTTCTTGCATTGCGACTTCGCCCAGCAAAACTTGGCCGCTGGTGCCATCGACAGTGATGATATCTCCTGCTTTGATCACGCGCCCATCGCGCAAAATCAGCTGTTGTTTTGCGGTTTGGAACCGGATGTCAGAGACGCCAACGACACAAGGCAGACCCATGCCGCGCCCGATAACGGCGGCGTGGCTGGTGATGCCGCCACGTTCGGTTAACACGGCGCGGGCTGCGTGCATGCCACGAATGTCTTCGGGTGAAGTTTCGCGGCGCACCAGAATGCAGTCTTCGCCACGTGAATCTGCGGCCTGTGCATCTGCCGCAGTGAACACGACTTTGCCGGTTGCCGCCCCGGGGCTGGCCGCAATGCCATGCCCGATCACGTCGCGCTTTGCCGCGCTATCAACCTGACGGTGCAGCAATTCGTTTAGCGTGCGCGGTTCGACCCGCATCAATGCCTCTTGGCGCGGGATCACGTTGTCATTGGCCAAAGCGACGGCAATCCGCACGGCGGCGCGAGACGAGCGCGCAACCCGCACGCCGTCCAGAATATGCAGCACGCCGTTGTCGATGGTGAATTCGATCTGCATCTCTTCGCGCAAACGCACGCGCATCAGGGCGGCGTGGGTTTTGAGGGTTTCGAACAGTTCGGGTTGCAGCTCCTCTAGCGAGGGGCCACGGGGATCACGCGTAAGGTAGATCGATTTTGCCTCGGCAGACAGGGCATCGCGCCCTTGGCTTTGGTGCAGATAGCGACCGGTGATTTGCGGCTGGCCGGTGGTTTGATCCACCAGTTGCAAAACGCCCGCGCCCGAGTGCCCTTGGCCCAAGCCAAACGCCATTTGCTGAACGACAAGACCCAAGCCAGCCTCGGCGGGGGCGCCTTTGGCCTGACGCAACAGGCGGGCGGATGTGCCATCCCATGCGCGCGCCATTGATTTTAGAACTGCGGCCAGTTGGACCGACCGCTCAGCAGGAAATTCTTCTTCGGTTTCAGTCTGATAGGCGTGCAAAGACTGTTCCAGCGCGTCACGGCCAACACCGACAACGTCGTCAAACATGTCAGGGTCCAAGCGGGCGACGTGGACCGAATAGGACTGCACAAAACGGGTATAAAGCTGGGTTGCGGCCTGTTCACCAAGGCGATCGTGTAGCTGTTCGAACCGGATTTGGTTCATACCGATATTCAGCACCGCGCCGGGCCCACCCCAATCGGGGTCTTCTGAACTGGGGCGCACGCACAGCAACGCGTCCTCGGGAAATTGGCGCAAAACCGCGTCGATGTCAGGCAGCTCGCCTTGGGCGATTTTCTTGACGGCAGTAAAGCTGAGCGCAACCGTTGCGGGCACCGGCAATTCCAGACGCACCAAGCGCTGCAAGCACTTTGCCCGCCCGCCATGGGTGTTGGCGGCCAGATTGGCGGTTTGCGTTACAAGCGTCGTATGTGGATCATTCTGCACTGCAGCACCTTTTTGGTTAGGTGCAGCATAGGGGGTCAAAGGTTTGTGACAAGGGGTTTTAGAACCACCCCAAACCCCGGCAATTTTTGCCGAGGTGTTCTTGAGTATTTTTAATCAAGACAGATGCAGATCACCCTTCGATCTTTGTCAGATCGGCCACGGAAGAACATAGCGTGCGGATGCGGCTGAGCAGATTCAGGCGGTTGCGTCTGACCGTGTCGTTTTCGGCGTTGATTTGCATGGCCTCAAAGAATGCATCGATGGGGGAGCGCAAACTGGCCATTGCGGACATGGCGGTGGTGAAATCTTGGGCTGCCATCGCCGATGTGATCGTGGGTTCGGTCATGTCGAGGGCTGCAAACAATGCGCGTTCTTCGCCCGTTTCGGCAAATTTCACGTCAGCCCCGTAGGAATATTCGACGCCGTCTGCGGATTCTGCCTGAGACAGGATGTTGTTGGCGCGCTTAAACCCTTGGATGAGGTTTTTGCCGTCATCTGTTTGTAATGCTTCGTTTAACGCAGTGGCGCGTTTGACGAGCAGGTTGATGTCATCGTTGCCGTCCATTGCGATGCAGGCGTTGATAATGTCGTGACGGATGCCTTGGTCTTTGAGGTAGACTTTGAGGCGGTCGTGTGTGAACGCAAGCAAATGCCGTGTCATCGCCTTAGCTTTTATTCCTGCCATCTGTAACTCGGCGTCGTATACATCTTCTTTGGCGGCCGCCAATTCCTTGAAAGTATCAATTTCATCGTTGTGCAACGACGCAATCAGAGATGCAGGAAAGCTGTTTTCAGTAGCGTTAAGCTCTGTCTCCACTTGTCTTACCAAAAGATCGTTAAGGTGACCATGAATGCTCTTTCTGAAGATGGACGACAATGAGACGCCTGTGTTCTCGTTAAGCACTAGCCGAATAAGTCCGAGATTAGCACGTCGGAGAGCAAACGGATCTTTACTTCCGGTTGGATATTCCTCAATCGCCCAAAAGCCGCACAGCTTATCGATTTTCTCAGCAAGCGACACCGCGACGGATATGGGCGCTGTTGGCACGTCGTCTGATGGGCCAAGTGGGGCGTAGTGTTCTTCGGAGGCGGCGGCGATGGCGGCGTCTTCACCTGAGGCCTCAACGTAAAAGCGGCCCATAAGCCCTTGAAGTTCGGGGAATTCATAGACCATTTCTGAGCTGAGGTCAGCTTTGGCCAGACGTGCGGCGCGCTCTGCCATGTCGGGATCGGCACCAACTGCGGGGGCAAGCTCGCGTGCTAGGGCTGCCATGCGGTTCACCAACTCGGCTTGGGTGCCCAATTTGTTGTGGAACGTCACGTTTTCAAGGGATTGCAGCCAGACGTTCATATCTGACTTTGCCACGCGCAAATCGTTTTCCCAAAAGAACTTGGCGTCGGCCAAACGGGCAGAAAGCACCTTTTGATTGCCGGCCAGAATGGTCGCGCCGTTGTCGGCAGTTTCGCGGTTGGCGACGGTGATAAACCGTTCAATTCTCTGGGTTTTCGGGTTGCGCACGGAAAAGAATTTCTGGTGTTCGCGCATTGAGGTTTGCAGCACTTCGGGTGGCAGGCCGAGGAAATCCTCGTCGATCTGCCCCATCAGCACGACGGGCCATTCAACCAATCCGGCAACTTCGGCCAGCAAGCCGTTGTCTTCGAAAACTTCTAGGCCCAGCGCGAAGGCTTGGTTGGTTGCGTCATTCCAGATCGCATCGCGGCGTTCGGTGGCGTCCAGCACGACGTGGGCGCGTTTGAGTTTCGTGGAATAATCGTCAAATGACGTAACCGAAAAACGGCCCGGTGCCATGAAACGGTGGCCTTCGGTGGTGTCGGATGACGTGATGCCGTCGACGTCCATCGGCACAACTGTCGCGCCGTCTTCGGCCACAAGAATGGCGAGAATCGAGTGCAGCGGGCGCACCCATTTCATCGATCCGGTGCCCCAGCGCATGGATTTTGGCCACGGGAAATTGCGGATCGCGTTTTCCAGCACCTCGGCCACGATGTCAGCCGCCGGACGGCCCGGTTTGGTGATTTTGGCGAACAGAATGCTGCCCTTGGGCGTTTCGCGTTCTTCTAGATCGTCGCGGGTCAGACCGGCACCGCGCAGGAAGCCTTCTATCGCTTTTTCGGGTACGTCGGCCTTGGGTCCTTTGCGTTCTTCGACGGTCGTTGGCGAGGCATCAAGCGTGCCGTCAATCGTCAGCGTCAAGCGCCGCGGCGTCGAAAACGCGGCGGCAGAGGCGTAGGTCAGACCCGCCTCAACCATGCCATCGGTGACCAGTTTTTTCAGGTCATTGGCGGCGCGGGTTTGCATGCGCGCCGGAATTTCTTCGGAGAACAGTTCGATTAAAAGATCAGGCATCAGTTCAGCTCTCTTTTGGGGCATTCTTCGCCGACAATCGTGCCGTCGTAGGCTTTGTCCCCGCATTCATTCAATTCGTGCCAGACGTAGCCGCGCCCGTCTTCGGTGATTGCGACGATCCGGTCGACGCCGAATTCGACGTTCTTTTGGCTGAGGAACGGCAGCGCTGTGCCTGCCTCTAGCTCCGCGCCCAGTGCTGCCGCATCAAAGCAATCAAACCAGTCCGGGGCGTTGCGCGGCACTGCATTTTCGAGGCCAACGTAGGTTTCAGTCAGCAGTGAAAGGCTGAGTTCTGTGGTAAAACAGGCGCGGTAGCGGATGGGCGAACTGGTTGCGTCGATCCCCTCAAAGTTGTCGTACAGGATGACTTCGGGTTCGTCCGAGACGACCGAAACAAGGCGTACTTCGCCGTCTGTGATTTCCTCGTAGAACCCGTAGACTTGCAGGTAATACATTGAAAAGCCTGCGATAACGGCACTTGAGACGAGTAACACTGCGAGAAATTTCCCCATTTATTCAGCCGCCTCGACAAAGCCACCGGCGCGGGTTTGCACAAAGGCGTCAGCGCATTGCTTGGACAGCGCGCGCACCCGGCCAATGTAGGCTTGGCGCTCGGTCACGGAAATCACGCCGCGCGCATCCAGCAGGTTAAAGATGTGGCTGGCTTTGATGCACTGGTCGTAGGCGGGATGCGCCATGATGATGCGTTTGCCGGTTTTCGGATCATCAAAGGCTTGGCTCAGGATGACCTCGCATTCGGCCTCGGCTTCTTCAAAGTGGCGCAGCAGTACATCGGTGTTGGCCACGTCAAAGTTCCAACGTGCGTATTCTTCTTCGGTTTGCTTAAAGATGTCGCCGTATTTTAGCGGGATCGGCGCGTCAGGATCGTTGAACGGCATGTCCATGACGTGATCACATTCCAGGATGTACATTGCCAAGCGCTCCAACCCGTAGGTCAATTCGCCCGAAACCGGCGTGCAATCATGGCCGCCAACCTGTTGGAAATAGGTGAACTGCGACACTTCCATGCCGTCGCACCAGACCTCCCAGCCTAGCCCCCACGCGCCCAAAGTCGGGCTTTCCCAGTCATCCTCGACAAAGCGGATGTCGTGCAGATCCATGTCCACGCCGATGGCCTGCAACGATCCGAGGTACAATTCCTGCAAATCGGGCGGGCTGGGTTTGATCAGCACTTGGTACTGGTAATAATGCTGCAAACGGTTCGGGTTTTCACCGTAGCGCCCATCAGTCGGGCGGCGCGATGGCTGCACGTAGGCCGCAGCCCATGGGTTCGATCCAAGCGAGCGCAAGGTGGTCGCAGGGTGGAACGTCCCTGCCCCGACTTCCATGTCGTAGGGTTGCAGAATGGCGCAGCCTTTTGAGGCCCAGTAGGCCTGCAGGCGCAGGATGATTTCCTGAAACGAACGGGGGGTCGATGTGCTCATGTCTGTACCTTACGTTATCGCGCAAAAACGTGGCGCGATTTGTGCTCTTTCCTATGCGGGGGGCGCGCGGGGGTCAACATAAGCTAGGCTTGCCGCGACAATGTCGATCACTTTTTTTTCCACAGCCCGAAATGGGGGTTTTCCCCCATGGTGTTCACGGCTGTTACCTGCTTATTTGGCCGAAATGTTAGATTAAGGGTGTGAGAGCGCAATGATGCACAGGTTTGTGGCGGCCGTTTTGGTCTTGTTTGTTTGGATGAACGCGGCTTTGGCGCAGACGGCAGACGACGTTGTGTGGATCCAGATCGAGGCACAGCCGAATTTGCGCGCCGCAACCACAAGCGCGCAAAACTACGCAGCACAGCTCGAGGATGTGAACGGGTTTTCGCTGGGTGGTGGCTGGTACGGCATCGCGCTGGGTCCTTATCGCCGCAATGATGCGGAAACGGTTTTGAACGCCTATCGCCGTGATCGCTTGATCCCGCGCGATGCCTACATCGCCTTTTCCACCAGCTTTCGCCAGCAATTCTACCCCGTCGGGGCCAACCTGTTGTCACGCGGTGTGATCGACGCACCCGAGGTGACGGCGGATGTTGTCGTTGAACCGGTTGCAGAACCCGCAGCCGAGCCAGCGGTCGAACCTGTCATTGCTGAGGTCACAACCGAGCCAGCAGACGAGACACCGGCGCAGGCCCAGCGCAGCGAACGCGCCCTGGATCGCGATCAGAAAAAAGAGCTGCAACGCATGCTGAAATGGGCGGGTTTTTATGACGCCGCCATTGACGGATCCTATGGCCGTGGCACCCGCAATTCGATGGCCGCGTGGCAACAGGCGAATAATTTCGAAACCACCGGCATCATGACAACGCTGCAACGCGCGACATTGTTACAGCAATACAACGCCGTGCTTGCCGATCTGGGCCTTGAAGTTGTGCGCGACGAGGCCGCTGGCATCGAGATGCAAATGCCCATGGCTGTGGTCAAATTCGAAAAATACGAAAGCCCGTTTGCGCAATATTCCAGCACAGGTGACATTGACGCCAAGGTTTTGCTGATCAGCCAAGCGGGCGATCAGGGCACGCTGTTTGGCCTCTATGACATCATGCAGACCCTTGAAATCGTGCCGCTGGACGGCCCCCGCGAGCGCAAAAACAACAGTTTTGCGCTAATCGGGGAAAGTGCCGGAATGATCTCTGAAACCCGCGCCAGTTTGCAAAGCGGCGAAATCAAAGGCTTTACTTTGATCTGGCCATCGGGTGACGAAGAACGCCGCCGCCGCATGCTGGGCGTGATGCAAAACAGCTTTGTCCGCCTTGACGGCGCGCTGGATCCGGCAGCCGGGTCTAACGACGAACAGGCGATTGATCTGGTTGCCGGTCTGGAAATTCGCAAGCCTCGCATTTCGCGGTCAGGCTTTTATGTGGATGCGCGCGGCACGGTTGTGACCACGTCGGACGCAGTTCAAAGCTGTGCGCGCATCACGCTGGACGAAGTCTACGAAGCCGAATTGCTGAGCGATGACAGCGAAATCGGCATTGCGGTCCTGAGCCCGAAAGACGCGTTGGCCCCGCTGAATATCGCAGCCTTCAGCGCCCAAAAACCACGCTTGCAAAGCGAAGTTGCTGTAGCCGGTTACAGCTATGAGGGCGTGTTGGGATCGCCGTCAATGACGTTCGGGTCCCTATCTGATGTGCGCGGATTGCGCGGCGAAGACCACCTGAGCCGTCTGAAACTGGCCGCATTAAACGGCGATGCCGGTGGCCCGGTTCTGGATGCCAGCGGCGGCGTGATGGGGATGTTGCTGCCCAAATCTGCGGGTGGACAACAACTGCCCTCGGACGTCAGCTTTGCCCTTGATCGCAAAAGCGTTCAGTCAGCCCTCAGCAACGCAGGCCGCAACGGGTCGATCTCGCGTGCGACAACGGCGCTGCCTGCAGAAGACATCGCCGTTGCGGCGCGTGGCATGACCGTCTTGGTCAGCTGCTGGGAATAAGCGGGTAAGGTGCGCGTGTCGCGCACCATTCCTAGTCTGTGATGTCGGGCGTGACGTAGATCAACGTAGGTCCATCTGCGTCAAACGCTTGCTTAACCGCATCTTGCATTTGCGATAAGGTTTTAGGTGCCGCACTGTTGGCCCCGAACGCTTCGGCGAGTTTGCAGAAATCAGGATTGTGGGCGATCACGGCGTTGGGTGCGATTTGCGCGCCGATCATGCTGTCTTCGATTTCGCCCAGCTTGCCGTTGTCCCACAAGATGATCGGCAGGCTCAGGCCCAGTTCGACCGCGACGCCCAATTCGGCCATCGTGTAGTGGAACCCATAGTCCCCGATGATCGCCATCGTTGGTTTGCCTTTGCGCGCGACGGCACCGCCAATCGCCGCAGGCGTTGCGTAGCCCAGCGTGCCGAACCCAGTCGGGTGGTGCCAGTGACCGGGGCGGTCCATATCCCAGACTTCTTTTGCTGCATAAGCGATTTGGGTCATGTCGGAATAGATCATCGTGTCTTTTGGCTGGCACGCCTTGAGCGCGTCAGTGACCGGTAAAATGCCCGGACGTTCGGCGTCGATTTCGGCGCGCCAGCGGGCGCGCGTGGTGGCAACTTCGGCTGCGGTCCATTTTGTCGAATGCGAATGGCCCTCTAAATCGCCAGCGAGTGAACTCATAAATTCACCGGCGTCCATCAGCAGCTTCAAATTAGCGTTATGTTGGTCGCTCAGCACCTCGACATCAAGATCGACACGGATGAGTTCTCCTCGGTTTCCCAACTCGCGTCGCCACAAATCAACCTCGGCCAACTCAGTACCAACAGCCACAATCAAATCAGCCATTGCAATCACATCTGCGCTAGATGGTCTCGCCAAATTCGAACTAAAGTTAAGTGGGTAGTCAGCTGGAACGACACCGCGTCCAGCATATGTGGTGAAACACGCTGCTCCAGTCTTAGAAAGCACCTCTTCAACCCAACTTGAAGCTCGTACTGCGCCCCCGCCGAAAATAAAGAGCGGGCGTTTTGCTTCCTTTAGCATCGGTTTGACGTCAAGTACGAGGTCAGCGCCCAGTGAGTAGCGGGATACAGGTTCCCGTTTTGCCGGATGGTTCGGTGCACTGCTTTCCAGCAAATTTATGGGAACAACAATAGACTTGGGTCGGCGTCGATTGGTATCAAATTCGTCCAATGCCCGATCTATCAAAGCGTAAGTTGCCTCAGCCGTGCGCGCCTCTTCGGACCAATCGCTGACAGTTGCGGCAGCGCCCCGTTGGTCTTTCATCTGGTGCAGCTGGCCCTTGCGGGCTGCTGTTTCATCCAGACACGACGACAGCACCAGCATCGGCACACTGTCCGAATAGGCCTGCCCCATTGGCGTCATGATGTTGCACAATCCCGGCCCCGTGATCACATAAGTGACCCCCGGTTTGCCCGTCGCGCGCGCATAGCCGTCGGCCATAAATCCGGCCCCCTGTTCGTGGCGGGCTAGGACGTGGGTGATGCCTGCCTCTTCGATCCCACGGTACATTTCCTGATTGTGCACGCCGGGGATGCCAAAGATCGTATCGACCCCGCGCGCCTTGAGCATGTGGGAAATTTGTGCACCCAAAGGACGCATGTGATCAGGGGTGTTTTGCGCCATTTACGCTCTCCAAAATCCGACAGTTAGAATTGCATAGACGGCCATCAGTTCAAGCCGACCGATCAACATCGCAGTGGCCAGCAGCCATTTCGCCGTGTCATTGAGCGATGCGAAATTGCCGGCGGGGCCGATTTCTTCGCCCAAACCCGGGCCAATATTCGCGAGTGCTGCGGCCGCCCCCGACACAGAGGTGATAAAATCGAGGCCGGTCATGCCCAACGCCACGGCCAGCAGACCCAAAGTCACGGTGAAGAAAACAAAGAACGACATGACAGAGTTCAACACGTCCTCGCCCACCGGACGGCCCGCGTAGCGTGGTGTGAAAATCCCATGCGGGCTGCGGGTTTTGCGCAGTTGCGATTTGATCGAGGCAAACAGCAGTTGGTAGCGGAACACTTTGATCGAGCAGGCGGTCGAGCCCGCGCACCCCCCGATCAGGCCAGTGAAAAACAACACCGCAATCGCGAAACTGCCCCACTGCATGTAATCGGCGCTGGCGTAACCCGTGCCAGTGAGCAGCGATACCGTGTTGAACAGCACCTTGCGGATTGCCACCTCGCTCAGCTCTTCGGCCTGCACCACATTCCACAAGGCGATCAGGCCGACGATCACAACGGCAATGCCAAAAAATGCATGGATTTGCGTGTCTTGCATCAAGGGTTTTGCAGAGCCAGCACTGAGTTGCACAAAGCGCACAAACGGCAAGGCCGCGAGCAACATGAACGCCGTGGCGACGTATTCTGTGCCGCCGGTGAACACGCCAAACGACGCATCATAATTGGCGAAACCGCCCGTCGCGATCGTGGTCATTGCGTGCACAGTTGCATCAAACGGATTCATCCCCGTAACCACATAGGCCATGGCGCAGCTTAGCGTAAGGGTCAGATAAATAACAGAAATTCTGGATGAAATTTCGGTTGCGCGGGGCAAGATCTTGCCAAAGGTGTCAAAGCCTTCGGATCGGAAAATCTGCATGCCACCGACCCGCAATTCGGGCAGGAAAACCATCGCCACAACGATGATACCGATGCCGCCGAGCCATTGCAGAATGCCGCGCCACAACAACAAGCCTTTGGGCAGGGTTTCAAGGCCGGAAAACACGGTGGAACCGGTGGTGGTCAGCCCCGACATGGCCTCGAAAAACGCATCGACAAAACGCGCCTCGGTGGCCCCGAACACAAATGGCAGCGCGCCGAACAACGGCAACGCCACCCAAACACTGGTGGTTAACAAAAAGGTCTGCTGGATCGTCAGCCCTTCGCGCACGCCGTTCGCACAGGCAAGCGCCATCAAAACGCCGGACAAAACCGTGATCAGCATCGACTTGGCAAACACCGGCCAATGACCATCGCCTTGGCTAATATCCACCAGCATGGGCAGCAGCATAGCCACGCCCAACACGGTGACCAAAAGGCCAATGACATATCCAACGGGACGCAAATCGAACATGATCGCAGCGTTGGCGCGGGTGGTGCGCACTGTCAAGACGAATAGGCCTTTGGTCGGTTATCGTCCGGTGGATTTAGACATACATGATGTCGCGAAACACATAGGCGGCGATGTCGTCGCGGCGCAGGTGCATTGCGGCCAATTCGGCGTCAGATTTTGCGTTCAAAGCGTCGATTTGCAAGCCGCGTGCCTCTGCTGAGCGGGCCATCGCGCTTGATTCAGCAATACGCCCCAAAACGTTGAGGATGCCGGTGCCGACACCGCTAAGGACGGTGAAAAACGAAGAGGAGTGAGTTGCGCTGGTAGAAGTTAGTGCCATTTTTGGAACCCTTTTAAGTGGTGAGGTTCCTCCCTGTCTTTAGGGGTATCAAACGGCGCGGCGGACCACCAATGCTGATATTGCATAGCGGCTTTTCCATTGGCGAGTGAGTGACTCGGCGTCAGGTGTTTAGACGCCGATTTTAGGACCGAGGCAGATCATCTCTTGGTCGATGTTTTGCGCCTCGTAGAGATCGATTGCTGCGGGGTCGCTCTCAAAGCTCGCAATAAGGCCATCGTTGCCAGTTTCAAATGACCAGCATTGTGGATCGGTGCGATCCTCATAGACAAAGCAGATTTCACCGGCGTCTTCGTACCAATGCCCGTCTTTGCATTGTCCGTCTAGAAACGACCAGCGCACCCGGCGGTTTGGCAAATAGATTTCCGCCCCGTATGCGCGCCCATTGCGGCCATAAAACAGGGTTTTTCCGAGGGTGTAGGCGTCGAATTCAGCCGCGCTCATTGAATCAGCTGAGGTTTGCGCGCTTGTCGCTGTCCACAGTGTCGCGCACAAGATCAGTGTCGTCAGTTGCTTTGTCATGCGCCCAGATTGGCACGTCGCGCCCACCAAGGCCACCCTGCCGTGCCGCCGCCAAAACAGCGGGCGAAATGTCGCGCGCACTGATCGGTTTGTCCGGTGACATCCATTCGGCAACCCGAGGGTTCATGACCCGTTTCCACAGGGGCGGCACCAAGGCCACGCAGGCCATTACCGGCACAGAATGCGGCAGCATCGGCATCGTATCTGCGCGCAATTCCAGTTCGGGAAAGCCACGTGTAGGGTGCATGTGATGGTCCGAATGGCGCGGGGCGTTCAGCATCATTGCGCTGGAAAACCAGTGCGGTGCGTTCCATGAATGGCGCGGCCCGATGGGTTCCGCGCCCCCGTCCGCAAGGATAGCGCGGCGCAGGCCGTAGTGCTGCACGTAGTCGGACAAGAACAGTTGGATCTGGGCGCAGGCGGCAATTGCGATCAGCGCCAGAACACCGCCCGTTTGCGCAAGGGCAAAGGCCGCCAACAGGGTCGCAAAAGCCCCTAAAGTGTACCCAACATACGGGTGCGTCAGGGCAGATCGTTGCGTTGTTGCCCGTGCCCGCGTCATGTTTTCAGCCCGCAAACCGGCGACAAACCCGCCATGCCAAGCCCGCAACCCGTAGCGATAGAACCCTTCGCCAAGGCGCGCTGAATTGGGGTCTTTGTCGGTTGCAGCATGCACATGGTGCACTTTGGGGTGCGCGCTGGCGTGATGCCCGAACAACAGCGACGCGTAAATCGCGACCCCAATGCGGCGCGGCGTGTGTGCTGCGCGATGGATCAATTCATGGGCGTTGGAATTGGACACCTGCCCCATCCAAAGGCCCGCCGCGGTAAAGATCAGAATTTTGTCGATGCCCGATAGATGATCGCCAGCCCCGAGCGCCCAAACACAGACGCCCAGCACGCCAAAATGTGCCAAACCGATCAGCATCGACAGCGCGTGGCCGTTAAAATCGCTGGGCGCGGCCCAATCATCGCCTGTCAATTTATCCAGTGCAAAGACCATCACAGTGATGCTGAAAACGGCCAGAATCGGCCATGCACCACCCGAAAGGCAGGCCACAACCAGCCACACCGCAGGCGTCAGGCTGGCAATCGCAAAAGTAAACAAACTGCGCATCGTTACAAAGAATCGCTCCAAAGTCGGCTGAGCCTATCAGCATCTTAATTCAGAGTCCCTTAACGGGGAAATTTGCCCATTTCGCGGCGCCTATCGGAAATCTCTGAGGCGTAGTTTGACGTCAGTGATCCGAAAATCGCCCTAACCTGTCGCTTTTGGCGTCAGCAGCCAAAGCTGGCTTTGGTAGATTGTGCAAAATTGCGACTATAGCGGAGACGACAGATGGCCCTTGATAACGATAAAAAGCACAGTGACGGTGTCTGGAAATCCGGCAAAGGCAAAGGGCGTCGCCACACCAAAGGTCGTCAGCTGACGGATCAAGCCTGGGATGACGTGCGTGATTTGCTGGGGGATGCGCCGCGTCGTTCTGATCTGCTGATCGAATATTTGCATAAAATTCAGGATACATTTGGGCATCTGTCTGCGGCCCACCTTCGGGCCCTCGCCGAAGAAATGCGCATGTCGATGGCCGAAATTTACGAGGTCGCAACCTTTTACGCCCACTTTGATGTGGTCAAAGAAGACGACGCGCCGCCCCCTGCCCTGACGATCCGCGTGTGCGATTCATTGTCGTGCGAACTGGCCGGTGCGCAGGCGTTGAAATCCGCGCTTGAGGACGGTTTGAACCCCGAAGAGGTCCGCGTTTTGCACGCACCGTGCATGGGCCGTTGTGACACCGCACCGGTTCTGGAAATCGGGCACAACCACATCGACAACGCGACCGTCGCCAAAGTCGAGGCCGCGATTGCAGCCGATGACACACACGTGCATGTGCCGGCCTATGAAACCTACGCCGACTACGTCGCAACAGGCGGCTATGATGCGCTGGCAAAACTGCGCGACAGCGGCAATTGGGAAGACGTCCAAGCGACGATCAAGGAAAGCGGATTGCGCGGCCTTGGTGGCGCGGGTTTTCCGTCTGGCACCAAATGGGGTTTTGTGCGCGCCAACGCTGGCCCACGCTACATCGCCGTAAACGGTGACGAAGGTGAACCCGGCACATTCAAAGACCGCTACTATCTGGAACGCACGCCGCACCTGTTCCTAGAGGGCATGTTGATCGCCGCATGGGCCGTCGAGGCCGACCGCGCCTACATCTACATGCGCGACGAATACCCAGCGGTTCTGGAAATTTTAGCGCGTGAAATCATAGCCCTAGAAGACGCGGGGATCGTTGAGGCAGGCTACATCGATCTGCGACGTGGTGCCGGTGCCTACATCTGCGGCGAAGAATCCGCGATGATCGAAAGCATTGAGGGCAAGCGCGGCATGCCGCGGCACCGCCCGCCATTCGTGGCCCAAGTCGGTATTTTCGGGCAACCAACGCTGGTGCACAACGTTGAAACTTTGCACTGGATCGCGCGTATTTGCCGTGAGGGTCCGACCTGCTTGAATTCCACTGAATTGAACGGTCGCAAAGGTCTGCGCAGCTATTCCGTGTCCGGTCGCGTCGCCAATCCGGGTGTCTATTTGCTGGCCGCGGGATCGACGATCACCGACATCATCGCCGCTTGCGGTGGCATGGCGGATGGCCATGAATTCAAGGCCTATCAACCCGGTGGTCCGTCCTCTGGCCTGCTGCCTGCAACCATGAACGACATCCCGCTGGATTTCGACACGTTGCAACCGCATGGCACGTTCATCGGCTCTGCCGCCGTGGTGGTTTTGTCGCAAAATGACCGTGCGCGGGATGCCGCCCTGAACATGCTGCGGTTCTTTGAAGACGAAAGCTGTGGGCAATGCACGCCGTGTCGTGTGGGCTGTGGCAAAGCCGTGCAATTGATGCAGGAGGACACGTGGGATCAGGGTCTGCTGACTGAGCTTTGCACCGCAATGTCGGATGCCAGCATTTGCGGTCTTGGCCAAGCGGCCCCGAACCCGATCAAGCTGACGATGCAGCATTTTGCGGACGAAATCTAAGATCAACAGGCGCTCCGGTCACTCGGAGCGCTTAGTCCTTGTTGGCATAAACCCGAAAAATACAGCCGCTGTTTTTCAGCGAACGACACAGTTTGTCGGCCCCGTCCCGCGTATTTCGCCCGATTCGGCCCATAAAATAGTTCGGCTGCGTGCGGACCCGTGATTTCACCGAAATATAGTCGATCTTTTCTTTCTTCACCAAGCCTGAACACCGCTGCGTCAACCGCGCAACATTGGCTCGTGCGACTTTTTTAGTGCGCCCAAATCCGATCTGCACGCCCCACGGTTTAAAGCGCGATGGTGGTGGCCCAAGCTTGGTCAATTTGCGTTTCTGGGCCATGCGCAGGCAGGCGGCGACAAACGGTTGGTCCCCGTTCAGGCGAAAATCATGGGTCTTTGGCGGATCATCACGCCAGCGTTCCGCCGTTAGTCCTGTGATGATTTGCACGTAGTTGACGGTTTCGCGCGCGAGCCCCTTGCCCTCTTTGGTGAACCCGTCTGCGCGTCGTTCACCGCCGTTATACGCAATCGCCGCCAACCCTGCATTGCCGTAGGTGCGCTGCATGACGCCTAAATATTGCGCTGACCTTTCGATGGCTTGTGCGGGATTGCAACTGTCGGATAGGTTTCGCAGCTTGGCAGTTGCGGGCATGAATTGCGCGATCCCTTGCGCCCCTGCGGGTGACAGCGCGTTGGGGTCAAACCTGCTTTCTTGCCACAACAGCCGTGCGAAAAACCCTGCGTCCAGCCCATAGCGACGCGATGTGTTTTCGATCTGTTGGCAGGTGTCGAACGCAAAGTGTTCTGGCCGGATGCAATCAACCGCCCCTGCCGCGTGCAGCGAACACATTGTGCCCGGCGAATGCGGGTTTGATTGCGCAAATGCGGGCTGCGCAAACCCACTCAGCAGCGCCAATAGCACTGCCGATATCAACTGCTCTCTTTTCATAGCCGCGCGCCCGTATTAGGTGATGGGTATCGTAAGTATTGAGGCATCATGGCATTTTTCAAGAAACTCAAGGACCGTTTGTTTAAATCTTCGTCGAAAATCGATGAGGGGCTGGAGGCGATCGTTGATGATGGCGGTGTTGAAGAGATCGCGGTTGAGCAAGACCTTGCGCAATCCGAAGCCGAAGACAACGCACGACTGCAAGCCGAACAAGCCCGTGCTGAAGCAGACGCCGCACAAATAGCTGAAGAGGCCCAAGCGCAAGCCAATCTTGCGCAGGCTCAGGCAGATGCGCGCGCAGCGGCTGAAGCCGCGCAACTGGCGATAAAAGCGCAAGAAGAAAAAGACATAGAGCTAAAGGCGGAACAGGCCCGTGTCGCGGCAAAAATGCGCCTTGATGCCGAACGCGCCCGCGCTGAGCAAGAGGCGGATGCCGAGCGTAAGGCGGCGCAATTGGCGGTCGCAGAGGCTGAAGCGGCCAGAGCAGCGCAAGTAACCGCACGACAGCAGGCTGAAGCCAAAGCAGACCTTGAAAAAAGGGAGGCCGCGCACCGATCCGAGATTGCAGCAAAAGAAGCCGCAGAACACGCCGCCGCACAGGCTGCAAAAGACGCCGCTGATCACGCCGCAGCAGAGGCTGCACAGGCCACCGAGACTGCGAACAAACCCGGCCTTATCGGTCGAATTCTGGGGCGAAAGCCGGCAAAAACTGTTGTCCGTCGTATCCTTGATGACGGCATGTTGGAACAGCTCGAAGAGTTACTGATTTCGACCGACATGGGCGTCGATACTGCCCTGCGTGTCACCGCGAACATGGCCGAAGGGCGCATGGGCAAAAAGCTGTCTGTGGATGAGATCAAGACGCTGCTTTCAAACGAAATTGCGCGAATTATGGAACCTGTGGCGCGGCCTTTGCCGCTGTATCCGAACACCCCGCAAGTGGTTCTGGTCGTCGGCGTCAACGGGTCCGGCAAAACGACAACCATCGGCAAGCTGGCCAGCCAGTTTCGCGCGGCGGGCAAGCAGGTGGTGATCGCAGCGGGTGACACATTCCGCGCCGCCGCGGTCGAACAATTGCAGGTCTGGGGCGAACGCGCCGGTGTGCCTGTCCTAACCGCGCCCGAAGGGTCCGATCCAGCCAGCCTTGCCTATGACGCAATGACCAAAGCCCAAGAAGACGGCGCTGATTTGCTGTTAATCGACACCGCTGGCCGTTTGCAAAACCGGTCCGATTTGATGGAAGAGCTCGCTAAAATCGTCCGTGTCATCCGCAAAAAAGACGAGACCGCGCCGCACAACACGTTGTTGGTTCTGGACGCCACTACAGGTCAAAACGCGATCAATCAGGTCAAGATTTTCCAAGACGTGTCGGACGTGTCCGGCCTGGTCATGACCAAACTGGATGGCACTGCCAAAGGCGGTGTTTTGGTTGCACTGGCGGATAAATTCGGGCTTCCGATCCATGCGATTGGTGTGGGCGAGCAGATCGATGATCTGGACGCGTTTGATCCCGAAGACTTTGCCAAAGCGCTGACCGGTGCCGAATAAATTAACATGACCGAATGGTTAATCAGCATCGAGGGCACCGAGACCGGGCACCAAGTTGCGCTGGTTTTGGCAATCATGGCAGCGATCCTGCACGCGGTGTTTGGGGCCTTGCAAAAAGGGCGCCACGATCCGTGGTTAACGCGCGGCGCAATCGATGTCAGCTACGGCGTGATGGCCGCACCGTTTGCGCTGTTTGTCGTGCCGTGGCCGGAACTGCACATGTGGCCAATCTTTGCAGGGGCGTGGGCAATTCACTTTGTTTACAAGCTGTTGCAGGCGTGGGCTTACACCAAAGGGGCCTATACGGTTGTCTATCCGGTTGTGCGCGGCACCGGCCCGCTGTTCGCCGTGATCGGTGCCTACTGGCTGTTTTCAGAGACGTTCACCCCGATGCAGTGGTTCGGCCTTGCGGTGTTATTGTCCGGCATTTTCGGGCTCGCGCTGTACAATTTGATGTACCTTGAGGCCGAGCGTGACACGCTAGCCCTTGCGCTTTTCCTTGCCGTTTGCACCGGATTGTTTGTGGCACTTTACACGACCTACGATGCTTACGGCATCCGCGCGACAGCCAATCCGTTTACCTTTTTGGCGTGGTTTTTCTTGATCGACGGCATTTCGATGCCACCTATCGCCTATTGGAAATGGCGCAACATGGCCAACCGCCCCGCAATTGCCCCGCTGATGAAGCGCGGCGTGATTGGCGGGTTGGTTGCATTCGCCAGTTTCGGTGCCATCATGATGGCCACGCGGCTGGGCAAGGTCGGCGAAGCGGCGGTGTTGCGTGAAACCTCGACCGTATTTGCCGCATTGATTGGCTGGTTGGTGCTGAAAGAAACCGTGGGCCCACGGCGCATTGCGCTGATGGCCTTGATCGCGATAGGTGCGGTCATCGTCGAGATGGCTGGACAATAACCAAGGGGCGCCCCCACGGGGTACAAAACATGGCACAAAAAGAAGTAAATCCGTTTCTGAAAATGGGGCTCGAGCTGGGGCCCATCCTGATCTTTTTCGTGGCTTATCTGCGCCTTAAGGACCGCCTGTTCACGATTGGCGGCAATGAATACGAAGGTTTCATTGTGGTCACGGCGGCGTTCATTCCGTTGCTGATTGCCAGCACTGGCGCGCTGTGGTGGCTGACGGGAAAACTGTCGAAAATGCAAATCGCGACACTGGTTTTGGTGGTCGTTTTTGGCGGGCTGTCGGTCTGGCTGAATGATGACCGGTTTTTCAAAATGAAGCCGACGATGATCTATGTGCTGTTCGGTGGCATCCTCGGGTTTGGCCTGCTGCGCGGCACCTCGTATTTGCAAAGCCTGATGGAAGAAATGATGCCCCTGAAAGACGCCGGTTGGATCATCCTGACCTGTCGCGCGATGATGTTTTTCTTTGGTCTTGCGATTTTGAACGAGATCGTATGGCGCTCGACTTCGACTGAAACCTGGGTCTATTTCAAAACCTTTGGTCTAAGTGCCGCGCTGTTCGGTTTCTTCATGACTCAAGGAAAGTTGTTCCAAGAGTACGCAATTGAAGAAGATGATCCGGTTGACGCAGACACGCCAGAGGCGTAACACAACTTTGTGGCGATTTGTTACCGGATTGCGGGCCACGTTAAATAATTCCGCTAAAAGGTCAGGATGAAGCCTCCCTTCGCTTGACCCAGCGTTCGGGGGTTTTTTTCGTGGCTGGCCCCATTTACAGCCCGTGGAGAGAGACGACATGAGCGACACTTGGAACCCACGCACCAAAGCGGTGCATTCTGGCACACGACGCAGTCAATACGGCGAAGTCTCAGAGGCGATTTTCCTGACCCAAGGATTTGTCTACGACACCGCCGAAGACGCCGCTGCACGGTTTGAGCAATCAGGCCCCGATGAATTCATCTATGCCCGCTACGGCAACCCGACGGTCAAGATGTTCGAGGACCGGATCGCCGCCCTAGAAGGTGCCGAAGACGGGTTCGCCACCGCGTCAGGCATGGCCGCTGTTTCGGGCGCGTTAACCTCGATGCTGCGCGCCGGCGATCACGTGGTGTCGTCCAAGGCGTTGTTTGGATCGTGCCTGTATGTGCTTGAGGAAATCCTAAGCCGCTACGGGGTCGAGGTGACGTTCGTGGATGGCACCGATCTGGATCAATGGCGCGCGGCGGTGCGTGCGGACACCAAGGTTGTGTTCTTTGAATCCATGTCCAACCCGACGTTGGAAGTCATTGATATCAAATCCGTTTGCGAGATCGCGCATGTGCACGGGGCCAAGGTCGTGATCGACAATGTGTTCGCCACGCCGGTCTATTCAGATGCCTTTGAACAGGGCGCGGACGTCATCGTTTATTCCACCACCAAGCACATCGACGGCCAAGGGCGTGCCTTGGGTGGGATCATTTTGGGCAGCACCGACTACATCCGCAAAACCGTTGAACCCTACATGAAACACACCGGTGGTTCCATGTCACCGTTCACCGCGTGGACGCATTTGAAAGGGCTCGAAACCCTTGATCTGCGGGTGCGCGCGCAGACTCATTCCGCCCAAGCATTGGCCGAAAGTTTGCAAGGCCATGACGGTTTGAAACGCGTGATTTACCCCGGTCTTTCCGATCATCCGCAACACGCGTTGGTGCAGGCGCAAATGGGCAAAGGTGGCACGATGTTGGCGATTGATGTCAAAGGCGGGCGCGCGGCTGCGTTCCAGTTTTTGAACGCGATCAAGATCGGCATCATTTCCAACAATTTGGGTGACGCCAAGACGATCATGACCCATCCTGCGACGACCACTCATCAACGGCTCAGCCAGGAGCAGAAGGATTATCTGGGAATCACTGATGGATTGGTGCGCATTTCAGTCGGAATCGAAGATACCGATGACGTGATCGCCGACATTTTGCAGGCTTTGGATGCCGTAGGTTAGGCCAAAGATGGGAAATATTTCCATTTTTGCACATCTACGTGATCTGACAGGCCGTTTACTGCGTAATTATTATCGAGATTGGCAAAACGGCGTCACGCGCCCTATGTAGAATGCAGGAAAGCCGAAAAGGGGGGCCACTATATGAATATTCATTCGCCCGATTTACGACCAATACCCGAACGTGACGATGCTCAGGAAGCGCTCAATGTGCTGCGCCAGTGGGCAAAATCTGCAAGCCAAGCCGAAATTCTCGAGCTTGATCCGTCCATCGCCAAACTGATCCCCGGATCGGATGGCGTGGACTATCCTGCCCTGTCACGCGAATTCCCTGCGGAATTTGTTGTGGACGCCGCCTACAAGGCGTCCCTGCCCGACCTGCAAAACGGGCCATCTAGCCTGATCCGCGGGTCAAAGCAGCAAATCCAGCACGTCGGCATTTCCAATTTCCGCCTGCCGGTCCGGTTTCAATCCCGCGATGGCGGCGAAATGATGCTTGAGACATCGGTTACCGGTTCTGTCAGCCTTGAGGCCGACAAAAAGGGCATCAACATGTCGCGCATCATGCGCTCGTTTTACAAACACGCCGAGGCGACTTTCAGTTTTGAAGTGATCGAGGCGGCGCTGGATGACTACATCACCGACCTCGAAAGTTTTGATGCCCGTATCCAGATGCGATTCAGCTTTCCGATGAAGGTGCAAAGCCTGCGCTCTGGCCTGTCGGGTTATCAATATTACGACATCGCGCTAGAGCTGGTGGAAAAAGACGGTGTGCGCAAAAAGATGATGCATCTGGATTACGTTTATTCGTCCACATGCCCGTGTTCATTGGAATTGTCAGAGCATGCGCGCGTGACCCGTGGACAGCTGGCAACGCCGCATTCGCAACGGTCTGTGGCGCGGATTTCGGTCGAGATTGATACAGACACGGACGTGCTGTGGTTCGAAGATCTGGTCGAAGCCTGTCGCCGCGCGGTGCCAACGGAAACGCAGGTCATGGTCAAACGCGAGGACGAACAAGCCTTCGCTGAACTGAACGCGGCCAACCCGATCTTTGTCGAGGATGCTGCGCGTTTGTTCTGTGAACAGCTGCTGGCAGATGTGCGGATCGGCGATTTTCGGGTGGTGGCAAGCCATCAGGAAAGCCTGCACAGCCACAATGCGGTTTCGATCCTGACCGAAGGCGACACGTTTGCCGCCGACAGCATCGATCCACGGATGTTCGACACGCTGTTTCACGTCGGTTAATCAAAGCGAGGTGCGCGACACGCGCACCTTACCCCACCACAGATTACTAGAATAACGACCCTTGGTCTGACGGCTTTGCAGCCGCCTTACGGGCTGATGGTTTGCCATTCAAGGACAAGCGGCCATCGCTGAATTCGATTTCAAGTGCGCCTGCCTTGCCTGCCGCACCTTTGGTCGTCACCACGTTGCCATCGCCGCGCACAATCGCGAATCCGCGCTTCAAAACGGATTCAGGACCGAGGGTTTCGTACAATCGTTCTACCGCGTCCAAGTCTTGGCGCGTCCTGGTCACGGACCGTGTGAATGCGGCGTCAACCCGGTGCATCAGTTTGCTAACGGCCTCTCGACGCTTGGAAATATCGATTTGAAGATACTCAGGCCCCAGCCGCACTGAACGCTCATTTAACCGGCGTCGTTCGTTTGCGATCATCCGAGACAGAGATGCTGGGCGCAGGCCACCCGCTGTCTCGGACAGGCGTATTTTGCGACGCTGTACGCCGACCATTAAGGCGGGGCCAAGCCGTGCGGCGCTGGTATCAAGACGTTGGCGCGGTCCGTCCAGCAAAGTTTCGGGGCGCGGCAAAGCGCGCGACAAATCACGCAACCGCTGATCGCGCCGTTGCAATCCGCCGCTCAGCGCTGTGGTCATCCGCGCGCCTTGTTGATCGATCCACGCCAGCAATTCGTGGCGCACTGGCACAGCCAATTCCGCAGCTGCGGTGGGCGTCGGTGCGCGTTTGTCGGACACAAAGTCGATCAGCGTCGTGTCGGTTTCGTGCCCCACAGCCGAAATCAGCGGGATGTTCGAGGCGGCAGCTGCGCGTGCGACGATTTCCTCGTTAAAACCCCAGAGGTCCTCGACCGAGCCACCACCACGGGCCACGATCAACAGATCGGGCCGTGGCATCGCACCACCGGGCAACATTTTATTGAAACCCTCGATGGCGCGGGCCACTTCGGGGGCGCATTTGGCCCCTTGCACAGCCACCGGCCAGATCAAAACCTTGCGCGGGAAACGGTCGCGCAGGCGGTGCAGAATATCGCGGATCACAGCGCCCGAGGGCGAGGTCACAACACCAATCACGTCGGGCAAATACGGCAAGGCCCGTTTGCGCGAGGCATCAAACAACCCCTCGCCGCTGAGCATCGTTTTGCGTTTTTCCAGCAGTGCCATCAACGCGCCCATGCCCGCCGGTTTGATGTCTTCGATCACGATCTGGTATTTGGATTGCCCGCCAAACGTGGTGATGCGACCTGTGGCGACGACCTCCATCCCTTCTTCGGGCTGGGTTTGCAAACGGGCTGCCACGCCTTTCCAAATCACGCCATTGATCACGGATTTGTCGTCTTTTAGGTCCAGATAAATGTGGCCCGAACGGGGCTTTGACACGCGCCCGACCTCGCCTTTGATCCGCACATTGCCGAATTCGCCCTCGATCACGCGTTTGATCGCACCAGACAATTCGGTGACGCTGAATTCCGGCGCATTTTGACCCTCTGAGGGGTCGTCAATCAAGTCCATCATCTGTGATCTTTACCTCGTGTTGCGCACAGCTTAGAACGCGCTAACGGCGAGGCCAAGCAAATCAGGAGTACTTCGATGAACATTCTTATCCTTGGCAGCGGCGGGCGTGAACATTCACTGGCTTGGGCGACGTTGCAGAACCCGAAATGTGACCGGCTGATCGTCGCACCGGGCAACGCAGGCATCGCGGCCATCGCGGAATGCGCCGATTTCGACATCATGGACGGCGCAGTTGTCGCTGGATTTGCCGAAGAAAACGCCATCGATTTTGTGATCATCGGACCAGAAGCACCATTGGCCGCCGGTGTCGCAGATCACTTGCGCGCCTCCGGATTTTTGGTGTTTGGCCCCTCGCAAGCGGCAGCCGCGCTGGAAGCGTCGAAAGCGTTCACCAAAGAGATTTGCGTGGCCTGTGATGCCCCAACCGCCGCCTACGGGCACTTTACCGATGCAGTTCCGGCCAAAGAATACGTGCGCGCCCAAGGTGCCCCGATCGTGGTTAAAGCAGACGGTTTGGCAGCGGGCAAAGGTGTGATTATCGCGGAAACCGTGGCAGAGGCTGAGGCCGCAATTGACGACATGTTTGACGGCTCATTCGGCGAGGCCGGGGCCGAAGTGGTGATCGAAGAATTCATGACCGGCGAAGAAGCATCATTCTTTGTGTTGTGCGACGGCGACAACGTTTTGCCCATCGGAACAGCCCAAGATCACAAGCGCGTCGGCGACGGCGACACCGGCCCGAACACCGGCGGCATGGGCGCGTATTCCCCCGCCCCTGTTTTGTCAGACGAAATCGCAGAACTGGCTTTGGCCCAAATTGTGCGTCCCACAATGGCGGAAATGACCAAGCGCGGAATGCCGTACCAAGGCGTGCTGTACGTCGGTTTGATGATCGAAAACGGGCAGCCGCGTCTGGTGGAATACAACGCCCGCTTTGGCGATCCCGAGTGTCAGGTTTTGATGATGCGCCTCGGTGGGCAAGCGTTTGATCTGCTGCATGCCGCAGCCGAGGGGCGTCTGGCAGACACAGCGGTCAATTGGGCTGATGACCATGCAATCACGGTTGTTCTGGTCGCAAACGGATACCCTGGACCTTACGAAAAGGGCTCGAAAATCAATGGATTGGGCGCAATGCCCGAGGATAGCATGAACATGGTCTTTCATGCCGGCACGGCGGAAAAAGACGGCGCAATTATCGCCATTGGTGGACGTGTTTTGAACGTTACAGCGCGCGGCAGCAGTCTCGCACAAGCGCGCGCGCGGGCCTATGACATGGTGGATCGTATCGATTGGCCCGAAGGGTTTTGCCGCCGTGATATCGGTTGGCGGGCCTTGGACTGATCCTGTAAAAATCTGGCGGATCTGATCAGGACAGCGGAACATCTTGGCAGGACAGCGACGTATCATTGATGTCGCTGATCCGCTGAATTTCCAGCCCGGGGTGCGACATCACCAGCAGCGTTCCGTTTTCATTGTAGGTCGTCCAGCAGTTTTCAGGATCAAATTCATCCTCATAGATGAAACACAGGTAGGGGCCGCGCACCTCGATCCGCCCGTAAGTGCAGCGTCCGGTTTTGTCCGCCCAAACCGAACGATCACGGCGCAAGAAATGCTCTTCGCCAATCACGCGCCCGCTGATGTATCCGCTGAACGTCAATGTGCGACCTTCGGCAATGTCCAAAAACGCATCCGGCGGTATCTGATCTTGGGCCAGCGCTAACGTACCACTTGTCATCAAACACAACGCCGCGATCAGTGCTTTCATTTGCAGACCATGGCCGCCGCAAAAGCCGCGCGTGATGTGTCTGCCCCAAGGCGTTTGACTGCGAAACCCGTGCCGTCAAAACGGATTGCAACAAGATCGCGCCAATCAGCCGTCGCAACAATCATTTCGGGCATGCGGTTACAGGTGCGTATGCCCCCTGCAATGTCGCGTTCGCCAATCCGGTGATTTGTGTAGCCGTGCAGGTCCGCTGTGTGGATCAGCCCCCCTGCCTCAAACCGCCAAATGCGCAAGATTTTAGCCAAATGCGGGCGGTCGATATAGGCGATGTCCACGGTGCCGTTTTGGTCCAAATCCGCCGCCCCAAGTGGCGCAAGCCAGCGATTGGACCGCCCGATGTTCGGCGTCTGGGCAACCAAGCCCGCAGCATCGTACACCGCCAGTTTAGCCCCAAGCCGGTCGTTGCTTTGCACCACGATGACTTCGTTGTCACCGTCACCGTCACCGTCCAGATCAGCCAACCTGGGTTCTGTGTCTTCAAAGACGTCCGTTTGCGGCAATGTGATGCCCAGCACCCGCCCGTCACCGGTTTGCAAGCGCAGCGTTTCATGCTCGATTGCGTCCCCAAGCACACCGTGCGCATAGCGTGTCGTGGGGTCTGTGTAACGCGCAGCGGTGATGTCTTGGGCAGCCGCCAGTGACGGTTGCAACACACACACGGCCAGAGCTGCGCGGCGCGTGACACGCCCCAGCTCGCGCGACAGCAGACGCCGCGCTATTGGGATCATCAGATTTGTTTCTCTGGCATTTGAACGATCAAACCGTCCAGCGCATCCGTCACCTTAAGCTGGCAGGTCAGGCGCGAGCGTGTCTCGTCCGGCTCATATGCGAAATCCAGCATGTCGGTTTCCATGTCGTCTTTGGCCGGTACTTTTTCGACCCAAGCTGCGTCCACATAGACGTGGCAGGTCGAGCAGGCACAGGCCCCGCCGCAGTCCGCTTCGATCCCTGGAATGTTGTTGTCACGCGCGCCTTCCATGACGGTCATGCCGTTTGCAACATACACAACATGCTCTTTGCCGCCGTGCTCGATATATGTGATTTTGGCCATCTGAAACCCTCTGAGAATAACTGTTAATCCTGTCTAGCGAGGCCATTTAGGCAACGCCACCCCCTTTTGCGACACATCAATTTTCTGTTTGCTGCGCTCACGTAATGTTCTACTTATGTTTTCATGAAGGTATTTACACCCCCGCCCAAATCAAAACAGATCACATGGCCGCGCCCGCCATCCTGCCTGATGGCAAGCCAACTGCATGTTCCCCCCATCAATGCGCGGGTTGCTGTGGCGGGTTTGGTGATTTTGCGTCAACGTCCCGGCACCGCCAAAGGCGTGATTTTTATTACCCTTGAGGACGAAACCGGCGTCGTGAACGTCATCGTTTGGCGCAACATGTACGAACGTTTTCGTCGTGCCGTGATTTCGGGGCGAATGCTGCGGGTCACAGGGCAATTGCAGCGCGCCCATGATGTCACCCATGTGTTGGCCGAGCAGATCGAAGACATCTCGTATCTTTTGGATCAATTGGTTAATCCCGATGCGGTGCAACCTGTCCAGCCCCTGTTGGCAGACGGATAAAAACGGCGTAGTTTGCCACAAAACCGAGCGAACAGGCCGACCTTCATGCGTAACAATTCCTTTGCCCTTTTGGGTCTTATCAGTTTTGCTCTGACGGCATGCGACGTGCCGCTTTTGGGCACAGGCGGAACGACGAAACAGGGTAAATTCCAGATCGCACAGGACGCCCCCGAGGGCGCTGCAACTGGCACGTGTTGGGGCAAAACCGAAACCGCTGCGATCATCGAAACCGTCACCCGCGAAGTGTTGGTGCAGCCGGCCCAAGTGTCATCGGACGGGCGCATCCAACAGCCTGCGATCTACAAAAAGCAAGCCCGCCAAGAAATCGTGCAAGAGCGCGAGGTCAACTGGACGCAGATCGTTTGCATCACGCAGCTGACCGAAGATTTCACAGCCAGCCTACAACGTGCACTGGACGCGCGCGGGTTCTACCGTGGCCCGGTGACCGGGTTGATGGACAACCGCACACGCAATGGCATTCGCAAATTTCAAGCGGTGGACAGGTTTGACAACGGGATCCTGACCGTGGCGGCCGCACGCAAACTGGGCTTGATCGCAGTGCCGCGCACCCCCTAGAAACGCAGAAGGCGCGCCTTTTGATCGTTGATTTAGCTCGTTTTATTTTAGGCTCAGCGCCACAAATCGTGGATCACCTGCACGGCGCACCAGCAGCAAGAACGACTTGCGCCCTGCGTCTTTGCGCTCTTGCAGGCGTGTTTCCAGCTCTGCGATGTTGGTGATTTTTTGCTGACCTGCTTCGGTGATCACATCCCCTGCCCGCAGTCCTTTTTCGAACGCTTCCGAGGTCTCATCAACTTCGGTGATTGCCAGCCCTTCGAGATCATCCGCCACGCTCAACTGCTCGCGCAACTCTTCGTTCAGCGTGCTCAGGGTCAGGCCCAGAACCGATTTGGTTTCTGGTGCAGCCTCGTCTTCGCTCGGGGCTTGGGCCGCGGTTTGAACCGCACCTTCCGCATCTTCGCGCCGGCCCAGTTTGACCTTGAGCGTGACAGTTTTGCCTTCGCGCATGACCAGCACACGGACGGTTTCACCCACGGGGCTGTTGGCCACACGACGCACCAAAGACCGGGTGTCGGTCACGGGTTTGCCTGCAAAAGAAACGATCACGTCGCCGTCCAGCATACCGCCCTCTTTGGCGGGGCCCTCTTGGACAGAATTGACCAACGCGCCTTTTGTGTCATTGAGACCAATGGCTTCGGCGATGTCAGGCGTGACGTCCTGGATTTTCACACCCAACCAGCCGCGACGGGTTTCGCCAAATTCGCGCAATTGGCCCACGACCCGTGTCACCACGTTGGACGCCATGGAAAATCCGATGCCGATTGAGCCGCCGTTGGGTGACAAAATCGCTGTGTTCACGCCGATAACTTCGCCGTCCATGTTGAACAACGGGCCGCCAGAGTTGCCGCGGTTGATCGCTGCATCGGTCTGGATGTAGTCGTCATAGCTGCCGGACAGCGCGCGGTTGCGGGCGGACACGATGCCAGCTGAAACCGAAAATCCCTGGCCCAGCGGGTTGCCCATTGCGATGACCCAATCGCCAACGCGGCTTTGATCAGAGTTACCGAAGGGAACAAATTTCAGCGGACGGTCGACTTCGACCTTGAGCAAAGCAATATCGGTTTTCGGGTCTGTACCGATGACTTTGGCTGGCAATTCCGTTGACGGTTGCCCTTCGCCCGGGAAAAATTCGATCAGGATTTCGTCCGCACCTTCGATGACGTGGTTGTTGGTGACGACGTAACCGTCCTCTGAAATCACAAAACCGGAGCCCAATGCCGAAGACCGGCGCGGGCGTTGTCCGTTTTCGCCATCCTCATTGCGACGCTCGCTAAAGAAATCCTCGAACGGGGATCCTTCGGGCACAATGCCTTGGGGGCTGGTCGGGCGTTCAACCACGGTTGATGTGGTGATGTTAACCACGGCCGGGCTGATTTTTTCGGCCAGCGGTGCAAGGCTTTCGGGGCGCGCAAATGCGGCCATCGTCTGCGCCAGCACCAGCGCGGTTGCAAGCAGCGTTAACCAAAAGGCACGGCTTTGCGTTAAGGGTTGGATTTGTTTCGAGAGGGCTACCGCTTGGGGCTGCATTCATCGTCTCCAGTCGTTTATTATGGGGCCAAAAGGACCATTTCGCACATAGTATTAAAGTAGGCATTCGCGTTACCGCACAGCCTGCATGTAGGTATGCAAGACTGCAACATCAAAGATGGAATGCCCGCACAGGCTTTCAATTGGATGTTACTAAACCGTGAACGCAGCGTGCAAATTAACCAATTTCTGTAACATTTAATGCGATTCCCGCCGATTTTGGCCAGCGGGCCCGCCGATGTTAAAGCGCTAGGCCAAGCTGAAACGCGCCCCAGATGCAGATCAAACCAGTCACCGCGACCAGTGCGCCCATTTGACGACGCGCGGCGATTGGCAGCGCACGCAGCGCCTCTAGCACCCGCTCAATAAGCAGAGGGGCCAGCACATAGGCCAGCCCCTCGATGATCATGACCAGCCCGAGGGCCAGAAGGATCAGTGCGATCAATTGTTAGCACCTGTGTCGCTTTTCAGGTAGTTAAAGAACTCGCTATCCGGTGACATCACCATCGTTGAATTCTTGCCCTGAAGTGCTTTTTCGTAGGCTGTCAAAGAGCGATAGAATTCAAAGAATTCAGCGTCTTGGCCATAAGCTTGTGCAAAGATGCCGTTTCGTGCGGCGTCTGCTTCACCTTCAATGATACGTGCATCACGACGGGCTTCGGACAGGATTTCTTCGTAGGTACGATCCGCTTGGGCCGTCACACGTTGCGCCGCTTCGCGACCACGCGCACGTTCATCAGTTGCCTCACGATCCCGTTCCGCGATCATCCGCTGCAAGGTTGCATCGAAGTTTTGCGTTGGCAGGTTCGTTTGACGCAAACGTACATCAACAATCGACAGACCCAAGGCCGAGGCACGGGAGTCGGCTTGCGCACGAATGCGCTGCATCAAGGCGGCACGTTCAGGTGACAAAATCGTGTTCGATGTCACGCCACGTTCACCCAAAACAGCACGGATTTGGCTGTTCATGATGCCCTTAAGCTGCGACGTCGCCTCGGCTTCGCCGCCGACACCTGTGGCTTGGCGGAACTGCTTGATGTCCGCGATGCGGTACAAAACGAACGCATCCACGTCCAAACGACGTTGGTCATCCGGGGTAACCTGGATCAAGTCGGTTTCCAGCGTCAGGATACGGTCCTCGTAGCGGACAACTTCGTCCAGCAACGGCAGTTTAAAGGCCAGACCCGGGTCCGTAACTTCTTGTTTGATTTGACCAAAACGCAGAACCAGCGCTTTTTCTCGTTCGTCCACAATAAAGATGGAGGACAACAGGCCAGCAATGATGATGACAACGACGGGGATCAGATAATTAATGGATCGCATTAGTTTGATCCTCCGTTTTTACGTAGCTCGTTGAGCGGCAGATAAGGCACGACGCCTTGACCGCCATCGCCGCCGTTTTCAAGAATGATCTTGTCGACATCGCTCAGCACGTTTTCCATCGTTTCCAGATACAAACGTTTGCGCGTCACTTCTGGCGCGGCTTTGTATTCGGTCAAAACGGCCAAGAAACGGCTGGCTTCACCAACAGCATCGTTGACCACACGGGCGCGATAACCTTCGGCAGCTTCAAGCAATTGCGCGGATTCACCACGTGCTTCGGCAGCTTTTCGGTTAGCGTAAGCGTCCGCTTGACGTTCAAGGCGGTCACGCTCTTGTTCGGCGGCTTGCACGTCAAGGAATGCGTCCACAACTGACACACGACGGGCCGTACCGTTGGTTGTCAAAACGTCGACTTCCTGGCTGGGTGGCTCAACCTTTTTGACGTTCACACGCAAGATGTTGATACCGGTTTCGCGGTTGTCCAACGTCAGCTGGATAAGTTCCTGAACCGTTTGTTCAACAACACCACGGTCACGCGACAGGATCGGCGCAAGTTCGGATTGCGAGATAATTTCGCGCATCGCCGCCTCGGAAATCGCAACAACAGCCGCTTGTGGTTCCTTCAGGCTGAATTTGTAGTCTTTGGCGTTCTTGATGTTCCAAACAACCTCAAAGTCGATGTCGACGATGTTTTCGTCTGTTGTCAGCATCAGGCCTTCGTTGCCGGATGCGCCACGACCTTCGCCAATCGTTTCGGTTTGGTTGGTGGTCACGGCGAACACTTCGGCTTTGACAAATGGCCAAGGCGCAAAGTTCAGGCCCTCGGTGCCGATGCCCGAGAATTCGCCAAGGAACAGCTCGACCGATTGTTCTTCGGGTTTGACGGTGTAAAAGCTGGCGAGCCCCCACAAAACGACTGCCGCAACAAGACCAAGGCCCACGGTGCCACGGGTGAATGCCGGTCCGGCACTGCCGCCTGGGCCGCCAGATCCGCCTTTGCCACCACGACCGCCCATCAGGACGCGCAGTTGCTCTTTGCCTTTTTTGACCAGCTCGTCGATCTCTGGAATTTGCGAGCCTTCGTCGTCGGGACGTCGCCCGCCGCCGTTGTTGCCGCGATTTCCGCCAGAGCCATTGGAGCCGCCGTCGTTGCCTCCGGAATTGCCACCGCCCCCCCAGGGGCCGCCTGTATTGCCAGCCATATGTGTGTTCTTCCCTTAAGTTATCGCCCGAATCCACGTCGAATTGGTGTCACGGAGTCTACGTTACCGTGTTGCTATCATACCTGTGCCCTAAGCCACAAATATCAAGCCGTAAGTCTTACGAAGTTCGGACGGGTGTTTTCATTGTTACCATTTCTTCGGACATGGTCGGGTGTACCGCCACGGTCCGGTCGAAATCCTCTTTTGTTGCGCCCATTTTGACCGCGATGCCCGCCAATTGGATCATCTCGCCGGCTGCCGGTGCGACGATATGGCAGCCCAGAACCTTGCGCGTTGCTTGGGACACAACCAGTTTCATCATCACCCGATCCGGTTGTCCGGCAAAGGACGATTGCATCGGTTTGAAGGTGGTTGCATAGACCTCGATCGGTTCTTGTTCGCGCGCGGCCTCTTCTGACAGGCCAACGGTGCCCATTTCAGGCTGCGTAAAGATCGCAGACGGGATCAGGTCGTGATCCACAGGCGTCGGGTTGGCCTTGAACACGGTTTCCACAAACGCCATGCCTTCGCGGATCGCCACGGGGGTCAGGTTTACGCGGTTGGTCACATCGCCGATGGCGTAGATCGATGGCACGGCTGTGTGGCTGTATTCGTTCACCTGAACAGCGCCTGCGCGGTCCAGTTTCACGCCTGTCGCCTCTAGCCCCAAATCATCGGTGTTCGGTTTGCGCCCCGTTGCGAACAGCACCTGATCAAACAGGGCCTCGTCGCCAGAGGTCGATTTCACCCAAACACCACCGTCGCGTTTTTCCATTTCCGCGATGTTGGTGCCAAGCTGTAGATCGATGCCTTTTTCGACCATCTGTTCGGCAACCAGCGTGCGGGCCTCATGATCAAAGCCGCGCAGGATTTGTTCGCCGCGATAGAATTGCGTGACCTTGACGCCAAGCCCGTTCATGACCCCGGCAAATTCCGACGCGATGTAGCCACCGCCGACGATCAGCATGGATTTTGGCAATTCCGGCAGATCGAACAAATCATCCGATACGATGCCTGCATCCGCGTTCGCGATGTCGGGGCGCGTCGGGCGACCGCCTGTGGCGACCAAAATGTGTTTCGCGGTTTTTTCTTCGCCTGAGGACAGGACAACCGTGTGCGCGTCTTTGACTGAGGCGCGGGCATCGAATGTCTCAACCCCGGCGTTGGCCAGCAAACGACGATAGATCGCCACTAGCCGGTCAAGTTCCGCGTGCAGCGTGCCTTTGAAACGGTTCCAGTCGAAATCGCCAAGCGTGACGTCCCAACCGTATGCGCCGGCTTCGGCTTCGATATTTGAATAGCCGGATGCAAAAACCATCAGCTTTTTCGGCACGCAGCCACGGATGACGCAGGTTCCGCCGTAACGGCTTTCTTCGGCAAGGCCGACTTTGGCGCCGTTTTCACCTGCGGCCACACGTGCCGCGCGTACGCCGCCAGAGCCGCCGCCAATTACGAAAAGATCAAAGTCAAATGCCATGGTGAGGCTCCGTTATTCAGGTGTCGCCGTATCGTGGGGCGAACGTGTGGGAAGATCAGGGCGGGCGTTTTGAATGGCCGCCAGTAATGCGGCTTTGCCGTCCTCGCCGGTCAGGCGACTGGACATGCCGGTGTAGGATTCTTTGCTTGCGCCATTGCGACGATACGCGATCAGGCTGATGCGACTGTCAGGCACAATGTTGGCCCACTGCATTTGCGACCACGGCACATAGACCGAGGTCAAAACACGGTGGACTGTGATGCCCCCCTCTTTGATTTCGGCGTAAACCGAGCGGCGCAGCAGGTTCAACATGATGAACGTGGCCCAAATCGACAGCAAAATCGCCGCGGCCCAGTTGAACAGACCACCCGCATCCAAGGCGTCCGTGACGTACAACGCAGCCACAGCACTGACCAACACAAGGTTGACCACCACAAGCAGGGTCTGTTTGCCGGATCGTTTAAGCTTCATTTTTATTCCGCTAGATCGGTGAACAGATTGTCCGTCTCTACAAAATCGAGACGGTCCTGTTCTACCGTGCCTTCATTGATGTCGCGCACTTCGACACGGCCATCGCCGTAACCGATGACCACGGCGTCACAGATATCAATGAACAATCCGTTTTCAACCACCCCAGGCATTTGATTGATGATCAACGCCAACTGACGGGGGTTGCCAATCCGCTTGAGATGCAGGTCCAGAATGTGGTTGCCTTCGTCGGTGATAAACGGGCGGTCACCGTTCATGCGCAGGGTCGCTTGGCGCCCTAGAACGTCCATGGAAATAAGGGTTTCCTCAACCAGCGCTTGGGTGGTTTGCCAGCCAAAGGGAATGACCTCGATCGGCAACGGGAATGCCCCCAGCGTTTCGACCTCTTTGCCGATGTCCGCGATCACCACCATTTGATCAGAGGCCGTCGCCACGATCTTTTCTTGCAGCAACGCGCCGCCGCCGCCTTTGATCAGGTTCAAATCACCGTCAAATTCGTCAGCACCGTCGATTGTAACGTCCAGCCACTTGGCCTCGTCCAGAGAAATCACTTCGATCCCGACTTCGCGCGCCAATTGTGCGGTGCGGGTCGAGGTAGGAACGCCTTTGATGCGCAGCCCGTCATTGCGAACCTGTTCGCCCAAGCATCGCACCAGCCACGCAGCCGTCGATCCGGTACCCAGCCCAACGCTCATGCCGTCCTCGACAAAGTCCGCCGCACGCTTTGCAGCTACAAATTTTGCCTTGTCGATAGGTGACAATTCTCCGGTCATGGCAGCGACTCCCCAAGTGTCTTTGCAGTAAGATTGCGCCCTTATAGGAAAGAGTGCGCACGGGTGCGAGAGTAAAGGTCGTTTTGGGCCCCAAACCTTGTTCACATTGCGTCTGGCCCTGAAACCATCCGCATTGTCAGTACCGACGTCTGAAAAACCGCGCAGGCTGTCGTTTTAAGATGCCTGATCGGGGCGCAATCGCCCTATCAAAGTCGCTATGAGTTATGTGCTGCACTACGCCCCTGACAATGCCTCGCTGATCATTCGATTGGCGCTGGAACAGTTGGGCGTGCCTTATGAAACGGTGCTGGTGGACCGCAGTGCGCAGGAGCAATCCGGGCCCACGTATCGGGCGTTGAACCCCAACGGGTTGATCCCGACGCTGGAAACGCCGCAAGGGCCGATTTTTGAAACCGGCGCGATCCTGTTGTGGTTGGCGGACAAGCATGGCGGCGTGGGGCCGTCTGTTGATGATCCCGAGCGCGCTGATTTCCTGAAATGGCTGTTCTTTTTGGCCAACACCGTGCATCCGGCCCTGCGCATGATTTTCTACCCTGACAAATACATCGGGGCGGATGCGGCACACCAAGCCGCTTTGCGCCTTGGGCTGCAAAAGGCGCTGCATGGCCATTTTGGCGTGTTGAATTATCTGGTCAGCCAGCGCCCGACGTGGGCTGCCAACCAGCGCCCTTCTGTGTTTGATTTCTACCTGTGTGGCGTGCTGCGGTGGCCTGCGATTTATCCGGCAGATCAGGATCGCAGCTGGTTCAAGCTGGCGGCCTACCCTGCCTTGCATGATCTGTGCGCCCACATCGAAACCCTGCCCGCCTGCGCCTGCTTGCAAAGTGAGGACGGCTTGGGCACACATCCCTTTACCGATCCTGCCCCCGCCAATCCTAAAATCGGAAGTGCCACATAAATGTTCCTGTCAGTTTTTGAAATGTTCAAGGTCGGCATTGGTCCGTCGTCGTCCCACACGATGGGGCCAATGGTGGCGGCTGCACGGTTCTTGGACATGATGCGCGCCTCGCCGTTTGAATTTGCCGGTGTGCGGGCGTCATTGCACGGATCATTGGCGTTTACAGGCGTCGGGCATGCGACAGATCGCGCTACGATTTTAGGCTTGGCCGGGTTTTCGCCCGACACGTATGACGCGGACAAGGCTGAGGTAGTATTGGCGGCGCTGGCGCAAACACAGACCCTGACGCCCCCCGATTTGGGCCCCTTGAAATTTGACCCCAAGGCCGATCTGATCTTTGACTACGACACCAAACTGGACGGCCACGCCAACGGCATGATCCTGATGGCGACAGACGCCCAAGGTGACGTCACCCTGCGCGAGGTGTTCTATTCCATCGGCGGTGGATTCGTAATGACCGAAGCGGAACTGGCGGCAGGCAAAGCCACGGATGAGGGCGCGCCGATCCCGTTTCCGTTCAAATCCGCGGCTGAAATGTTGGAAATGTCCGTCGCATCGGGCAAAAACATCGCCCAGATGAAACGCGCCAACGAAGTGTCACGCGGCTGCGACGAGAGCCTGAAAAAGGGCACCGCGCGTCTGTGGCAAGTGATGAACGATTGCATTGATCGCGGTATGGAAACCGACGGGATTTTGCCCGGAGGCTTGTCCGTGCGCCGCCGTGCCAAGGGTATCCACGATGCCTTGCAGGCCGAGCGCGGGATGAACCTGAACGCGCCACACACCATCAACGACTGGATGAGCATGTACGCGATGGCCGTGAACGAGGAAAACGCCGCCGGTGGTCAGGTCGTGACCGCGCCGACAAATGGGGCGGCGGGCGTGTTGCCTGCGACCCTGCGTTATTATCTGGATCACGTTCCGGGGGCGTCCGAGGCGCATATCGAAGATTTTCTGCTAACTGCCGCCGCGATTGGCGGGCTGGTGAAATACAACGCGTCGATTTCGGGGGCCGAAGCGGGCTGTCAGGCCGAAGTCGGATCAGCCGCGGCAATGTCTGCCGCAGGCTTGTGCGCCGTGATGGGTGGCACGCCGCAGCAGGTCGAAAACGCGGCCGAAATCGCGCTGGAACATCACCTCGGCATGACCTGCGATCCGGTCAAAGGGCTGGTCCAAGTCCCTTGCATCGAACGCAACGGGCTGGGCGCGATCAAGGCGGTGTCTGCCGCATCCCTCGCCCTGCGCGGTGACGGCACGCATCTGGTGCCGCTGGATGCCTGCATCGAAACCATGCGCCAGACCGGCGTCGACATGTCGGAAAAATACAAGGAAACCAGCCTTGGTGGATTGGCCGTGAATGTCCCGAATTGCTAATGGCATGAGCACAACATGAACAAACCGCCCTCAGTGATCAGTGGCGTGCTGTTGATGGCATTGGGCGCGGCCCTTGCCCCCGGCATCGATGTGTTCGCCAAATTGGTGCCAAACAACATTCCCGTTGGCCAAGTCACAGCCGCACGGTTCATCCTGCAATCCACACTTTTGTTTCCCATCGCGGTGCTGCTGGGCGTCTTGCACTGGCCTGACATGCGCGAAATCGGCCTGCATCTGGCGCGCGCCGCCTTGATCATGATTGCGACCGGTCTGTTTTTCACCGCCCTGCGCGCCATGCCCATCGCCGACGCCATCGCGATCTTTTTTGTTGAACCGTTCTTTCTGACGCTGCTGGGCGCGTGGATCCTAAAGGAACAGATCGGAATTCGACGGATCATTGCCTGCTTTGTCGGCTTTGGCGGGGCGCTGCTGGTGATCCAGCCCAGCTTTTCCCAAATCGGGCCGGTCGCGTTTTTGCCGTTGGGCACGGCTGCGTGTTTTGCGGTCTACATGGTGCTGACCCGTCAAATGGCCCAGCGCATGCATCCGGTGACCATGCAGGCCTATACAGCAATTGCCGCCGTGGTGATCGCGCTGCCTATACTTGCACTAGCGAACGGCACCAGCATCCCCAGCCTTGATCCAGTCTGGCCCTCGCAATTCGGTGTTTTGATGATGTTGGGCGTCGGGGTCATGGCAACCATTGCGCATTTGCTGATCAGTTTCGCCTTGGCCCAAGCGCCCGCCAGCACCCTTGCCCCCTTGCAGTATCTCGAGATCGTCGCCGCCACGATCCTGGGCTATTTGATCTTTGCGGACATTCCCGGTCAACTGACGTTGCTGGGCGTGGCGATCATTGTGGGGGCGGGATTATACGTGCTCGCTCGCGAACGGCAGGCACATTTGGGCATAACCGGCAACTGACGCCAATGCGCATCACTCCTGTCGCCAACCAGCATAGCACGTGCCCGTAAACCACGGATTGCAATTGCGAAATCTCCGAAATAGTTTCTTGGTTAATGACACAAGACAAGCCCCTGCTCGGCGTCTTTTTGATGCTCGGATTTTGCGTTGTCGCCCCTATGGGTGACGCGATTGCAAAGATTATTGGGCAGTCTGTGCCGTTGGGTGAACTGTTGTTGGTGCGTTTCGCGGTCCAAGCGATCATTTTGATACCTGTCGTTTGGTTTACCTAACGGGCGTGGCGGTCATCAGGACGTATCCTGCATCTGGTCATTGCGCGCACGGTTTTGCACATCATTGGCATCGGCATGATGTTCACCGCCTTGCAGTACCTGCCGTTGGCGGATGCGGTTGCCATCGCCTTTGTCATGCCGTTCCTGATGTTGCTGCTGGGCAAATACGTGTTGAACGAAGTCATTGGACCGCGTCGTCTGATCGCCTGTCTGGTGGGGTTCGCCGGGACATTGCTGGTCGTTCAACCCAGCTTTGCCGAAGTCGGCTGGCCTGCCCTGTTGCCTCTGGGTGTTGCGGTGAATTTCTCGGTCTTTATGCTGATCACCCGCCAGATTGCCAAAGAAACCGACCCCATCGGCCTACAAGCCGTCAGCGGCGTCATCGCTGTGGCGATTATGATTCCGCTGTTCATCTTTGCGCATGGTCGCGATTTGCCGATGCTGCACCTGATCGCCCCCACCGCGTTTGAATGGCAGTTGTTGCTGAGCATTGGTGTGTTGGGCAGCCTGTCACATCTACTGATGACGTGGTCGCTACGCTATGCGCCCTCGGCGACGCTGGCGCCCATGCAATATCTGGAAATCCCGATTGCCACGATCATCGGGTTTCTGGTGTTCCAAGATTTACCAAACGGCTTGGCCGCCGTCGGCATTGTCATCACCATCGCCGCAGGTCTTTACGTGATTTTGCGCGAACGCAACGTGGCGCGGGCTGAACGTCTTAACCCTGCGACACCAGAGCACGCGTAACGGCGCGCAAATACTGGCGCGGCAAAATGCACAGCATGCCCGGCCCGTCCATCCACAATTCAATCGGACCCGTGCTGTGATTTGACGTGCCAACAAAGGTGTCGGGCGCAAAGTCCAACCCGTCGATCGGCCATTGCAAACCCGTTGAACGCCCGGTCACTGGCGTCATCGGAAACAAGGACACGACCTGATCCGGATCAATCGGCACGGCGATGTGGGACGGGCAGTGAAACACGATCTCTTGCGCGCCGACTATAATACAGGGGCGGTCCGGGTAGCGCAGCAAAGTGTGAAACGCAGCCAGCTGATGATCCACACGCCCGCCAGCAAAACCCACTGCAATCACCACAGGCGCTGTGATGTGGCGCATGGCTTTGTCAAAGTCGGTGCTGTTTTGCTCTGATATTTTATGCAAGCGCGCAGGCGGGATTTGTGCCAGTATATCTGGTGTGATGGAATCAAAATCGCCGATCGCTGCGTCTGGCACAATCCCGTACTCGAGCGCCGCTTTTGCGCCCCCATCGGCAGCCACGCATGTTTGTGCTATGGTTAATGCCTCTGCCAAATCCGCCGTCGGCAAAGGTCCGCCGCCAATCAGCGTTATTGGTTCCAAACTGTCAACAATCACTTTCATCACCGCCTTTTAATGCCAAATTAGGAAACTGGCCACATTCTCGCCCCAAAATGATACCGTTATTGGCACAGATTCGGGCCGCTTTTGCCCGTCCTAACAAGGTAAACGAATGACTGCACCACCGCAGAGGACGAGCATCCTATGAAGAGTAACAGTAAAATTTTGACAGTATCCTACGGCACGTTCTCGTGCACGTTGGAAGGATTCGATGATTCATTCGGCGCGATGAAGGCAATTGCAGAGTATTTCCGCAATCTGTCCGCCGAAGATCGCTATTTCGGGGCAGAACCCCCGCAACCAGATACAGAAATGCTGCAACGCATTGCAGAGCGCGAGATTTCGCGCCGTGTAGAAGCACGCCATCACGAAGGTCAGATATTTCTGAGCGCAACTGACGCTAACGGCGCAGCATCCAGCGACACAAAGGCTGAAGATACAGCCAAAGATGCCGCAGACGTTGCCGCCGCCGAGCGCGCAGAAGCCAAACGCCAAGCTGATGCCGAGCGTGAAGCACAGGCCGAAATGGATCGTGTTCAAGCCAAGGCCGCAGCAAAAGCAAAAGCAGAGGCTGATGCAAAAGCAACGGCCAAAGCCGAAGCTGCAGCGCAAGCCGAGGCTGACGCCGACGCCGCGCGCATCATTCAAGCCGCTCAAGCTGCGGAAGATGAAGCTGCAGAGGCGTCAGAGCCCGTCGAGGTCGCAGATCCGGACCTTTCCGCCTTGATCGCGCACGCCGAAGCCACAGACACCACGCGCACCCCACGTGATCTGGCCGCTGAATTGCCGCAAGCCGAGGCATTCTTTGCCGGTGAGCCGCAAGCCGACGCAGTCGAAGTTGAGGACGCACCCGCAGCTGCAAATGACAGCATCGCGGCAAAACTTTATCGTATCCGTGCCGTCGTATCCCAAGCCGAAGGCGTTGCAGACGACGACGACGGTTACAGCGAAGACGAACACGCAGAAGATCATGTCGTTCAGGTCGCAGAAACCGCGCAACCGGACGTCGTCCAAGACGACGATAGCGTTGCAGAGACCGCATTGGCCGATATCCAAGCCGCCCTCGCGGCGGACGACGAAACCCAAGACGATGCACCAGTTGTTGCCGTTGAAGACGACGATGATGATGTCGCATCAATCCTCGCGTCTTTGGAAGACGACGATGACGATGCCGACCAAAGTGATGTGTCCCCCGCCGCGAACTTGTTCGAGGACGCGGAAGATGCGGATGTTGAAATCGCCAAACTGGACATCCCTGAGGCACCGCAAGACGCGCCGCGCCGCATGGCCCGTGTCATCAAAGTCAAACGCGCAGACCTTGAAGCCGCAATTGCGCAGGGCGATCTAGAAGAAGTCGATGATGAAGAAGGTGATATCGCCAGTTCTCTGTCCGACGATGACGAAGCAGAATTGGCCCGAGAATTGGCCGAAGTAAGTGCTGAAATCAAACCCGAAATCGACCTTGGCGATCTATCCGCCCACGCCTTGCCGGGAATCGAAGCGTTGCAATCGATTGACGAAAACACTGGCGATGACGTGTCGCGTTTGATGGCCCAGGCTGACGAACACATGGACGAAGAAGAAGGCGCACAGCGTCGTGACGCTTTCGCCCATCTGCGCGCTGCAGTTGCCGCCAAAAAGGCTGACACCGGCTTGGGTGAAGTCGATGCAGAAAAGGAAGAAGTTGCCTATCGTGACGATTTGGCGACTGCTGTAAAACCACGCCGCCCGTCGGCCGAAGCAAGTCGCGTCGCACGCCCTGATGCACCTGCCCGCCCAGTGCCGTTGAAACTGGTTGCAGAACAGCGGGTTGATTCCTCAAACGCCGCCACAAGTGGTCCAGTACGACCGCGCCGCGTGGCCGCCACCCAAGAGGCAGAACAGTCCGTCGATGATGCAGGCAGCTTTGCCGAATTCGCTGACGACATGGGGGCCAGCAACCTGTCCGATCTGCTTGAGGCCGCTGCCGCATACATGTCGTTTGTTGAAGGCCGCGAACAATTCTCGCGCCCGCAACTGATGACCAAAGTGCGTCAGGTTGAAAAGGACGATTTCAGCCGCGAAGACGGGCTACGCTCGTTCGGTAAATTGCTGCGCGCTGGCAAAATCGAAAAGCTGAAAGGTGGCCGCTTTGCTGTCACAGGCGACATCGGTTTCCGCCCTGATGCGCGCGCTGCCGGCTAACGCACCTTAAGCACCAAAACAATGGGCGACGTCTGCAAGGGCGTCGCCTTTTTCGTTTTCTGGTCAGCAATAATTTCCGCCAGAACCCGACCCAAGCCATTGATTGACTAACCAAATTGCACGTCACAGCGCCTCAGCCGTGTTTCGCCCAAAATAGCGCACCCCGTGTATCAACATCCGAATTTTCGCCTTGACCTCAACCATGCTTGAGGCCCCATTTGTGGTTCCAACCCAAAGGAGCACACCGATGTCCAATCCTGCTTTTACCAGATTTGTTGCTGCGTCTGGCCTGACGAACCTTGCGGACGGCATCGCGACGGTGGCCTGGGCGTGGATGGCATCGTTGTTAACACGCGATCCGTTGCTGATTGCGCTTATGCCGGTTGCATTGCGCCTGCCGTGGTTCGTGTTCGCTTTGCCTGCCGGAATTGTGACCGACCGCATGGATCGACGGCGGTTGATTTTGGCGATGGATGTTGCGCGCGCGCTGGCGTTCGGGGCAGCAGCCTTGGCGATCGCGCTGTCATTGCCGCTTGCACCACCACCTGATGCGGGTCTTGCGCAGCCGTGGTTGTTTTACGCGCTGATGTTCACCGCCCTTGGCGCAGGCACGGCCGAAGTGTTCCGCGACAATGCCGCCCAAACGATGCTGCCAAGCTTGGTCGATCGCAGTCAACTTGAGGGGGCAAATGGACGCCTTTGGAGCGTGGAACTGATCGGTAATTCCCTTGTCGGGCCCGCCTTGGGTGCGTTTTTGATCGCCAGTTTTGCCCCCGCACCGTTTGGCCTAAATGCGCTTAGTTATGCCATCGCGATTGTGCTGGTGTATCGTCTGAGCGGGTCATTCAAACCGGCGCAAGCGGCGGTATCAAATTGGCGCGCAGAGTTAAAAGAAGGCTTTGATTTCCTGCGATCAGAGCCATTGTTACGCGCGCTTGCTTGGATCACCGGCGCGTGGAATCTGCTGTTTCAGATGAGCGCAATTGCGTTGATTTTGCACGTGCAGGAAAACCTTGGCCTTGGGGCCACGGCCTACGGTGCATTGCTGGCAGCCGGTGCGTTCGGCGGGATCGCAGCCGGGCTGGTCAGCGAAAAAATCATTACCGCTATTGGGCCAAAACGTACCGCCCAGCTGGCGTTGTCTGTGTCCGCCCCGTGTTTTTTAGCGATGGCTTATGCGCCCAATTGGTGGGCGCTCGCTTCTACAGTTTTGATCTTTGAGTTTGCGGGACTGATCTGGAACACGGTTTCGGTATCCTATCGGCAACGGACTATTCCGGACGCGTTGTTGGGACGGGTCAACAGCCTGTACCGGATGTTGGCGTGGGGTTTGATCCCCGTCGGGCTTGTGCTGTCAGGATTGGTCGTGCGGTTCGCGGAACCGATTATCGGACGCGCGGATGCGCTAAGTTTGCCGTTTTTGGTCGCCTCGGTCGGGGCTGTGGTGCTCGGCGTGTTGGGCTGGCGCGCGATTGGGCGGGGTTTCAACGCGACAGGTTCATCGCGCTGATCCCATCAGTCGCGCTGATCGGGGTCCGCTTGACCAATACCCTTAAAGATGAACTTGAACGGGATAGCCCAAACGATGCCCAAGCCCACATAAATCAGGATTTCCACCCAGAACGCAGGACGATCAAACAGGGTAACCACCCACACGGCGACACCGATGTAGAGCGGCAAACCGACCAGCAAAATCACCAGTGACCAGCGACGCCGCGCTTTGTAAGACAGGGCCATCAGTCGGCAAACGGGTCGGTGACAAGGATCGTATCTTCGCGTTCTGGCGAGGTGGAAACCATGGCGACGGGGCAGTCGATCAGTTCTTCGATGCGGCGCACATACTTGATCGCGCCTGCAGGCAAGTCGGCCCAAGACCGCGCGCCTTCGGTGCTTTCGGACCAGCCGGGCATTTCCTCGTAGATCGGTGTGCAACGCGCCTGCTGATCTGCCGCAGTTGGCAAATAATCCAGCGTTTCGCCGTCCAGCATGTAGCCTGTGCAGATTTTCAGCGTCTCGAAACCATCCAAAACATCCAGCTTTGTCAACGAGATACCAGTCACACCTGATGTCGCGCAAGTTTGACGTACGAGGCAGGCATCAAACCAGCCGCAGCGACGCTTGCGCCCTGTTGTGGTTCCGAATTCATGACCGCGTTCGCCCATCATTTGGCCATCTGCGTCTTCTAGCTCTGTTGGAAACGGGCCTTCGCCGACGCGGGTTGTGTAGGCTTTGACGATGCCCAGAACGTAATCAATTGAGGTCGGGCCAAGGCCAACGCCGGTTGCCGCCTGCCCTGCGATCACGTTGGACGAGGTCACAAACGGGTAGGTTCCAAAGTCGATATCGAGCAATGCGCCTTGCGCGCCTTCAAACAAAATACGTTTGCCAGCTTTGCGTTTCTCGGACAGGACTTTCCACACCGGTGCGGCGTATTCAAGGATCGCCGGTGCGATTTCACGCAGTTTGGCGACCAAAGCATCGCGGTCGATGGCCTCGATTCCCAAGCCTTTGCGCAACGGATCGTGGTGTTGCAAAGCGCGATCAACGCGGGATTCCAGCGTCGCCAAGTCTGCCAGATCAGCTACGCGAATAGCGCGACGTCCGACTTTGTCTTCGTAGCACGGGCCGATGCCGCGACCCGTCGTGCCGATTTTTGTACCCTTGGAGGATGCCTCTTCGCGGGCGCGATCCAACTCGCCGTGGATCGGCAGGATCAGCGGCGTGTTTTCCGCAATCATCAGCGTTTCGGGGCTGATCGTCACGTCTTGGGCACGCAGAATTTCGATTTCATTCAGCAGGTGCCACGGGTCCAGCACCACGCCGTTGCCGATAACCGACAGTTTGCCACCGCGCACAACGCCGGACGGCAGCGCGTGTAATTTATAAACTTTGCCATCAATAACCAGCGTGTGCCCGGCATTGTGGCCACCTTGAAAACGCGCAATCACATCCGCGCGCTCAGAGAGCCAGTCGACAATTTTGCCTTTTCCTTCGTCACCCCATTGAGCGCCGACAACAACAACATTGGCCATGAACTGGTCCTCTTCTCATTTCAAAGTTTAGGTCACCTTTTCAGGCAAACCCGTATCCCTATAGCCAGCGACCCGCGCGGGCGAAACCCGATTCGTGCGCTGAGGCCACAAACATTGCGTGCGTATCGTCGCAGGTGGCGGATATGCCCTGTTGTGCTGGACATTTTAGGGCGCTGTTAGGATGTTGCGTGCAACATTGATTTGCCGGAGATCGTTCATGAGTTTCATTTTACGCTGGGTGGACGCATTTATTTTGCTCGCCGCGACCTACAACCCGACGCAGTACAACTACGTCAAATGGGTGCTGGGGCCGCAGGGCGACTCGCTTTCCTTGATGGTTTTGGCCGGATTGTTGCTGCTGATCTGATACATCATCTATCTGCGCGCCACGTTACGGTCGATCGGCGGCATTGGCGTCATTTTGGTGTTGGCGCTGGTCGGCGCGCTGTTGTGGGTGCTGTATGACATGGGCCTGCTGGATTTGCAGAACTCTAGCCTGAACACGTGGCTGGGCCTTTTGGCGCTGTCTGTGGTCTTGGGTATCGGCCTAAGCTGGAGCCATGTGCGCCGCGCCTTGTCTGGTCAAGCAGACATGGATGACGTCGATCAATAGATCAGAGTGAAACGGGGGTGCCATGCGGCGTGCTTAGGTACGCCTGCGCCCACGCATCGCGCGTTTTGTCGACGTCATTCGTAGGTGCGCTGCCGGTTTCGGCCAGATAAGTTTCCAGCGTGTCCAACCACGCGGTGAAATAGTCATCGCCACCGTTCAGGTCTTTGCTCAGCCCGTGGCGCTTTAACGTGGCACCAAATCGTGTCGCCCAATCGGACCATGCGAAATGCCCCGCCTCGTTCAAATGCACTGTCAAAGCAAAGACTTGCGCGTGCCACGGGGCCTCGAATGCTGGTTCTGGCGCGCTCATTGCGCGACGTCCAGATAGCTTTGCCAAAGATCAAGGATCACCTCGTCTTTGGGGTGCTCGGGCTGGGCCCACAGCTCACTTGCGGGGATCGCAACGGCGTACACCGGCTCGCTGCCTTCGCCCAAACGATGCGCGCTGCTGTCGGGCAAAATATGCGTGCCATGGATCATCACAATGCGCCCTTTGGCACCCGCAGCGTAGGTCGGCAACCGTGTGTGCCCGCCGTCAACCATTTGGTTTGCCGCAATTTTTCGGGTTTGAACCGCTTGTCCGACCTTAAATCTGACCGTCACGTCGCTTGGCCGGTCAGCAGGGCCACCGGCGGCCAACATGGATGCCACGTTTTCAGGTTTCAGCGCCTTGGGGGCCAAATCGCTGGTCCCGTCGCCTTGGCCAGATGCCAGTTCATCGCGCGTCACAATCCCATTGTCGACGCAAAGGGCTGCGGCCCCGGCCAGCCATTTTTCGTAATACGACATGGCCGCATAATCCTGCGGCGCAAGGCATTCACGCGCATGGCGGCTGATGTCGATGTTCCATTGCCCCCACGCACCGGTGGACAGAACCAAGGCCAGCGCACGCGCGTGCCAATCTTCGTGAAAAACCGGATCACTTTCGGGTTCAGGAACAACTGCACCGTCGCCAAAGCGCCCGCCCATGTCGTGCACGCGGCTCATGGTGCGATCGCCAATCCGGTGCCAATCATGCTGTCGCGGGTGATCAGGGCCATTAATGCCGCCTCGTCCATTCCGTCTGTGCCAGCAGGGCGTTGCGGAATCACCAGATAGCGGACTTCGGCGGTCGAATCCCAAACACGCACGGCTGTGTCGACCGGCAGTTCAACCCCGAAGTCGGCCAAAACCTTGCGCGGCTCACGCACAGATCGCGCGCGATACGCATCAGATTTGTACCATGTTGGTGGGATGCCCAGCAGCGGCCACGGGTAGCAACTGCACAGCGTACACACGACCATGTTGTGCACGTCGTCCGTGTTTTCCACTGCAACCATGTGTTCGCCTTGACGCCCGTAATAGCCAAGTTCGGACACAACAGCCGTCGCATCCGCCAGCAATGCGGCCTTGAAATCAGGGTCCATCCACGCCTTTGCGACCACATGCGCACCATTGCGCGGGCCGATCTTGGTCTCATAGATGTCGATAATTTCATCCAACGCCGCCGGATCAACCAACCTTTTTTGCGTCAAAATTGTCTCTAGGGCTTTGACGCGCAAGGCGGGCTCGGGCGGCAAAAGGGAGTGCGGATGTTCATGATCATGGGGCATGACGCGATCATGACAAAGGCTGCGCGAATGTCTAGATCGTTTTCGCACATCCGCGCTCTTGCCCCGCGCTCCAAACTTGCATAGATACCCCGCGAAGCGCTCATGCCCGCCCCAAGCCTGCAGGTCCCAATGGAACAAGTCGTAATTACCGTCCACCTTCTCCTCGCTCTGGGGCTGATCGCAGTTGTGCTGATGCAGCGCTCCGAAGGGGGCGGCCTTGGTATTGGCGGCGGCGGTGGCGGCGCCAACAGCGGACGCCCACCGGCAACCGCCCTAGGCAAAGTCACCTGGGTGCTAGCGACAGGGTTCATCATCACCTCGATCTGGCTGACAATTATTGCCGCACAAAAATCTGCCGGAACGTCCGTTCTGGACCGTGTTGGCGGCGGATCATCCAGTGCGTCGCAACCTGCGGATCCGGCATTGCCCGGCCCGGCGGACAGCCTGTTGCCACCGACGTCGGACGAAAACGCGCCTTTGGTGCCCTCTGCTGACTAAACCCCGCTCTTGAGGCCCAGAACTTGAGGTAAGCCAGAATTTCGCAACATCATGTTGCGTCTGGCTTGCCAAACCCACCCGAATCCCAGTAGACTTAAATCCCGTGATGCTTCGAGTTTCGTGTGAAATTCGGCTGGCAAAACTGGTGGTCTGTTGACCCCATTTTTATCGACGGGAGACTCCATTCTATGGCGCGCTATATCTTTATCACCGGTGGCGTTGTGTCGTCTTTGGGCAAGGGCCTTGCCTCGGCGGCGTTGGGCGCATTGCTGCAAGCGCGCGGGTTTTCGGTGCGTCTGCGCAAACTTGATCCCTACCTGAATGTCGATCCCGGAACGATGTCCCCCTTTGAACATGGCGAAGTGTTCGTGACCGATGACGGTGCCGAAACCGACCTTGATCTGGGCCACTACGAACGGTTCACTGGCGTGCCTGCGCGCAACACGGATTCTGTCAGCTCGGGGCGCATCTATTCCAACGTGCTGGAAAAGGAGCGGCGCGGCGACTATCTGGGCAAGACCATTCAGGTCGTCCCGCATGTCACCAACGAAATCAAAGACTTCTTGCACGTCGGCGAAGACGAAGTTGACTTTATGCTGTGCGAAATAGGCGGCACGGTTGGCGACATCGAAGGGTTGCCGTTCTTTGAGGCGATCCGCCAATTCAACCATGATTTGCCCCACGGTCAGTCGATTTTCATGCACCTGACGTTGCTGCCGTATCTGGCCGCCTCGGGCGAGCTGAAGACCAAACCGACCCAACACTCGGTCAAGGAACTGCAATCGATCGGCATCGCGCCTGACATTCTGGTGTGCCGCTCTGAACATCCAATTCCCGAAAAAGAGCGCGAGAAAATCGCCCTGTTTTGCAACGTGCGCAAAGAGGCGGTTGTGGCGGCCTATGATCTGGAAACGATCTATGACGCGCCGTTGGCCTATCACGCGCAGGGTCTGGATCAGGCGGTTTTGGACGCCTTCCAAATTTCGCCCGCGCCCAAGCCTGATCTGACCGTCTGGAACGACGTGTCTGACCGCGTGAACAACCCTGAAGGTGCGGTAAATGTTGCCATCGTCGGCAAATACACCCAGCTCGAAGATGCCTACAAATCCATCAAAGAGGCGCTGACCCACGGTGGCATGGCCAACCGGGTCAAGGTCAACGTAAAATGGGTCGATGCCGAAGTTTTTGACAGCGCCGATGATGTCGCCCCTGCCCTCGAAGGGTTCCATGCGATCCTCGTGCCCGGCGGATTTGGTGAACGCGGCACCGAAGGTAAAATCAAGGCCGCGCAATTTGCCCGCGAACGCGGCGTTCCCTACCTTGGCATCTGTCTGGGCATGCAAATGGCCGTCATCGAGGCGGCGCGCAATGTCGCTGGTATCACCGCTGCTGGCTCCGAGGAATTTGACCACGAAGCGGGCAAAAAGCGTTTCGAACCAGTCGTTTACCACCTCAAGGAATGGGTGCAGGGCAACGCCAAAGTCAGCCGCAAAGTTGGCGATGACAAAGGCGGCACTATGCGGTTGGGCGCCTATGACGCGACGCTGACCAAGGGCACCAAAGTCGCTGAAGTTTACGGCACAACGTCAATCGACGAACGCCACCGCCATCGCTACGAGGTCGACATCAAGTACCGCAAACAGCTTGAGGATGCGGGCCTGTGTTTCTCTGGCATGTCGCCTGACGGATCATTGCCCGAAATCGTCGAGTGGCCGGATCATCCGTGGTTTATCGGCGTGCAGTTCCACCCCGAATTGAAATCGAAACCATTTGATCCGCACCCACTGTTCAAGGATTTCGTACGCGCTGCCAAGGAAAACTCGCGTCTCGTGTAATCGAGGCATTCAAACAACGTGCAATTGCAGACAAACTGGCTAAGCTGGCCTTATTCAACGCGACTATTGAGTGAGGTCACAGATGCTACGAAAAACCCTTAAACTGCTCCGCTTGGGTGTGGTTCTGCTGGTCGCTTACCTTATCTTTTGGCCGGTCCAGATTGCACCCGTGGCATGGGAGGCACCGCCCAGCAAAAGCTACACCGGTGACTATTTCCCGAACACCGCGTTAAAATCCATCGAACGGATTGATCTGAACGGTGAAACGGGTCCCGAGGACGCCGCCGAGGGCCCTGATGGCCGTATCTTTATGGCGTCGCACGGCGGCAAAATTCTGGCCTATGATCCGGTCAAAGGCACCACCTCTGAATTTGCGGATACCGGCGGGCTGCCGTTAGGGATTTCGGCCCTGACAGATGGCACAATTGTCGTGGCCGATGCGGCCAAGGGGCTGTTGTCGATCACCCCGAGCGGCGTTGTTTCCGTCCTGACCGACACCGCACCTGACGGCACCGCGATCAACTACGCCGATGATCTAGACATCGCGCCGGACGGGTCGATCTATTTCACCGATGCCTCAACCAAATTCGGCGCGGTGGAATTTGGCGGCACGTTCCCTGCGTCATTCCTCGATTTAATGGAACACGGCGGTCATGGTCGCGTGCTGAAACTTGATCCGGCAACGGGGCAAACCAGCCTTGTGATGGATGGGCTGAACTTTGCAAACGGGCTGGCGATAAATGCTGCGGGCACACATTTTCTGCTGGTGGAAACCGGTGAATATTCGATCACACGGGTGGCGCTGGATGGCTCTGATCCGACTACAATCGTTGAAAACACCCCCTGCTTTCCAGACAATATCGCACGCGCCCAAGACGGGACATTCTGGTTTGGCTGCGTAAGCCCGCGTTCCGAGGATGCCGACAACATGTCGACCAAACCGTTCCTGCGCAAATTGGTGATGCGCCTGCCCGCGTCCATGCGCCCAGAGGCCACGCGTTACGGTCTGGTTGTGCACATCGATGAAACCGGCAAGGTATTGGAAACGTTACAAGATCCCACCGGCGGCTTTGCATATACCACAGGCCTAATCGAGGCACGCGACGGGACACGTTACATCACCAGCCTGCGCGAGCCGAACCTTGGGAAACTCGCGCCGTAATTACACATTGCGCGTAGGCGCGATTTGCCGCCATATCGCAGAATGCTGAGTTACCAACACATTTATCACGCCGGAAACCTGGCTGACGTTCACAAACACGCGCTGCTGGCGTGGATGCTGCGCTATCTGACGGCCAAGGACAAACCGCTGACCTACATCGAAACCCATGCCGGGCGCGCGGTCTATGATCTGCAAGACGAATACGCGTTAAAAACTGGCGAAGCGGCCCAAGGTATCGCCCGTTTGGAAGGTAAATTCGCGGACCATCCTTACGGCGAAACATTGCGGCAAATCAAAGCCGAGAACGGTGCTACCGCTTATCCCGGATCGCCTATGATTGCCGCGCAGTTGTTGCGTGCCACGGACAAAATCCATCTGGCAGAACTGCATCCAGCCGAACATGCGGCTCTTGATTTCGCCATGTCGCCCTACCCTGTGACCTGCCATTTGACGGACGGGTTTGGCATGGCGCATTCGCTCATTCCGCCGACACCGCGACGTGGCATGATGCTGATTGACCCCAGCTATGAGATCAAAACCGACTACGAAACTATCCCGCGGGACATCCGAAAATACGCGCGCGCCTGGAACGTCGGGATCATCGCGCTGTGGTATCCGATTTTGACCAATTTCGCGCATTCGGACATGATCAAAACACTGTCTGACGATCATCCTGATGCCCTGCGCCACGAGGTCCGATTTGACCCCGCCCGCCCCGGTCATGGAATGGTTGGGTCAGGGATGTTTATTCTGAACCCGCCCTACGGCGCTGATGTCGGAGCCAAAAGAATTACCAACATTTTCAAAGACCTGTGAAAGGAATTGCCATGACTGCCAAAGGATATTGGATCGCCCATAACGTCGTACATGACGCCGAGGCTTATGATAAATACCGCGCTGCCAATGCAGCACCTTTGGCCGAATACGGCGCCAAATTTCTGGTGCGTGGCGGAACGCAGGAATTGCGCGAAGGCGCGTGGAACAACCGCACCGTTGTGATCGAATTCGCCAGCTACGCAGACGCGCTCGCGTGTTACGAAAGCAAAGGATATCAAGCGGCCAAAGCCTTGCGCGACGCGGTGGCAGACGGCAATTTGATAATTGTTGAAGGCTACGAGGGCTAAATGTGCTAGCTTCGTCGTTATGAAGCGATTTTTATTAGTAATTTTAGCATTTTCCCCGCAAATTTTATGGGCCTGTGACACACCCGTTTGTCAGGTTGATCCCAACAGTTTGGCGCTGACACAGATCATCACATTTGAGGATCAGCAGGCAAACATGGGTCCTGGCCGGTTGTTGAACGATTTGCTGGTTTTGCCGGGGGCGGTTTTTGCCGAACGGTTTCATGGTCAAACGCTGGCATTCAGCGGCAATCATGATCTGGTTCACGGACCGGCCAACGCCCCCCTGACGCCTTTGGCGGGGCAACCGGGACAGACGATGTCACTGGTGATGATGGGTCAAAACCGCATGCTAAACGGTTACGGCCCGGCTGCGTTCCCACGTCGGGAAGGACAAGGCGAAGGTGCCATTTCCGTGCTGTTTGACGCAGATCAGCCAGCCCTCGCGTTTGATCTGCGCGGCGGCGAAGGCGGGTTGGCTCAGGTGCAGTTTTTGCGACGTGACGGCAGCATTATTGTTCAGCTTTCGGTGCAAAAAGTCAGCGAATATACCGTTGGTTTCCAACGCAAAGATGGTGTGCCGGACATTGCGGGTTTTGTGCTGATGAATGTTGATCCGCAGGGCCTTGCCATCGACAATTTGCGTTTTGGACCGCCTGCACAGCTGAGTTGACGCAAGGGGCGTGCATTTTCGCTTTGGCGCATGCGTTAACTTGGGTTAAGACTGCTGGATGTTTGAACGTTTATTCCCCCGCCGCGCGCCCGAATCTCCGAAATTGCCCGAACCCGACGCCCAGTTGGCTTTGGGTGCATTGCTTGTGCGCGTCGCCTTGGCTGACCGCGAATACAAAGCCGAAGAAGTTGCGCAAATCGACCGCATTCTGACCGCGATGTTTGATCTGAAACCGATCGAGGCTGCCAAATTGCGCGCCACCTGCGAGGCATTGGAACGCGACGCGCCGGGCACGCCGGAATTCGCTGACATCTTGCGCGTGGAACTGGATTATCAGCACCGCCATGATCTGGCCGAGGCCATGTGGAAAGTCGTGCTAGCGGACGGCAAACGCCGCGATATCGAGGAAAGCATGCTGCACCAGATCGAAGGTGCCCTTGGGATCACACCAGATGACAGCGCTGAAATGCAGGCGGATGCCACAGGGATGTGATCGCTCTGGTCTTTTCCAAAAGCGCCCATATATTCCCCCCATGCTTGCTGAATTCTTAATGCGCCTCACGGCCCCCGCCCCTGCCCCGTTGCCTGACACGGATGAGCGTCTTGCGCTGACCGCGTTGTTGGTGCGTGTCGCCAAAACCGACGGTTCGTATGACGCCGATGAAAAGGCGCGCATTGATGCGATTACCGCCCATTCGTTACGGGCTGGACCCCGGCAATGTTGCGGACCTGCGCGCAGATGCAGAACAGTTGGAAACCGAAGCGCCAGACACGGTCCGTTTCACCCGCGCGATCAAAGATGCGGTGGATTACGACAACCGTCTTGGCGTGATCGAAGCTCTGTGACAGGTCGCCCTAGCCGATGGTGTGCGCAGCGACGAAGAAGACGCAGTTCTGCGCCTCGTTGCGAATCTGTTGGGGGTTTCTGACCGCGACAGCGCCTTGGTCCGCCAGCGCATGGGCGGCTAAAGCGCCTTCCCTAAGGGCAACTGACCGGTAAAACCCACCTCAGATCACTTTGCACATTGCAAACACACCCGATTTGCCACCTAATCAACGGCGATGTCCAAAAAACTGCGCCCAAGGCGCAAGTGAGAGCCCATTTGACCGCCAACACCACACCCGTCATCGAAATCAAAAACCTGCACAAAGCTTATGGCGCTTTGGAGGTGTTGAAAGGCGTCGATATTTCGGCACAACGCGGCGATGTGGTGTCACTGATCGGCTCGTCCGGGTCCGGCAAATCAACACTGCTGCGCTGCTGTAATCTGCTAGAAGACAGCCAACAGGGCGAGGTCTTGTTCAAAGGCGAACCGGTGACATGGCTTGGCAATGGTCACAATCGCCGCCCCGCTGACAGCAAACAGGTGCTGCGCATTCGCACAAACCTGTCGATGGTGTTCCAGCAGTTTAACCTTTGGGCCCACATGAGCATCCTGCAAAACGTGATGGAAGCGCCGCTAACGGTACTGAAACGCGACCGCGCTGAAGTCGAAGCATCGGCCCGCGCGTATCTCGATAAAGTCGGCATTGGCGACAAATGCGACGTGTTTCCTGCGCAGCTGTCAGGTGGCCAACAACAACGCGCCGCCATCGCGCGCGCCCTGTGCATGGAACCCGAAGCGCTGCTGTTTGATGAACCCACCAGCGCGCTTGACCCTGAACTGGAACAAGAAGTTATTCGCGTGATCAAAGACTTGGCCGCCGAAGGGCGCACCATGCTGATCGTGACGCACGACATGAAACTGGCCGCTGATGTATCGGATCACGTTGTGTTCCTGCACCAGGGGCTGATCGAAGAACAAGGGCCGCCCGATACGTTATTCGGCGCGCCCAAATCCGAACGACTGCGCGGGTTTTTGTCGGCAACACAGCCGCAATGACCCCCTAATCGTAAGTAACCACCTAAAAAAACCAACCGGGAGACGACCTATGAAAAAGATCCTACTTAGCACCGCCGCATTGGCGTTTGTATCCTCAATGGCATTCGCCGACGGCCATTCTGTCGTGCGCATGGGCACCGAGGGCGCGTACCCTCCGTACAACTTTATCAATGACGCAGGCGAAGTTGACGGCTTTGAGCGCGAGCTTGGCGACGAACTGTGCAAACGCGCAGAACTGACCTGCGAATGGGTCACAAACGAGTGGGACAGCATCATCCCGAACCTCGTGTCCTCTAACTACGACACCATCATCGCCGGCATGTCCATCACCGACGAACGCGATGAAGTCATTGATTTCACACAAAACTACACGCAACCTGACCCATCCGCATACTTGTCCATGTCCGCAGATGCAGACATCGCAGGCGGTATTGTCGCAGCGCAAGCCAACACAATCCAAGCGTCTTTCATCGCAGCCTCAGGTGCCACGCTGGTTGAATTCGCAACACCAGAAGAAACCGTCGCAGCCGTCAAAAATGGCGAAGCAGACGCGGTTCTGGCCGACAAAGCGTTCCTGACACCCATCGCGTCCGAAGACGCTGATCTGATGTTGCTAGAGCAAGAAGAAATGATCGGCGGCGGCGTTGGCATGGGTCTGCGCGAAAGCGACGACGAACTGAAAGCCAAATTTGACGCAGCAATCGCCTCAATGAAAGCTGACGGTTCCTTGAACGCGTTGCTGACCAAATGGGAAATCGGCGGCTCTTTCTAAGCCCCTGAATCTTCTGGGGGGCTGTCCACCATACCAGCCCCCCAATTTGTTCTGATCAAAAATACTCAAATTTTCATTAGCCAATAGAGAACCGCCATTTTCAGTTTTTGCACAGACCCCAGCATCCTGCCTGATTGGCAATGGATGGCCTGTTATCTGACCACCGGCAAACACATGTCGATCTATTGGTCCGTGCTGACGGTGCTGCTGCTTTTGGCGATCACTGCGCCTACGGCCCTCGCCTTCGGGTTTGCAGGTGCCTCTGCCGCACGCAGCCGTATCGCGCCCTTGTCGTGGTTGGGTCGCGGCTATGTCGCCGTTGTGCGCGGCGTGCCGGACATCGCGTTTTTTCTATTTTTTGTCATTGCCTTGGATCAAATGATCGAATGGGGCCGTCACAAAGTGCTGTGCCCCGAATGGACGGATCCAATTCGTCAGGGCAACGATTTCATCGTCTGCCAAGCCGCCAAAATGCCGCTCGGAAATGCACCGCAGTGGATGCATGAAACTTACGGCTTTGCCATTGCGGTGTTTACTTTTGCGATCGTGTTCGGCGCGTTTGCTGCCAATGTTTTGTTCGGTGCGATGCGCGCTGTGCCACGTGCCCAACTTGAAACCGCAGAAAGCTATGGCATGTCACCGCGCCAGACCTTCTGGCGGGTTTTGGTGCCTCAAATGTGGGTCTTTGCCCTGCCCGGTCTGTCGAACTTGTGGATGGTTTTGATCAAGGCCACTCCGCTGTTATTCCTGCTCGGCGTCGAAGACATCGTCTATTGGGCCCGCGAATTGGGCGGCACAAAAACCGCACGATTTACCGACTATCCGCACGGCGACTGGCGCATGTGGTACTTTCTCGCGCTCCTCGTGTTCTATCTGATCTTCACCCGTATTTCTGAAATCGTGCTGGGCAGGCTCATGAGCCGCCTCACGCGCGGTCAGGCGACCACAGGCGGCGAACAGCAAAGGAAAGCCGCCTGATGTCGTGCACCCAGACCATCATGGATTACGGCCTGCGCTCGATTGGCATTGGCGAACGGCTGCTGCCACGCGGAGATTTCACGCTGTGTCAGCAGTTCACGCTGATCGGGTCCGGCATGATCTGGAACGTCTATTTCGGGATTTTGGCCTTGATCGCCGGCTTCCTGTTCGCCACGCTTTTGGCCGTCGGCAAAGCATCTCATAGCCCGTGGACCCGCCAACCGGCGGAATGGTTCATCTTTTTGTTCCGTGGCTCGCCGCTGTTTATACAGTTTTTCTTTGGCTACTTCCTGTTCTTGCAGCTTAAACAAGTGCTGCCGATATTTGCCCCTTTCACCGCCGCATGGTTGGGCGCGCTGGTCGTGTTGTTCCTGAACACCGCGGCCTATTCCGCCGAGATTTTCTACGGGGCGCTGCAATCCATTCCCAAAGGTGACGTCGAAGCCGCAGACGCTTACGGCCTGTCCGGCTGGCCGCGTTTCAAACGGGTGATCTGGCCCACGATGCTGCGCCTTGCCTGGCCCGCCTACACGAACGAGGCAATCTTTCTGTTTCACGCCACGACGCTGGTGTTTTTCAGCGGCTTTCCTGCATGGCAACAACGCGGTGATGCACTGTATTACGCCAGTTACTTTGCGGATAAAACGTTCAACCCGTTCATCCCCTATCCGATTTTGGCAGGCTACTTTATTCTGCTGACATTGGTGGTCATTGGCTTTTTTGGCTTGATTAACCGTCGCTTGAACCGTCATCTACCAAGTAACACGCGTCAAAAGATCAGGGTGCGCCCAAATCTGATACGCTAATTCTTTGGCAAAAGGTGGCCTCCTCATGGACTTGAATGCACTGCAAACGTTCCGTGTGGTTGCCTGCGATTTGAACGGACAGATGCGCGGCAAAGTCGTGCCGGGGTCGTACGCCGACAAACTGGCAACGGGCGCTGTGCGCATGCCATTGTCGGTGTTGAACGTCGATCTTTGGGGGGCTGACATCGAAAACAGCCCACTGGTGTTTGACACTGGTGACGCTGACGGAATGCTGTTCCCGACAGAACGCGCGCCGATGCCCGTGCCGTGGTTGACCGGCTCCTCAGCACTGGTTCCGATGACGTTGCACACCGATGATGGTGCGCCGTTTGCGGCTGATCCACGCCATGCACTGGCCCGCGTTTTAGCGAAATACGACGCCCGTGGCTGGCAAGTGGTTGCCGCAACAGAGATGGAATTCACGCTGGTCGATGACAGCGATCAGCAGGTCCAAGCACCTGTTAATCCACGCAATGGCCGCCCCTTGGACAGCTCTTCGATCCTGTCGATGGCGCAGATGGATGCCTTTGCGCCGTTCTTTGATGACCTCTATGCGGGCGCCGCCGCGATGGGTATTCCTGCTGAAACCGCGATCAGCGAGGCAGGCGTTGGCCAATTCGAGGTCACGATGCGCCACGGCCCCGCATTGCAAGCCGCTGATAACGCGTGGCTATTCAAAAGCCTTGTGCGCGGGCTGGCCCGTCAACACGGCATGGCCGCGACATTTATGGCAAAACCCTACGCCAACGACAGCGGCAACGGGATGCACGTGCATTTTTCCGTGCTCGATGCCGACGGCAACAACTTCTTTGACAACGGCGACGACGACGGCACAGATGTGTTGCGCAACGCAGTCGCAGGATGCCTCGCCGCAATGCCCGCCAGCAGCTTGATCTTTGCGCCCCACGGCAATTCCTACGACCGGTTGGTGGACGGTGCCCACGCCCCAACGGCCGCCGCGTGGGGCTATGAAAACCGCACGGTCGCCATTCGCATTCCCGGCGGGCCAACGGCCGCCCGCCGCATCGAACACCGCACCGCTGGCGGCGACATCAACCCGTATTTGTTACTAAGTGCTGTGTTGGGTGCCGCCATGATCGGGGTTGAAGATCAGATGCAGCCGTCGGTGCCAATTGCAGGCAACGCCTATGCCCAAGACGACCTGCCATCGCTGGCCAGCGATTGGACCAGCGCCGTTGACGCGTTCGAAGCGGATCCGCTTATGGCCCGCATATTCGACCCGCTGCTGATCGATTGTATGTGCCGTACCAAACGCCAAGAGATCGCAAAATTCGCAACCATTCCAGAACATCTGCATTGGCAGGCGTGGCTTGAACGAGTCTGACTTGCTTGCCCCTGACCGCTTGGCTAGGGTGCTGTAAAACAGGTGATTTATGAAAATCGGTATTCTGCAAACGGGGCATGCGCCAGAGGCGCTCATTGACCAATCTGGCGACTACGACGCTATGTTTCAAAAACTGCTGGGCGGGCACGGGTTTGAATTTGAAACATTTGATGTGGTCGACATGGAATTCCCTGACAGCATTGATCTGGCCGATGGCTGGTTGATCACCGGGTCCAAACACGGGGCCTATGAGGATCACGCGTTTATCCCCCCGCTTGAGGGGTTGATCCGCAACGTCAAAGCATCAGGAAAGCCAATGATTGGCGTGTGTTTCGGGCACCAGATCATTGCGCAAGCGTTGGGCGGCAAGGTCGAAAAATTCGACGGTGGGTGGTCCATCGGGCACACCGAATACCGGATGGGCGATGACACGGTCGCGGTTAACGCGTGGCATCAGGATCAGGTGGTTGACCTGCCAAGCGGAGCGAAAGTCACCGGATCTTCGGATTTTTGCGCAAATGCCGCATTGGTGTACGATGACCAGATCTGGACCCTTCAGCCGCATCCCGAATTTGAAGCCCCCTTTGTCCACGGATTGATTAACACGCGCGGACCCGGTGTTGTGCCCGACGATCAACTCTCGGCGGCCACCGAACGTTTAGAAAAACCAATCGACAGCCCAGATATTGGCCAGCAAATGGCCGCATTTTTCAAGCAGGAGCGGAACGCATGACCGACTGGACAGAAAATCTGCCCCAAACAGCCCGCGACTACCTTGAGGGGCGCAGGCTGGACGAAGTCGAATGCATCATTTCCGACCTGCCCGGCATTGCCCGTGGCAAGGCGGTTCCTGCCAAAAAATTCATCGGCCAAGATTACTTTCATCTGCCCGACAGTATCTTTTATCAAACGATTACAGGCGATTGGGGTGAGGCAGCTGGCGACGAAGGGTTCACCGAAAAGGACATGATCCTGCGCCCTGACATGACGACCGCAACCGCCGCCCCTTGGACTGGGGACTGGACGCTGCAAGTGATCCACGACGCCTTTGACCGCAAAGGCGAACCGGTGCCGTTTTCACCGCGCAACGTGCTAAAACGCGTTGTACAACTGTACCGCGACAAAGGTTGGGAACCGATCGTGGCCCCGGAAATGGAATTTTTCCTTGTGGCGCGCAACATCGATCCAGCCCAGGAAATCAAACCGATGATGGGGCGGTCCGGTCGTCCTGCCGCCGCACGCCAAGCCTATTCGATGACGGCCGTGGACGAATTTGGCCCGGTGATCGACGACATCTATGATTTTGCCGAAGCCCAAGGGTTCGAGATCGACGGCATCACTCAAGAAGGCGGCGCAGGCCAGTTGGAAATCAATTTGCTGCACGGTGATCCGGTCAAATTGGCCGACGAAGTGTTCTATTTCAAACGCTTGATCCGCGAAGCCGCTTTGCGTCACGATTGCTTTGCCACCTTCATGGCGAAACCCATCGCGGCCGAACCCGGCTCTGCCATGCACATCCACCACTCGATTTTGGATATCGAAACCAGCCAGAATATCTTTTCCGGTCCACAGGGCGGCGAAACCGATGCGTTTTTCCACTTTATTGCGGGCCTGCAAAACCACTTGCCAAACGCGATGGCCGTCATGGCCCCATACGTCAACAGCTATCGTCGCTACGTCAAAGACCACGCAGCCCCGATCAATCTGGAATGGGGGCGCGACAATCGCACAACCGGCATCCGCATCCCACTGTCTGATCCTGCAGCCCGTCGGGTCGAAAATCGCATCGCCGGCATGGATTGCAACCCGTATTTGGGCATCGCGGCCTCACTTGCTTGCGGCTATCTGGGCCTGACCCAAGAAGAGCGCCCCGACAAACAATTCAAGGGCGACGCTTATGAAGGCGAAGGCGATATCCCCCGAACGCTGGGCGAAGCGCTGGATATTTTTGACGGCGCAGACGCCTTGCAACAGGTCTTGGGCACTGAATTCGGGCGGGTCTATTCCGTCGTCAAACGCGCGGAATATGATGAATTCTTACAAGTGATTTCCCCTTGGGAACGCGAACATTTGCTGATGAACGTATAGGCGCTGTCCAATGAATTTACTGGATGCCAATGACATTGCCGGGACGTATCCTGCCAGCTGGTATGCAGCGACGGCGCAGGCCTTGCCGCCTTTTGCAGCGCTAGATCGTGATGCGCGGGTTGATGTTTGCGTTATCGGTGCCGGATTTACCGGCCTGTCAGCAGCATTGCATTTGGCCCAAGCAGGGCGCGACGTTATTTTGATTGACGCACAACGCGTTGGTTTTGGCGCATCAGGGCGCAATGGCGGGCAGTTGGGATCAGGCCAGCGGGTCGAACAACCGTATTTGGAAAAGATGGTTGGGCGCGATGATGCCCACAAGCTTTGGACGCTCGGGGAAGATGCCAAAAACCTTGTGAAAGGTCTGATCGAACAGCACAACATCGACTGCTATTTGCGCCCCGGTGTGGCGTGGTCTGCATCCACCAAAAGCGATGTGGATGAATTACACGAATACGCAGACCACATGCACCAACATTATGATTACGCTATAGAAAAGATGGACGGCGCAGCGTTTGAAACGATCTGTCCTTCGCCCGATTACAAGGGCGGTCTGTTGGATATGGGGGCCGCACATTTGCACCCTTTGCGGCTGGCGTTGGGGTTGGCACAGGCCACAACGGCCGCTGGCGTCCGTATATTCGAAAACACGCGGGCGCTGCGTATTGAACACGGGACGCGCCCGATTGTGCACACGCAGAACGGTAAAATCACCGCAGATCACGTGGTAATTGCAGGCAATGGATACCTTGGTGGGCTCGATAAACGGGTCGCAGCAAGGGTCATGCCAATCAACAATTTCATCGCCGCAACAGAGCCGCTGGGCGACGACGCTGCCCGCGTTTTGGCGCGCGATGTGGCCGTCGCAGACAGTCGGTTTGTTGTGAATTACTTTCGCCTCAGCCACGATGGGCGGCTGTTGTTCGGCGGCGGCGAAAGCTACGGCTACCGGTTCCCGACCGACATTGCCGCCAAAGTGCGCCAGCCCATGAGCCAAATTTTCCCGCATCTTAAGGACGTGAAAATCGACTATGCTTGGGGCGGCACGTTGGCGATCACGATGAAGCGGCTGCCCTATCTTAGCCGCCTCGCCCCGAATGTTCTAAGTGCGTCGGGGTATTCCGGTCACGGCGTCGGGACAGCGACCCACGCGGGGCAACTGATGGCGCATGCGATCACGGGACAATCAGACGGTTTTGACACGATGGCGCGGATTCCGAACACGCCGTTTCCCGGCGGTGCCTCAATGCGTACGCCGCTGCTAAGCCTTGCGATGACGTGGTATGCGATGCGCGACCGGCTTGGGCTGTAGACCCGCGCGATCCCTAAAATCTGACAAAAACCTGCGACGTGACGTCCATCCGTCACAAACCATTTGGGTTTTCTACATATTTGTTTTAGTAAAATGAAATCCAATCATAAGGAAAGCGAAATATGTCCTTACCAAATATGCACGACGCAGAGCCCATCCCAGAGGCCGCCCGCGCCGAGATTGATCGTTTGATGCAGTCGGGTGATTTGTTTCGCTACACTGCCGCCGAAAATTCGCCTGTTGCCCTGCTCGAGGCCGAATTTGCCGACATGTTAGGCGCGAAATATGCGCTGGCCGTGTCCTCTTGCTCGGCTGCATTGTTCTTGTCGCTCAAGGCGTTGCGCTTGCCCCGTGATGCGCGGGTTTTGATCCCCGGATTCACCTTTGCAGCCGTCCCATCCGCAGTCATTCACGCAGATTGCCTGCCGGTTCTGTGCGAAGTCGGCGACAACTACCGCGTTGATCTCAAAGACTTTGCGGCCAAGTTGCCAACCGTTCAGGCCGTTATCATCAGCCACATGCGCGGGCACACGTCCGACATGGATGCGATTGCGCAAATGTGCAGCAACGCAGGCGTTCCGATGATCGAAGACGCGGCCCATTCGCTGGGCACCACATGGCACGGTCGCAACATCGGAACCATCGGAGCGATTGGGTGTTTCTCGTTTCAATCCTACAAGATGATCAACGCCGGTGAAGGCGGGATTTTGATCACAGATGACCCCGATTTGGTGGCCCAAGCGATCATCATGTCCGGTGCGTACGAGCACAATTGGAAGAAACATCCGGTCTTGCAAGGCGCATTCTCCAAATGGCAGAACCAACTCCCGCTGTATAATTTGCGGATGTCGAACCTGTCGGCCGCTGTCATCCGACCGCAATTGCCGCACTTGGCCAAACGGGTCAGTGACGGTCGTACCAACCATGACTACGTGGCCGCACGTCTGAACGCGTCGATGTACATGGCCGTTCCAGAACCGCTGAATGGCGAAGAGCGCGCACCGGATTCCATCCAATTCAACCTGCAAGGCTTGTCCGACGATCAGGTCCGCAACTTTGCGAGCGCGGCGGATGCGGCTGGCGTCAAAGTTCAGGTGTTCGGGATGAACGCAGACAATGCCCGCGCCTTTTGGAATTGGCAGTTCATTCCTAACCTGCCCGAACTGCCGCAAACCCGCGCGATGCTGATGCGGGCCTGTGATGTGCGTTTGCCTGTGCGATTAAAGCAGCCGGAATTGGATGCAATTGTCGACGTTTTGTTAACTGCGATTGACGCTGTTGCCCCGAACCCGCGCTACGGGACCTAAGGCTTCGCCCATCCGTCTTAGCTTAGTTTCGACAGCTTTTCCTGAAGATCGGCCAACTGCTGTTTGATCGCATCCAGATCTTCGTTGGTTTCAGCCGTCGGTGCCGCAGCTGGCGCGTCTTTTTCAGGGGCAGTCCAGCCTGCGCCCATACCGCCGGTCATTGCTTTCATGAACGCTTCTTGCTGCGCTTGCATTGCCTCGAAACCCGGCATCTTTGACATCGGGTTCATCGTGCTCAGATTGCCGATCACTTTGCTTTGGCCATCGCGCAGCATATCGAACGACGCTTTCAGGAATTCTGGCACCACAGAAACGCCCGGCGACATGTAGCTGCGCACCAGATCATTCAGCACGTCCACAGGCAAAACGCTTTCGCCGCGGCTTTCGTGTTCTGCAATGATTTGAAGGAGATACTGGCGGGTCAGGTCATCGCCAGACTTCAGATCAATGATCTGAACCTCGCGGCCATCGCGGATGAAACCGGCAATATCTTCGAGCGTCACGTAGTCGCTGGTCTCTGTGTTATAGAGCCTGCGGCTGGCGTACCGTTTGATCAACAATGGTGATGCTGTGTTGGCCACGTGAATTCTCCCCCAATGCTGCGATAATTACACGCAGTGCTGCGTTGCAGCTTAGGCAAAAATGGGCCGGAAAGAAAGGATATTGCGCAGATGCCCTGCGATTCCTCACTTTACGTTGTTGGCTGGTGATCTTAGTGGCAAAAAGGCGGGCCCCGTTAGGAACCCGCCTGAGTTGGCGCGCCAAAAAGCGCACGCACTGATTACTTAACTTAAGGGCTTACTTTGCAGCAGCTTTTTTCGCAGCAGCAGTTACGTCTTTTGTCGCTTTGTTCACGGCTGTTTGGGCTTCTTCTGACATGTCTTTGCCAGCGGCCATGAACAATTCAACTGTATCCATTTGAATTTTTTTCGCGATTTCAGCGAAGGTCGCCATGTTTTCTGCAGCAACTTCGGCAGAGGCAGATGCGAAATCTGTCATTGCTTTTGCGTAGTCTGCTGGCTCAGCTTTGGCTTTGGACATGTCGGCCAATTTTGCCAATGTGTCTTGTGTCCATTTGCTGGAAACTGCTGCGGATTTTTCAGCGGCTGTCAAAGCAACTGAAGACAGTTTTTCGTTCAAAGCTGTTGTGGATTTGAACGCGCCGTCCATTGCGGATGTGTCGACCGGGAAAGAACCCATAACGTCTTTGAACATCGCTGTGAAATCTGGTGTATTTGTCATTGGTCTAATCCTTGTTCTATTGTTTGTGCAGCGCGGCTGGGAGGAACCGTTTCTTGCTGCGTCTGCAAATTATGTAGATGCCGCAGCGCAGCATTGCAAGGATTTTTGCTGCGTCGCAGCATATTTTAATATCCTTTATTTACAATCGCTTGACTTGACCACGACGTAAGTACCGGGGGCATCACACAACACAGGGTGGCTAGAATCACCCGGAATACGGGCGTTGACCTGCTTGCCAGACTGCTTAGACAGCCATTTGTCCCAGCGCGGCCACCATGACCCCTCGTGGAATTTTGCACCCTCTAGCCAGTCGGCATGATCAAGGGTCAGATCCTTGTTGGTATAGTGGCCGTATTTCTTTTTGCTGGGCGGATTGACGATGCCGGCGATATGGCCGGACTGCGTCATGATAAATGTCTTGTCCGCTGACCCCATCTTTTGAACGCCACGATAGCTGTCTTTCCACGGGGCGATGTGATCGGTTTCGCAGGCAATCGCGCAGATCGGTACGTCGACCTCGTCCAGCACCAAATGATGACCCGACAGATCAAAGCCGACGGTGGCAAGTTCATTACGTTGGCACAGCCCGCGCAGATATTGTATCGCCATTTTGCCGGGCAAATTCGCCCCGTCCCCATTCCAATACAGCAGGTCAAACGCAGGTGGCGTTTCACCCAGCATGTAGCTTTTGATTGCCGGCGTGTAGACCAGATCATTGCTGCGCAAAAACGAGAACGTGCGCGCCATCACGACGGAAGGCAGAATACCCTTGTCCGCGATCTCGGCTTCGATCCCGTCGATAAAGTCGTTTTGCAGGAACGGGGTGAATTCGCCCTGATCGCCAAAATCCGTGAGAGCGGTAAAGAACGTGGCCGATTTTACGGATGTATCGCCGCGTTGCTTCATCAGCGACAAGGTTAACGACAACGTGGTGCCGGCAATACAGTAGCCAACGACGTTGACCTGTTTTTGATCTGTTATCGTTTTGACCTCTTCGAACGCGGTCAAATAGCCGTCTGTAATATAGTCTTCCATTCCGATGTCGCGGTAGGTGGCGTCGGGGTTGATCCATGAGACAATGAACAGCGTGTAACCCTGATCGGTCAGCCATTTGACCATCGAATTCTGCTCTTTGAGATCAAGGATATAGTATTTGTTGATCCAAGGCGGAAAGATGATCAGCGGCGTTGCGTGCACGGTTTCGGTGGTTGGCTCGTACTGGATCAGCTCCATCATCTTGTTGCGAAACACGACTTTGCCCGGTGTGGTCGCGATGTTACGGCCGATTTCAAACGCGGAATCGTCTGCCAGTTTCACAACCAGCTCGCCGTTGTTGGCCTCAAGATCAGAGATCAGGTTTTCCAAACCGTCGATCAGACTTTGGCCTTCGGTGGCGACGGCCTTTTCTAAAGCATCCGGATTGGTCGCCAAAAAGTTTGTCGGGCTCATCATGTCGATGATCTGGCTGCTGAAATAGGTCAGGCGCTGCTTTTCCAGCGACTCCATGTCCGACACATCTGCGACGGCCTGCTGCAGCGCAGCGGAATTCAGTTGATATTGCTGCTTGATAAAGTTGAAATACGGGTTCGTGTCCCACATCGGATTGGCAAAACGGCGATCTTTGGGGCCCGGATCGGCGGGGGCCTGCAATTTCCCGTGCGACAACGCTTGTTGCGCCTCGACAAAATGAGTGACCGATTTAGACCAGAAATCCAGCTGATGTTCGATCACCTTGGCAGGATTTTGCATCGCCTCAGCCCAATATGCTGTGGTTGCCTGACTGAACAACGCTTGATCCGGTCCATCCAAACTGGATTGATGGGTGGTTCGATTCGACATAACGCGGCTCAGCCGCTCGGATAGTTTCTCTACTTTACGTAGATTTTCATTAAGTTTCTCGAGGTTTGCGCCAGAGATCTCCGAATTATCGGTGTCTTTGGTTGTCATATTAATAATTCCCTCGTATCGTTTTTTTGCAGTTGCAGCATTTTTGCGCGACTGCAGCATCTTGTTACCGGACTAAAATGGGCAAAACGACGCTAAGTCGCACCCACCGGGCAGTATTTTAGGAGTTCCGCATGCGGTACATGGCCACTTACGATCTGATGGAAACGTTCAGAAACACGAATCAGTGGTTGGGCGCGTCGGCTCTCGCTCTGGGATCATACCCTGCCTTTTCGTTTATGCCCAACCCCGCGCTGGATATGTTGCGGGCATGGGGCGAAGTGACGGAACGTACATTCCAACGCATGTCGGTCAAACCTGATTGGAACATTCCAACAATCGTCGGCGCATCTGGAAAAGACCGCATTATCACCGTCGAAAAAGAGCTGGAAGGCGCGTTTGGCGACCTGATCCATTTCAAAGTGGCGGCACGCACATCAAAGAAACCACGCGTTTTGCTGGTCGCCCCGATGTCGGGCCACTACGCGACGCTGTTGCGTTCAACCGTGCATTCGCTGCTGCCGGACACCGAATTGTTTGTGACCGATTGGCACAACGCCCGCGACATCCCCGTCAGCGAAGGCAAATTCGACGTCGAAGACTACACCCTGCGGTTGGTCGAGTACATGCGCCACTTGGGGCCTGACACCCACGTGATTGCCGTGTGCCAACCTGCCCCGCTGACCTTGGCCGCAACTGCTTATCTGGCCGAAGAAGACCCCGCCGCACAGCCGCGGTCTCTGACGTTGATCGGTGGCCCGATTGACCCTGATGCCAACCCGACGGATGTAACTGATTTTGGCCACCGGATGACGATGGGCCAACTTGAGGAAACGATGATCCAGCGCGTCGGCTTCAAATACAGAGGTGTTGGACGCAAAGTGTACCCGGGCCTGCTGCAATTGGCCTCGTTCATTTCGATGAATGGCGAAAAGCACCAAAAAGCGTTCACCGATCAAATCCAACGCGCCGCACAGGGCGAAAGCTCGGATCACGACAAGCATAACAAGTTCTATGACGAATATCTTGCCGTCATGGACATGACCGCGGAATTCTATCTGTCCACAGTCGACCGCATTTTTAAGAACGGTGAGATCGCCAAAAACCAATTTGTCGTAAACGGCAAACAGGTTGATATCGGCAAGATCACAACCGTCGCTGTGAAAACAGTCGAAGGTGAAGCGGACGATATCTCGGCCCCGGGCCAATGCATCGCAGCACTTGATCTATGCACCGGTTTGGACGATTCCAAAAAGGCGAGCTACGTCGCACCTGCCGCGGGTCACTACGGCATCTTTGCAGGCAAAGCCTGGCGCAATAATATCCGACCTCTGGTATTGGATTTCATCACGGCCAACAGCCATCCAGTTGCACCAAAATCGAAAAAACCTGCGAACAAAAACGCTGCCGCATAGGGTGGATCAAGATCCACCTTAGCACACATGTGGGTGGGGTGGGTCGACAGTTTCAGGGATGTTCAGCGGGCACAATCAGGGATGTTCAGCGGGCACAATGTAGACTCGTAAGGTGGATCTTGATCCACCGTTACCAACCAGCGTTATTGCAAAACCATCGGCTGTTTCAGCCAATCGCGCAGCGCCAAGGTGGTTTCTTCCGGTGCTTCCAGTGTCGGCAGATGCCCTGCCGTTTCAATCACCTTTAGCTGCGCATACGGGATCAGTTCAGCCATGAATGTATGGCGTTTGATCGGGCAAAGCGCATCATGCGCGCCGCATAAAACCAACGTCGGCACCTTGCATTTGCGCAGCGTGCCTTGTTGATCACGGCGACGTTGTAGCGCACGTGATTGGCGTACGAACACGTCTGGTCCCAGCGCTTCGGCCATGTCCATCACCAGCTCTAGCACAGCGCCACGGTGCGATCCCGGTGCCAGATAATTCGGCTTCATCTCGTCGCGCATCACTTCGAACAGGCGGCCCGTGCGCGCGCCAATAATTTGCGGTTCACGCGCCGCTGCAACCTGCGGGGTTTCAGCCAGCGGATTGGTGTCCATCAATGCCAGACGCGTAATTCTGTCAGGCGCGCGGCGCAGCAGTTCCATCGCGACGATCCCGCCCATGCTAAGACCCGCCAAAGCAAAGCGTGCTGGCAATTGATCCAGCAGTCCCGATGCGATCTCTTCGATCCGTTCGCCTTGGGTGACGGGTGCAACTGTGACGCTAAATTCTGCTGATAATTCAGCAATTTGCGGGCCAAAAAGGCGCGCATCGCACATCATTCCGGGCAAAAAGACGATAGGCTCAGGCACAATGCACCTGCGCTGTGTTTTCGGTCTGCGCCTCTGTCTTTGAAATCACGTCAGATGCCCAACTTTTGCAATGCCTTTGATGCTGCACCATGGCGCGATCTTGTCAAATGAGCAAGCGATGCCCGGCAGTTTTCAGCCCTTAACTTTGGACCAGAAATGCGCCAAATGCCGGCTCACGATTTCGTTGTAACGATCTGATTGCTTGAGCGTCGCAAGCCCGGCATTCAGGCGGTACAAATGTGTGGTCCCGCGCCAGTGCTTTTTGGAAATGATCACATGCATGCCTTGGATCGACAAAGGCCGTTGCAAAGGTGCAATCTGCTCAGACAAGCCTAACTCAAACATCTTTTCGACGCCTAAAAATTCATTCACCGCGACCGCATCCACCTGCCCTGTCGCAAGCATGTTAAAGCAGTCATCAGGCGTGTCCGGTTGCACCAACGTAATCAAATCTTGGGACAACCAATTGCGATCCGGCGTGTCCAAATCATGGGTGAAATACCCCGTAGGGCGGCACAAAGTCTTGCCGATCAAATCGCTGTCGGACTCAAAACGCATCGACCCGTCGGCGCGCGCAAAAAGCAAAATGACCAAATCAACCAGCGGGTCCGAGAAATGAAAATTCACACACCGCGAATGCTCTGGATTGTTTTCACAATCAGGGCGGAACCACGGAAACCCCATGTCGACCTGCTTTTCGTCCAACATCGGGCTGAGGTGTTTGGACCAGTTGCCCTCCCATACGATTGCGTATGGAATCGGCGACGGGCTTTCCTCAAGGGCTGCGTTCACCAGTTCCGTCACCATGCCGTGCCCGGGCCAGTTCCAATCCGTGAATGGCGCGTAGTTCGACGCTGTGACCAACGTCAGCTCTGCATCGGCTTGTTGCAAAGGCGTGGGATCAGGCGCTTTTTGCACACTGCCTTCGGGGCATGGAATGTCCAAAACCGTGCCGACTGGAACCTCTAACAAGCTGCCGCCCTGCAAGTCGGGGTTGTTGTAAAAAATCAGCGACCACTTGGTCAAATCGCCAATCTGGGCCTCGGCAATCGAAAACAACGTGTCGCCATCTTTGACGGTATAGCTTGGCTGGCAAGCCTGCGCGGCACCAGACATCGCAAACGCCGTGCCCGCGGCTAGGATCAAGTGTCGTATCATCGTGACGGCTCCTTTGGCCAAGAGGTTTAGCCTAAAAGCTGGCCCAGATTGTCGACATATGTGTGTCTACGATTTGCTGATACTGGCCAGTGTCCTTGATCTGTTGCAGACCAAAGTTCACGGTCGCCAACAGCGCATCCGCGTTCGGATTGGATTTGTGGATCAGCACATGCAGGCCCGTGATCGAAATCGGCCGCGCTTGCACGGCGATGATCTGATCCTTCAGACCCATTTCTTTGATTGCGGTGCGCCCGGTGAATTCATTCAAAACAACAGCGTCAACTTTGCCCTGCTGCAACATTTCGAAACAGGCAGACACGGCGACGGGTTGGACCAGCGTAATCTTGTTGCCTTTCACCCAATTGCGCCCGTCGCTGTCCAGCATGTGGGTTGTATAGCCTTTGGGCCGGCACAGCGTGCGCCCATCTATGTCGGAATTTTTCGAGAACGGGATCGGCCGGTTTTTGTCCACAAACATCAGAACCAGATATTCAAACATCGGATCGGAGAAGTGGAAGTTCACACATCGCTCGTGCTCCGGGTTGCTGTTGCAATCCGGTTTTGCCCAAGGGAACGCGAGATCCATGATGTGCGACGACATCATCGGATCCAGATGCGCGCTCCAGTCATTGACCCAAAACGTATCAAACCCTTCCGCCGATGCGGACGACGTCAATGCCGCTTGAAACACATCCGCCATCAAGCCGTCGTTCAGCAGGCCGCGGTGCGTAAAAGGTTTGAAATCATCAGCTGTCACCGCTTTGATCAAAGGCAAAGCACCGATCGCCGCAGCTTTTGCCGCCGGTCTTGCGATTGGTTTTGCTGCGGTAACAGTTGCGGTCGTCCCGCCAGACAACCCTGTTGGCAGGCCATCGATGCAGCCCAAATTCAGCTTCATTCCGACGCTGATAGAATTCGGATTTTCACCAATCGCGCTGATGTTGTTGGTGTGGATGGCAGACCAGCGGCCGACATTTTGATACTGACGGTCCGCGATCAACAACAGGCTGTCGCCGCGTTGCACTGTGTAAACGCCGCCGCAGCTTTGCGCGGCCACCGGTGCCGCAAACGCCGACAGCATCAACGTTGCCGCAGTCAAGAATCGTTTCATCAGTCATCCCCCAGATGCATTTTGTCGGGGAATTTCCCTTATTTAGTGTAGTTAGGTCAACGTGAAAACGACATCTTGGGGTCCGACATAGATGCTTTTGGCGCTAACCACCTCAGGGATAACGAATTCCACGAAAGGTAGGAAAATCGTCGTAACGGCTTTGGCGTTGCGTGCGCGTCTCATGTGGCTGTTGTCCGGCCCTCAACAGCATTCCGCGCGGGGCGACATAGCTGGAAATCGTGCGCAAGGGCGTCGCCCGCCACACCAGGTTAAACGCGGCCAATTTCGGGAAAAACCAGATGTCGGAATAATCCAGATGATCGTGCATCCACCACGCCAGATCCTGCCAATCGCGCCCGGCGTCGTATTGATCAGCAAACCACGGGATCACGATGGACGCGCCCGCAATCGCAGCCTCGCCCTGATGCCAATCCCAGATGTGACATTCGAGCGGATTGTCGTTGGCCGCGCAGTTCAGCTTGTTGTCATTGCCGTATTTGTTCAACTCGGGCGACCGATACCCCGAGCGCACAACGATCCGTCCAAAGGTCTCTTCAAGAGGGTCCAGCAGCGTCGTGCAAAACGCGCGGCCATGTTCCAGTGTCACATCGGGATCGGTTGGAATATTTGGGACGCCGTGAAAACCGTTGATCTCGGAATACATGAAATCGCGCATGTAAAAATGTTTGGACAAGCGTTCACGCCCAAAGGTCTCAAGGCTCCACATGCTGCGCGGCTGGCGCATCAGGCGGCACCATTCCACTGGAATTCGCCTTGCGGTCCAAGCGGGCTAAACGGGTTGTGCGCAATTTCCCAAATGTGCCATTCGGGGTCAGCAAAATAACCGTGGTGCCCGCCCCAGAACACATCTTGTGCAGGTTTCAAAACCTGCGCGCCTGCGGTTTCGGCTGCGGCCAAAAGCTCAGCAACCTGCTCCTTGGTTTCAACGTTGTGGCCCAAAGTCATGCGCCCGTTCCCCAAGTCATCAACAGACAATCCGATATCTTTGGCCAGTGCCTCTAGCGGGTACAACCCCAGTGTTTGTCCAATTAAATCAAAGGCTACAACGCCATCTGGACTCTCGACGCGTGTCCAGCCCAAGGCTTCGTAAAAGGCGGCAAGCGCTGCGATATCGCGCGCGCCCAAAGTGATCAAGCTGACCCGTTGTTGCATGGCTACAGTCCTTTCGCCCAGTCAATGATCGCCGCAGAAGAGCGCGCAGTTTGCCCCGGCGACATGATGTCACCCACGATGACGTGAAAAAATGGATCGTCGCCGTCGCCCAAATCCGGACGCACCGTAGTAACGGCCCCACCCCAGTTTGCCGCTATGCGATCCGTCACTTCGGACACAACCACGCGGTCGTTTTCAGCGTAGTGAAACAGGGCGGGAATGCGCACTTTGGAGTAATCCAGCGCTACGGCGGCCTGAACCGCGGCAGCCATCGGCAATGTTGCAATCGTCCGGTACGTGGTCGTCCAATGCGCGGCTTGACCGGCGTTCAGAGACTCAAAACTGCGGATTTCGCCGGCGACCAGTGGCCCCCAGTACCGCACCGCCAGCATGGTCAAAAGGCCCGCTGCGGGATTGTTTATCGCAAAGTTTGGCGACACAAAAACCACGCCTGCCACGTCCTATTGCAATGTGGGTTCGTGCAACGCGAGGGCCGCAATCGTACCGCCGGTGGATGTGGTCAGGATGATCACCTGATCACCAACGGCGCGCGCCACGGCCAAGGCCTCAACCGCGTTCGTCATCCATTGGCTCGCACTCGCTTGTGCCATCGCGTCGCTGTCACGTCCGTGACCCTGAAAACGGGTGTAGACCAGATTTGCACCAAGGGCTGCGGCGACGTTGTCTGGAACCGGTCTAATTTCTTCGGAGCTGGCCGAAAACCCGTGGAAATAGACGACCGACAGCGGCGTTTTCACCTCAGCCCCACCTGCCCAAATCACCCGTTTGTGGCTGTCAGGGCGGATGTCATCAAACGCCGCTTCGGATGCCTCAAAGAACGCTTGAACGCCGCCTGTCAGCTGGCTTTCATCAAAATCGGTGTCCGTGTTGACCTGTTCATACGGGCCAAATTGCCAAAGACCGACGCCCAGAATGACAAGGGTCAACAGGATGCGCCCGATCCATTTGCCAAGCGTTCTCATGCGTCCATGACCTCTTGGATTGCGGTTTCGATCAGGCCCAAACATGGGCCGTCGGAAAACCGGTGGTCAGCGTCTTTGACCAAGGTCAGGCGCATGTCAGGGCTGCTCGCGTGGTCCAGCAGGGTCGTGGCGCGGTCCGTTGAAACGGCCGTATCGGAGGTGCCTTGCAGCATCCGTACAGGAAACGGCAGGTCCAAAGGCGTACGCAAAACCAACTGGTCACGCCCGTCCTCGACCATCCGTTTCGTGATAATGTAGGGGTCCATGTAGTCGGACGGCATTTCGATTTGCCCATCGCGTTCCAGCGTCGCTTTTTGCGCGTCACTAAACGAGGCCCAATAGCCGTCTTCGGTGAAATCGGGGGCCGCAGCGATGGTCACCAAACCTGCCATCCGGTCGGGGTGATCGCGCGCGAACAACAGCGATTGCCACCCGCCCATCGATGATCCGACCAGCACCACAGGGCCATCGGTCAACGCGTCAATCGCCGCTGCGGTGTCTTCGGCCCAATCGCCGATACACCCTTGTTCAAAGGTGCCAGAGCTAAACCCGTGACCGGAATAATCAAACCGCAGAAACGATTGGCCGCGCGCCTGTGCGACAGCCTCAAGATGCACTGCTTTGGTGCCTTCCATGTCGGATTTTAACCCGCTTAGAAACACGATCCACGGACCCTGCCCGACGGTACGTTTATACGCGATGCGCCGCCCTTGCGGTGTGTCCAGATAGTGCGCGTCGTTTTGAACGTCGGCCATGTCGCCCCCTTGCGTCGTTTCCGAGCACAATGGCGGGACGGGCCCTAGCGCGCAATCCGCAAACGCAAACTTAGCCGCTGATGTAGGCACCGGCGCGTGGGCGGTAGAATGCTTTTTGATTGTGCAGGCGGCCCAGCAATTCGTGAATTTGACGCACATCGCCGCCTTCGGGCGCGGTGTCTGGCCGTTTCTTGAGGCTTTCTTGCGTCAACGCCAACTTGTTGCGCATCAGCGCGGTCTCGATCAGATCAAGGTCTTCTACGGAAAGTTCAAACTGTATGTTGTAACCTGGCATGAGATCCTCTTTCGGGTGGAGTTTCTTTTCCCAAGTTTCGCACAGCTGGCAGGGGGAAATCCAGCCCAATCTGTCGCATATTGCGGACATTTTGTCGCTTTTCACCCATGTGAATATTTGTTGCCTTTCGGGTCGCGCGCCGTGCCCCATGCGACGTTACGCTGTTCTTGATCTTGCGCGCCCCCGGATCATAGTCACAAACATGAGCAGTCCCCCCAAGCTAATCCTTCCGGTCATTTCGACCTGCAACTTTCTGATCGGGGTTGGTGCGTTTGTGATCATCGGCGTGCTGGAACCCTTGGGGGCCTCGCTAAGCGTCGCACCCGAACGCGCGGGCATTTTGATGACGGTGTACGCGCTGGCCTACGCGGTGTTGTCGCCCGTTCTGGTCTCTGTCACCGGACACATCGGGCGGCGCCGCGTGATGGCGTTCGGCCTGACAGTGTTTTTGTGCTCGGCCATCCTGTCGGCCATGGCGACCTCGCTGACGATGCTGGCCGCCGCGCGTGTTTTGGCGGCTGCGGGGGCTGGCATGTTCACACCCGTGGGGGCCGCCGTTGTCGCCGGATTGTTCCCCGAAGACCAGCGCGCCCGCGTTCTCGCCGCCGCAATGTTCGGGTTCACGTTGGCCCAAGTCCTTGGCGTGCCAGCAGGCAGTTGGGTCGCCTACACATTCGGCTGGCGCTATGCGTTCTGGGGCGTCGTGGTCCTAAACCTGCCCTGCATTTTCCTGATCTGGACCTTCGTGCCTGCAGGTCTAAAATTCCAACCCGTCAGCTTGGATGATTTGCGCAGCATCCTGACCAACGGGCGCATGATGCTCGCCATCAGTTTCACCGGCATGTTTCTGGGCGCGATCTACGTTCTCTACACGTATTTCACCCCGATGCTGAGCCAGATGATGGGGATGGGGCGTGACGGCATCACGTTTATTCTGGTCTTGTCCGGCGTCGGCGCAGTCGCCGGCAACATCATCGGCGGGATCATGGCAGACCGCCTTGGCTGGTACAAAACCCTGATCATCTTGTGTTGCGCACAAATGCTGCTGATGCCGATTTATTCCTTTCTGCCTATCGCCATGCCCGGCTTTTTCGTTCTGTCCATCGCCTGGTCCATCGCTGGCTGGTCGTTCATGGCCGGACAACAGATGCGCCTGATCGGATTGGCAGGACCCAAAGCGCCGGTGGTTCTGGCTCTGACCGCCGCGTGCATCTACATTGGCGCGGCCATCGGATCAGCGATCGGGTCTATCGTGATTGCGTATTTTGGCATCGCAGGCTTGGGCATCGCCGCCGCACTGTATGCATCACTGGCACTGGCCAATTTGATACTGTCCGCACGCTTTCCACCCAAAGCCTTAACTGGCTCTTGACGGATTCGCGCCGACTTGCCAGATAAGGTGCGAACACTTTAACCCGCAACCGGGCGTTTCGTAGGCGCCAAACTGACGAGGAGTGCCCAGATGGCATCAGTCTCCCTTACTTTTCCCGACGGCAATGCACGTGAATACGACGCAGGCGTAACCGCCGCGCAGGTCGCCGAAAGCATCTCAAAATCGCTCGCCAAAAAGGCGATCAGCGCCACCGTGAACGGCGAACACTGGGACATGCAGTGGCCCATTGACAGCGACGCATCGATCGCGCTGCACACCATGGCCGACGACGAACAGGCCAATGAGTTGGTGCGTCACGATCTGGCCCACATCATGGCCCGCGCAGTTCAAGAAATCTGGCCGGATACAAAGGTCACAATCGGCCCTGTCATCAAAGACGGCTGGTACTATGACTTTGATAGCAAAGAATCCTTCACCCCCGAAGACCTGAGCGTCATCGAGAAAAAGATGCGCGAGATCATCAACAAACGCGAACCCGTGCGCACCGAAATCTGGGACCGCGCCCGCGCGATTGCCCACTACGAGGCCAATGGCGAGCCGTACAAAGTCGAGCTGATCGAAAGCATTCCGGGCGATGAACCCCTGCGCATGTATTGGCATGGCGACTGGCAAGACCTGTGTCGCGGCCCACACCTGCAACACACTGGCCAAGTGCCCGGTGACTCGTTCAAATTGATGTCCATCGCGGGGGCCTATTGGCGTGGCGACAGTGACCGCGCCATGCTGCAACGCATCTACGGCGTCGCCTTCACCGGCAAGGAAAAGCTAAAGGCCCACCTGAACATGCTGGAGGAAGCGGCCAAACGCGACCACCGCAAACTGGGCCGCGAAATGGACCTGTTCCACATGCAAGAAGAGGCCCCGGGCCAAATCTTTTGGCACCCGAACGGCTGGTCCATCTACACCGAACTTCAGGATTACATGCGCCGCAAACAACGTGCGGCGGGCTATGTCGAGGTGAACACACCGCAGGTCGTAGACCGCAAACTTTGGGAAGCGTCCGGCCACTGGGACAAATACCAAGAACACATGTTCATCGTCGAAGTGGACGAGGAACACGCACGCGAAAAAGCCATCAACGCGCTAAAGCCGATGAACTGCCCCTGCCACGTTCAAATCTTTAACCAAGGTATGAAATCCTATCGCGACCTGCCCTTGCGCATGGCCGAATTCGGATCGTGCAGCCGCTATGAACCTTCAGGTGCCCTGCACGGCATCATGCGCGTACGTGGATTTACCCAAGACGACGGCCACATTTTTTGCCGCGAGGACCAGATCGAGGCAGAATGTGCCGCCTTCATCACCTACCTGTCTTCGGTCTACAAAGACCTCGGGTTTGATAACTTTGAAATCATGTTCGCAACCCGCCCTGAAAAGCGTGTCGGGTCCGAAGAAAGCTGGGATCACGTCGAAAACGCGCTTGAAAATGCGATCAAAGTTGCGGGTCACCCCTATACTTTGGACGAAGGCGAAGGCGCGTTTTACGGACCAAAGCTTGACTTTAAACTGACCGACGCAATTGGCCGCGAATGGCAATGCGGCACGTTCCAAGTTGACCCCAACTTGCCGGAACGCTTGGATGCAACCTACGTGGCCGAAGACGGAGCAAAGCATCGACCCTACATGCTGCACCGCGCCTGCCTTGGCTCGTTCGAACGTTTCATCGGTATCTTGATCGAAAACTCGGCAGGTAAATTGCCGTTCTGGCTGGCGCCGCGCCAAGTTGTTGTCGCCTCGATCATCTCGGACGCAGATGACTATGTTCACGAGGTTGTCGCCGCCCTGAACGCCGCAGGCGTGCGCGCCGAGGCCGACATTCGCAACGAAAAGATCAACTACAAGGTCCGCGAACATTCCGTTGGCAAAGTGCCGGTGATCTTGGCCGTCGGTGCGCGCGAAGTCGAAGAACGCACGCTCACCGTGCGCCGCTTGGGCGAAAAGCAAACCTCGGTCCAAGGGTTGGACGACGTGATCGCAGGCCTAAAAGTCGACGCAACACCACCCGATTTGCGTTGAAAGTATTACAAAGCCGGATCGCGCGAGCGGTCCGGTTGAAACAAAACCGGCCTTTGACGGGACATTTCCACGTCAATTCACACATCGCGTAACGCGCATGTGACACACAGGCTCGTGACTGGTACTGTGTCAGTCAGCGGGTAATTTGAATGCACAAACAGCGACGACGCCAGTTGTAAAAGGAACATGCTCATGTCTCATTCGAACACATCCAACGCAAAATCTATCGCGATCGCCGGGGCTTTGACAGCGCTTGTCGCCGCCCAATCCACGGCCGCCTATGCCGCAACAAAAGAAAAATGCTACGGCGTGTCACTGGCGGGTCAAAACGATTGCGCGGCGGGGGCTGGCACCACATGCGCAGGCTCATCTTCGGTCGATTATCAAGGCAACGCGTGGACGCTGGTCGATGCGGGGACCTGTACCAGCATTGATTTGCCCGACATGGCAAACGGGTCAAAACGCGCTGAGTCGTTGCAACCTCAGACCCGCGATTTGCCAGCGTAAAGGCAGGCATGCGAGAATTTTCGCCCCTCTGTGATCCTTTGCCCGACGCTGTTGGCGTCGGCTATAAACCCCAGCATTTCGCTGACATTCTGGACGCCCCCGGCCCTGTCAAATGGGTCGAAATCCATGCGGAAAACTACATGGGTCAAGGCGGACGTCCTATCGCGCAACTGCGCGCTTTGGCAGAAAAATTCGCTGTGTCAGTTCACGGTGTTGGCCTGTCGATTGGCGGCGCGGGACCGCTGGACCCCACCCATTTGGCGCGCCTGAAACACTTGATCGATTGGGTCAAACCCGCCAGCTTTTCCGAACATTTGGCGTGGTCCACCCATGGCGGCACCTTTTTGAACGACCGGCTGCCCCTGCCCTACACCGCCGCCACGTTGCAAACCGTCGCGGATCACATCGATCACGTTCAAAGTCTACTGGGCCGTCAGATGCTGCTGGAAAATCCGTCCAGTTATCTCGCGTTTGACACCTCGACCTACAGCGAAACCGATTTTCTGGCGGAACTGGTGAAACGCACGGAATGCGGACTACTGCTGGATGTGAACAATGTGTTCATTTCGGCGACAAACCTTGGGTACACGCCCCACAGCTACATTGATGCCTACCCGCTCGCGGCCGTCGGGGAACTGCACGTCGGTGGTCACGCGCTAGACCAAGACGACCACGGCGCGCCTTTGTTGATCGACAGCCACGGTGATGCGCCCTCGGCCGAAGTCTGGGATTTGCTGGCGCATACGCTGCAAAAAACCGGGCCAAAACCGCTGCTGGTTGAATGGGACAACGATGTGCCCGATTGGAATGTGCTGCGCGCGCAGGCGGATGTGGCAGCCTTGGCCCTTGATCAGGTCGCGACAAAATGAAGGTCCAAACCCAGTTCCGCGAGGCCTTGTTCGATGCGGCGCGGGATGCCCCCCGCGGACTGCAGGACGGTGCAGGCAACCCCGCAGGATCACGCTACGACGTCTATCGCAACAACGTCGTGACGTCCTTGCAAGACGCATTGGCCCGCAATTTTCCTATTTTGGTCAAGCTGTTGGGCGAACAGATCTTTGGATCCTTGGCTGACATTTATTTACACCAACACCCGCCGCAGTCGCCGTTGATGATGCAGTACGGCGATCAGATGCCCACCCTGTTGGCCGGTTTTGCACCGTTGGAGCACATCGGGTATCTGGCGGATGTCGCACAGTTGGAAATCGCCCTGCGCGACAGTTATCACGCAGCAGATGCAGACCCGATTGACTCAAGCACATTCGCGATTGATGACGCGGAACTCGCGTTAACCACGTTGACGTTTGCACCGGCAACCGCGCTGATCCACTCCGTTTGGCCGCTGTTTGATCTGTGGCGATTTAACACCGAACCGGACGCACCTGCCCCGCAAGCTGTCCCGCAACCGGTTCTGATCACACGCGCCGAATTTGATCCACAACCGCACCCATTGACGCCCGCGCAGTGCGAATGGATCGTCAGTGTCAGACAGGGCGACACGCTGGGCACAGCACACGCGCAGGCCCTGCAAACCGACGCCACGTTTGATCTGACGCCGCTGTTAACGCTGCTGCTGACCAAAAACGCGCTGACCAAAGGACCACAGGAATGACCCATCTTCACAACGCTTTTTTCGCGCGGATTGAACGGGCCGACTGGCTGCTGCCGACCCTTGCGCGTTTGGTCTTTGCGGCGACCTTGTTGATGTATTTCTGGATTTCGGGCCTGACCAAATTGGGCGACGGGTGGACCGGCATCTTTTTCCTGTCCGACAGCGCCTACATCCAGATGTTCCCCAAAGCGGTCGAGGCGTTGGGCTATGACACGGTCCAGCTGTCGATCGGGCATCGGATGATCGCGCTGGTTGGCACGTGGGCCGAATTCATTTTGCCGTTGTTTATTGTGCTGGGCGTGCTGACGCGCCTGTCGGCCCTTGGCATGATCGGTTTTATCGCCGTGCAATCGGTGGTCGATATTTTGGGACACGGGGTGGCGGCCAAAGACATTGGCACGTGGTTTGATCGCACGTCCGGCGCGCTGATTTTGGACCAACGCGCGTTCTGGATTTTGCTGTTACTGATCCTGGTGATCAAAGGGGCCGGACCACTGTCGTTTGACCGCGCCTTGGCCCCAATGAAACCCGTCTAGACCCCCAAGGCGGCTTGCGTGTCTTTGGCCCACCCCAGATACATCTGATCATCTTTTACAATCAGCGGCCGCTTCATCAACGCAGGGTGCTGTGCGATCAAATCCAGAGGCGCACCTGCGCGCTCAGCCTCGCTGAGGCCCCGCCACGTGGTCGATCGCGTGTTCAACAACTGGGCGTCAAACTGCGCATAGGCGGCATTCAGCACCTCTTGGGGCACCCCGTCAGCCCGGGCATCAACCAGTTCGAAACCCGCCAGTGCTTTCAACGCCTTACGGCAGGTATCACAGTTCTTCAGGCCATAAATCTTCATCATTTTTCCTTGCGTATTCATCGTTTTAACCCAACGTCGTTAAGTTTTTCGCACCAATTTTCTTGATTTTTTGTCCGACTGATCAATGTTCATGTTCTCGTATTGGGCGTCTCACATCAAATCAGATGGTTCGTGTCCAGTCAAAGACGCCAGCGCTTTTGGCAGCACTGGTTTGGTTACAAATTAAAAGGAGGCACCGGATATGCCTAACGGTACAGTAAAATGGTTCAACACCACAAAAGGCTTTGGCTTTATCGCACCCGATGACGGGGGCAGCGACGTGTTCGTGCACATTTCCGCTGTGGAACGCTCGGGACTGACCGGACTGACGGACAACCAAAAAGTCAGCTATGACCTAAGCGAAGGACGCGACGGGCGTCAAATGGCAGGCGAGCTGCAACTGCTCTGATCGCCGCGACAATCCACAAATTTAAAAACCGGCGCTGGGATCCCCAAGCGCCGGTTTTATTTTGCCTGATGCAAGGGCCGACAGATCGATCCGCCCCATCAAATTGCCTAGACCTTAGTCAAATGTGCAGCCTTTGGTGCCAACGGTGCAGTTGACCTGCGCACGGGCGCGGTGCACGTGACGTTTGATCACTTTGCGTGGTGCTGGCGTCATTTTCGCCTGCTGATACGAGATCGACTGGTTCGGTTGACCGCAGCACACAACACCGGAAATGGTGATTGGCTGGTAGCCTGCCGGACAAAAGTTTTCGCCGTGATATGGATAGATTTTCGCTTCTGCAAATGCGGGTGCTGCGCCCATCATCATCAGGCCGAAACCGGCTGTCAGTACTGTTTTGATACGCATATCTTCCCTCATCTGTCGATCATGCCACTATATACATGGCTAAATTGCCTGAGGATGGTGGTAAAAGTCTAGCTTTTTCTGAACTTTAAAGGTCGGGGGCAAGGTGCGCCTGCACGGCAGAATACCCGCGAAACCGAACGCGCCCACCGCTCGTTCGCCCTGCGATTGTGTAATCGGGAAAGGCTTGCAAAAACCGGTGCAGTGCGACGCGCCCTTCCATGCGGGCCAGCGTCAGACCGACGCAAACATGCGGACCACCGGCAAAGGCCAGATGACGGTTCGGCTTGCGACTGATGTCGAAATGCGCAGGATCTGCAAACACGTCAGGATCACGGTTTGCGGCCCCGATACACAGGTGCAGGTTCGTGCCTTGGGGGATGGTCATGCCGCCGATTTCGACCTCGCGCGCGGTCTCGCGATTGCCGAACTGGTTGGGCGAGGCCACGCGCAAAACTTCCTCGACCACGCCCGCCATCAGGCCCGGATCGCCCAGCGCCAAGGCGCGTTGATCGGGATTGTCATGCAGCAACGCCAGCCCGTTGCCGATCAGATTGGTCGTCGTTTCGTGGCCTGCGTTCAAGATGAAAATACAGTTCTGGATCAACTCGATTTCGCTCAGCTGCCCTTGGGTGTCGCCGATGATCAACCGCGTCAGCACGTCGGTTTCAGGGTCACCGGGGGTGGCCTTGCGCCGCGCGATCAGGTCCTGAAGGTAGGTTTTGAACTCGCTCACCGCCGTGTGACCACGCTGTAGTTGCGCCTCCGTCAGCACCGGTTCCAACGCGCCCAAAATCGCCAGCGACCAGTCGCGCAAGGGTGCGCGTTCCTCCATGGGAATGTCGAGCAGATTGCCGATGATCTGGATCGGAATGATGCTGGCGAAATCCTCGATCAGATCAGGCGCGCGGGGCATTTGGGCCAACAGGTGGTCAACCGTTTCGATCAATCCTGTTTCCATCCGCGCAATTGCACGCGGTGCCAACGCCCCCGCCATGATCCGGCGCACACGGCTGTGCAGCGGCGGATCGTTGAACACAAGGCTGGTGGTGTGATGTTCAAACAACGGCGAGCCGACACCGAATTTCGGCGCAAATGCTGCCTGTTTGTCAGACGTAAACGTCGCCGTATCCTTATACACCCGCTCCAAATCGCTGTGTTTGGACAGGATAAATGACCCATCCGGTTGCTGATGCACGGGCGCATGTTTCAAAAGCGCATCGTAATATTGAAACGGGTTTTCGTGGAAATCACACGGAAGGGATGCGAAGGTCAGCATTTAAGCGGTTCATTTCTCAGCAAAATTGGGTGTCTCAAAAGGTCTGTGATCATTTCTACACTGCGCTGCCTGAAAATGAGACAGTTTTTTCACGCAGGCCAAACCAACCCGGATTGAACCGACCCGACCTTCGCAAAATGTCACTGCTCTAACAGCGACAATCGGCCTCCGGTTTGTATTTCGATTGACGACACGGAACGCTATGCGCAAATATCCCGCAGATGGTTTTCAAAACCCGCAAAGGGTGGAGGGATGAAAAGGGAATACGGTGAGGTCTAGCCAATTGGCACCGACTCCGTGACTGCCCCCGCAACTGTGAGCGGCGAGCGCCCCCGAACGATCCACTGGCCAAAAGGCTGGGAAGGATTGGGGAAGCTTTGACCCGCAAGTCAGGAGACCTGCCATCATCAATGAAACTCGAACCGGGCGGGGTGTCCGGACTGGAGGCCATGATGGTTTTTACAGGCAACGCGCCTGCGCACTTACATGTTCTGCTCCAAGCCCCGCTGCGCCGCGGAGGGCTGCATGGACCGAACAAAACACACAATTTCCGTAAGCACATCGTGCCGACACAAAAGGACCGACTGTAAACCCGGCCTTGAACTGATCGCACGCCTGCGTGCCGCATTAGACGCGGCAGGCGAGGTTTTCGCATCTGATTTCGAAATATCTGGCGTTGCCTGCATGGCAGGTTGCAACCGACCGTGCACTGTTGCCTATCACGCGACGGCCAAAGCCACCTACCTGTTTGGGGACATTGCCCCGGATCAGGATATTTCCGATCTGGTGGCGTTTGCAGATCAGTATCGCGCCCGCAACGATGGCTGGTGTTCCCTCACGACGCCCCCCGAAAAACGACACAGCGCACCACTGGCAAAAGTGCCTGCCGCCCTCATTTACGCAAAAGACGAATGTGTCCAATGACCGGCCGTTTCAGCAGCGCCTGTCGCGTATTTGCGCATTCCAAATCCCCCAGTCTTTCAATTCAGGAGAAAACCAACATGCAGACTGCGTTTGCCCTTGTCGCCGCCATCACCGTAAACGCCTTTGCCACGGGTGCTGTCGCGCAGCCCACGGATTACCCTTTGTCTCTGACCAATTGCGGGCGCGACATCACGATTGACCGCGCCCCCCAAAGCACCATCGGACAATCGGCAACGGAAATCATCTATGCTCTGGGTCTTGCGGACAAGGTTGTCGCCACCTCGGTCTGGTTCAGCGCAGTATTGCCGGAATTCGCCGACACAAACAGCCGGATCGAGCTTTTGGCAGACAACGACCCCAGTTTCGAAAGCGTCGTGAACAAAAACCCTGATTTGGTCGCCGTCCAGTACGAATGGCATGTGGGCCCGTCTGGCATCGTCGGCACCCACGAAATGTTCGCCGATCTGGGTATCGCGACCTACACGATCCCCGCGGATTGCGACACCAAGGACAACACGACCAGCGGTGACGGCACGCGCACGGGCGCATTCACGCCCAGCTCGATCTACAAAGGCATCAAAGAACTGTCGGCGATTTATGACGCTCAGGATGCAGGTTTGGAACTGGTCGCAAACCTCAAATCCCGCGAGGCAAACGCAATCGAGATGGCGCAAACCCTTGCTCTGCCCAACGACATAACGGCGGCCTTTTGGTTCTCATCCGCCGATCTTCAGATTGATCCTTACATGGCCGGGCGAATGGGCGCGCCAGGGTACATGATGGACCAGCTTGGCATCAAAAATGTTGTGCAATCGGACGAGGAATGGCCAACTGTCGGATGGGAAACAATCGCCCGCGCCGACCCGACGGTTCTGGTCATTGCCGAGATGGATCGCCGCCGCTACCCCGCCGACAACATTGAGGCGAAACTTGGATTTCTGCGCACGGATCCCGTTGCCAGCCAGATGACAGCAGTGCGAGAGGGCCGCGTCGTCGTCATGGATGCCCACGCCATGAGCGCGACCATGCGCACGATATTTGGCCTCGAAACCTTGGCGATGGCACTCAGCACATTCGAGTTCGGGTCTTGAGCGATACCGCAGTACTGACACGGCCGCGCCCCTTCAGATTGGGGTGGCTTGCACCAGTCGTGCTTGTGATTTCGATCATCACGGGTGCCTGCATCGGAGAGACGGCGATACCCGTTTCAACCGTCTTTCAAGTGATCGCCAACAAGCTTTTCGGGGCTGGCTAACCCGTGGGGCGCATTGATGAGGGCATCATCTGGGAATACCGCCTCAGCAGAGCCGTTGTCGCTGCATGTTGTGGCGCAGGGTTGGCGTTGTCGGGGGTCGTGTTGCAGGCCCTGCTGCGCAATGCGCTCGCGGATCCGTATTTATTGGGCATTTCCGTCGGTGCCTCAACCGGAGCCGTCGCCGTCACCGTTGCCGGCATCGGGGCTGGTGCGGTGTCGCTCGCGGTTGGGGCATTTGCGGGCGCAGTTTTGGCCTTTGTCGTTGTGGCTGTGCTGGCACGTGCGGCTGGGGGCGGAACGGGGGTGCAAGCAGCGGGCGTGATTATTCTTGCGGGCATCGCCGGATCGCAGCTGTTCAATGCGCTCACCGCCTTTCTGATTGCAAAATCCGCGAATGCAGAACAGGCGCGCGGGATCATGTTCTGGCTGCTTGGCAACCTATCTGGTGTCCGGTGGGAAGATGCGGTTTTTGCCATACCGGCGGCGCTGTTGGGGGTCATCGTTTGCGTTTGGCATATTCGCGCCTTGGATGCGTTCACCTTTGGGGCGGACAGTGCCGCCTCTCTTGGGATTTCCGTGCGGCGGGTTCAGGTTTTGTTGATTGGGATCACGGCAGTGATGACGGCCGCGATGGTGTCGATGGTCGGATCGATCGGCTTTGTCGGGCTGGTGATTCCGCACGCCATGCGCCTTGTTGTGGGGGCGCGTCACGAACGCCTTGTTCCCGCGTCCGCCCTGGCCGGAGCGGTGTTTCTGATCGCCTCGGACATCTTGTCGCGCGTTCTTATTCCGGGTCAGGTTTTGCCCATCGGGGTCATCACAGCCCTTGTCGGCGCGCCTGCCTTTGCGCTTATTTTGATACGGGGGCGCCATTCAAAATGAGCCTGTCTTGTCACAATCTTGGATGGTCGGTGCGCGGCACATCCATCGTTTCCGGCGTCACCCTAGAGGTCGTCACCGGCGAAACACTTGGTCTGGTTGGTGCCAACGGGTCCGGGAAATCTACGCTTCTCAAGATGCTGGCGGGCATTCAAAAGCCGCACATCGGATCGGTTTTACTGTCCGGGGTCTGTTGTTCCACGCTGGGCCAACGCGAAATCGCCCGCTCTATCGCATTCGTGGAACAACACGCCGAAACGACGGACCGGATCACTGTGCGCGATGCGGTTGAACTGGGTCGAACGCCGTGGCTTGACGGGATTGGGCGCTGGTCAAAATTTGATACAGCCAGCGTTCTACGCGCGCTCTGCGCCGTTGAAATGACGTCTTATGTTGACCGCTATTGGCACACGCTGTCCGGCGGTGAACGACAGCGGGTGCACATCGCCCGTTCGCTTGCGCAAGACCCCAAAGTGTTGCTGCTGGACGAGCCGACGAACCATCTAGATATTCACCATCAACTGTCGATCCTGTCGTTGGTCCACACTCTGGAAATCACCAGCGTTGTCGCGCTTCACGATCTTAATCACGCAACGCAATGCGACCGGATCGGCGTGATGCACCACGGTCAGCTTATCGCGCTTGGGCGTCCCCACGACATATTAACGCCTGACCTGATGCACCAGACCTTTGGCGTCCACGCGCGTTTTGTCACCGACCCACACGACGGCAGCCGGTTCCTGCGTTTTCACCAATCGGCCTGAAGATTACGCCGCACACGAAGGGCACAGGACCAAAGGCAATCAACGCGATGGACAACAGGTGTAGTTCCTATCCTAAACCTCGCGCCAACAGATCAAAAACCAAGCGAATTCGCAGATTTGTTTTGAGTTCACGGTGGGCCACCACCCAAGTTTCGATTTTGATCGGTTCAAACGCGGGACATGGATTTTCAAGCTCTGGATGGGCCGCCCCGATCTCGATCGGAAGAATGCCAATGCCAAAACCTTGGCGCACAAGTTCCAGGGCGAGCGTTGCACTTGAGGTCGAAAAATTGAAGTTTCTGGTGGTCAAATTCACCCCCCGTGACGCCATCAACCCAAGCCGCAGTTCCGGCTGATCGAACCCGACGAACTTCAAACGTTCAAGATCAGCCAGCGTCTTGGGGCGACCAACCTCATCAAGGTATTGTTTTGAGGCAAAAAGATGCGCGGTTGTGTCTCGTAGCCGCTTGGCAAACAGCGTCTCGTCTTTGGGGCGCGCGTGACGGATCGCAATATCAGCTTCCCGCCGCCGCAGATCGCTTAACTCATTTGACGCGATCACCTCGATCTGTAGATCTGGCGCGGTTTTGCACAGTTCCTTTAGGATCGGCGGCAGGAAATGCGTCGCCATCAAGTTTGTGGCAGAGATCAACACGTGCCCGACCACCGCTTGAGATTGTCCCGTTGCGGTCACGGATATGCTGTTTGCCGCGTCACCCATCGTGCGAAAATGCGCAAGCAATTCGACACCAGACTGGGTTAGCAAAAGTGCCCGTGACGTCCGTTCAAACAGTGTCACGCCCAGCGCATCTTCGAGACCGGCAACCTGTCTGCTCAGCGTTGGTTGGGTCAACCCAAGTGCACGCGCAGCGGCAGATAACGACCCCTCCTCAGCGGTGACAAGAAACGCCCGCGCTTGGTTCCAATCGAAAGCTGATCGTTTCAACTCCATCATTTACGTATACCAAAACAAGAAAGATGCGCAATTCCGTATTGGCGATCAGAGGTCTATGTTTCGCGCGTCGACTAACTTTAGATGGGTAAAATATGACGTTACAACTTGGATCCAAAAGGCCGCGCATGCTGAGGGTGCCTTGTGCGGCCCAGCCCTTTGATCTGATGATGGCCACGCATGTCCTTGGGCATTTGCCAACCCCACAACGCGCCCTCGCCTTCCAATCTTTGCCGAAAGAAATTCCGTGCGACATCTAAATAGAACCGAGTGGATCGCCTTCGCTCTGATCGTCGCTTTTTCGTTCATTCCGGCAATTGGCGGTCTGATCCGGGTTCGGGAACTTGCAGGTGGACCGCAAATCGCGCCCGAAAATCTTCGGGCTTTGCTTTCTCCTGCCCCAATCATACTCCACATGTTCAGCAGTGTTTTGTTCTGCATTGCCGGTGCGTTTCAATTCTTTCCGAGCATCCGGCGCCATCACCCCACAGCGCATCGCCTGATCGGTCGCGCCGTTGCAATCGCCGGCTGTGTCGCAGCGATCAGTGGCTTGTGGATGACACTGTTTTTTGCCTTTCCCGATACCTTGCAAGGGCGTCCGCTTTTTTGGGTGCGGATCGTCTTGGGGGTCTTGATGATCGGTTTTATCATCGGGGCCGTGATTGCAATCAGGTCGCGCAATGTCTTTCAACACAGTGCCGCGATGCTGCGCGCCTATGCGATTGGTCAAGGTGCGTCGACGCAAACATTTGTGGGCATCAGCTGGATCATTTTTGTTGGTTACGAGGCAACGGGACCTGCCCGCGACGGGCTGATGATTGGGTCGTGGGTGATCAACCTTTTGGCGGCAGAAATCGTGATCTGGACAGCACTAAGGCCCGCAAATCGATCATCAAAGACGTGATCATTTCGCGGGCCGTGGTGCGTGACCAAACCGTTTAGCATCTAGTCCAACGTTTGCATCTTGGTCAGGCCAGACAGGCCCTTTGTGGGCGTCAGGCCGAACGTTTTCATGGCTGTACGCGCCGTATGCGCCGCATCTGAAAACCCGGCATCGCCCCCCGCTATGCCAATGCGCTCGCCTTGATGCGCACTACGAGCAGTCGCCAAAATTGCCGCCCAGATTTTGAATTTTCGAAATGTTTGGCCGGTTGTGGATTTGAAATGTCGCAGGGCTTGTGTCCGCTCCAACCCAAGGCGCTCTGCAAGTTCGATCTGGGACATTCGGACCATGGGGCTGGCATAAATCTCCCTTAGAATTTCCATCACTTTGCGGTCTGGCGGGGGGTGGCTCCCCTCAAGCATTGTGCGAAAACGGGCCATAGTTAGGTGGTCGAACGTTTCAAAAACAGTCGGAAACATGCGCCATTCTGCACCCAGCGGTTTGAAATCAGCGGTCTGCGTCGACAGCTGCACGCCATCAAGATAGATGATCTCAGCCCCACCCGAACGGACCACAACACTGTGCGCAACACCGGGCTTTATGCAGACAATTTGCGCGTCCAGTTCCGCCATGTCATTTGCAACACGCACTGGTTCTTGGCGCCCAAAAATGACGCATGGCATCAGGTTTTTGTGCAAAGCAAGTGCGCCCGCGTCAAATGAAAACAAATGGTTTTGAAACGTCTTCGTCTGCGCGGGCATATGCGATCCGTCGGTAAAAATGATTGTAAAAAGGGTCCGGCCTGTTTTTGATCTTACCCGAAATGAAACATCTTTTGACATGGCTTTAACCCTGCCATGCCCACAGATCGCGCCGTTTTTTGCACGTTCTTTCAAGCGCAAGCCCTCGTGCATGTGCAAAGGAGTTGTTCCTATTTGCCCTTAACGGAATGCACAGATTATGAAACGTTTTGCAGCTAACAGCCTGATCGGGATTGTTGCGTTGACCATTGGTGTCACCTTCGCGTGGTTCGCCGTACCAAACATCGTCGCAACAGGTTTGCTGAGGCTGAACAATATGTCGGCAGGCCTGAGCGCAAAAATTGTAACGACCGAAATTGGCGACATTCATTATCTCGAAGGGGGCCAAGGCGAGACCATCGTCATGGTGCACGGCATCTACGCGCGCAAAGAACATATGGTCGATCTGGCACGTCATTTTGTCGATGATTATCATGTCATTGCGATTGATTTGCCGGGGTTTGGTGACAATGAAAAACGCGCTGATGCGGATTATTTGCTTGTCCAACAGCAGGCAAACTTGGCGGTCGTTCTTGAGGCGCTTGAAGTTGAAAACGCCCATATTGCCGCAAATTCCATGGGGGCCTATGTGTCGGCCCTTTTGGCCACGGCCCGTCCCGATCTGGTGGCCAGCCTCGCATTTATCGGCAGCCCCCTTGGCGTGCCAACAGCGATCAAAAGCGACATGGACATCGCACTTGAACAGGGCCAAATCCCCTTGTTGGTCCAAACCGAGGCTGATTTTCACGCGCGCAACGACTGGCTATCGCCAAATATCCCCTACGTGCCCGGGCCGATTTACAACAGCTGGATGCACAGCGAGGTCGCGAAGGCCGACAAAAACGCCCATGTTTGGGATATTGTGCACAATCGCTCAACGGTTCCCACGGTCTTGGAATTGGCACCCTCGCTGAGCATGCAGTCCCTGATTATCTGGTGCCGCCCTGACCGGATTTTTCACGTCAGCGGGGCGGCGTTGCTTGCCCAAGAGTTGCCACACGCAACACTGAGAACTCTGGATGAGTGTGGTCATTTGCCAATGCTTGATCAACCAGACTTAGTGGCCGAAATTTATGCGAAGTTCCTTAGAAATCTCACGCAAAATGCAGAGCGTTAACCATGATGACATCAGGTACAACTGCTGACATGCGACAAGAAATCGCTGATCCTTCAAATCCGGAAAGATTGCCATGAACCCTGCCTCGTTGCTCTTTTGGGCGTCCAGTTTCGTCCTACTGATTTCTGGTGTCTTGCTGCCCGAAGCCATCAGTTTTCTGCGGCCTGACTATAGCTCAATTGCGAACTATATCAGCGAACTCGGCGCAAAAGACGCTGACTATGCGCCGCTCATTAATGTCTTCAGCTTTCTGCCCGTCGCCCTCTCCAGTGCGATAGCAATTTCATGTCTGCGGGGACGGTGTTCTGGAAATGTCTTGGCCAAAACGGGGCTGGTTTTATGGGGCATTGGTTTGTCGGGGGGATACCTCTGCGCGGTTCTTTTCCCATGCGATTCCACAACCTCGCCGGACTTGTCGCCTATCCGGTCGGAACCATTGGCCTCTTTTTGCTCGCAGCAGGATTGGCGCAAAACCCAGCGACGTCGAAATTTGTAGTCGTGGTTGCGATCTTAACAGCCATTGCCTTTGTGATGATGCTACTGCCCGAGCAAGCTGATTTTCGCGGATTTTGGCAAAGGCTGGCGGACTACTCTATGTTTCTTCTGATCCTGAGCGTTGGGCGGATTTTACCCCGTCCACCCGCCCCATTGCCTCTAATCCGGAAACGCCGCGTGTGCGCAGACTTGCTCCAGATCCGACGCCCACAACGGCTGCTCTGCGGTGAAAATTCGAACCCTTTCGGCGACGTCAACTGGTGCGCTCAGTGATCCCGCCGGAACGATCATCTTGGTTGCGTCGCCATTTATCCACGGAACGCCAGAACCGCAGACTTGGCAAAACGACTTGGAAATATCCCGTTCGGGGACCTGGTATTTGACGATTTTGTCAACGCCCCCGCACCAGTCAAAGCCGTTGATATCCACGAACAAGTTGGACGCAAACGCTGATCCGGTGATTTGACGGCACTGATCACAGCTGCACAAAAACAGCTTTTCGAAGGTGTTGATCACCTCGAATGACACCGCGCCGCACAGGCAGTTGCCTTTGATTTTCTTCATAATCACGATCCTTTTCTATTTGGCGCAACAAGTCTGCTGATGCGCCGTATTTGATCTTCGGCCTGCGTTATCATTCGGTGCAGGATGTCTTGCGCAGGCTCAATTTCCCGAATAAAATCAGCCGCTTCGCCAACAATCACCGGGGTGATGCCTACGTCATCCAGACCCCGAGCAGCCTCAAAACGGATTTGTTCCTCGGCAAGGTTGTGCCTCAGACCGCCAATGTTTTCGCGCCATTGATGGGTAAAGGAATTGCGCATCGTACGCAGGTTCCAGTCCGATGGCCAATCCAACCCACGCGCCATGTCAAAGACGCAACTGCGCTCGGTATCGTCACCGCTGCCACGAACCGCCGCTTGTTTGGCATTGTCGCTGGTTAGGGATTCGTCACTGGCAAAAAAGCCGGTTCCGCACAACACGCCTGACGCCCCAAGGGCCAGCGCCGCCGCTAATCCACGCCCATCAGCAATGCCGCCTGCCGCGATGACCGGTATTTTCTGCGCGATGTCGACGACCGCAGGAACGAGGGGCAATGTGGCTCTGGCGCCGCCGTGTCCGCCCGCCTCTGTGCCCTGCGCCACAATGGCATCGACGCCAGCGTCCACCGCTGTGCGGGCTTGATCCAGCGTTTGCACCTGAACGATGATTTTGGTCTGTGCCGCCCTGATTTTGGCTAGAAACGGTTGGAAATCTCCGAACGAGAGCATCAGCGCGGCGGGACCACGATCAAGGGCAAAATCCAGCAAATGTGGCTGACGCGCCAAGGACCACGTGACAAAGCCCACGCCGACCTGCGCATTTCCCGCAGCATCGAATTCGCGGGCAAGCCAATCGGCGTCGCCGTAGCCACCACCGATCAAACCCAAACCACCAGCCCGACTGACTGCAGCGGCAAGCGCGCCGCCACTGACACCCGCCATCGGTGCCAAAAGAACAGGATGTTCGATGTTGAACAGGTCACAAACAGGCGTGCGAATGGCCATTTTTCTCAAAGCGCCATTTCGCGTCTGTACTGTTCAACCGGCAAGCCACCAATCCCCCAATCCTCAAGCGCGACCTCGTCGATGACGACAAAAGTTGTCGCAGGAGCTTTGTCCAGAACCCGGACCAGCAGGTCGGTAACGCCGCTGATCAACTCGGCTTTCTGCTCAGGTGTGATGCCCTCGCGGGTCACCTTGATGTTCACATAAGGCATATCAGTTCCTCTCAGCTTTCGCGTTCTGTCATGTGGAAAATCTTGGCCATGATCTTCCATTCACCATCGGTGCGCACAATCGTCAGAAAGTCGATGAAGGGGAAAGGCGGTGTTCTGGCCTGCGAATTGTATCGCCTCGATCACGTCGCGTCTCGGTTCATCGGGTGATGCTGGCGATACGCGCTGTGCCACCACTGGAAAATAGTCATCCATCGTGCGGTACAACAGCGGCGTTTCATCCGCAGTTGCATAGATCGCTTTGGGGTGAAACACGCGCCCCAGCAGTTCGATGTCGGCGTGGTAAAGACCATCGAAATAGGTCGCAACCACGCTGGTCACTGCGGCAAATCCAGTCATGCCGGTTGCTCCATAAGGCCCTCGGCGACCATCGCTTTGATAACAGCAGGACGTGCGGCGATGCGTGCAACATAGCTTTGGGTTTTTGGATACGCGGCAAGGCTTACGCCGACAAAACCCGCCCAGTTAAGCACCACAAACGCGTAGGCGTCCGCGACGGTGAACGTGTCACCCAAAAGAAAGGCGCGGCCGTCAGCGAGACTTTGTTCGATGTATGCGGCGCGACGTCCAACACGCGTTTCGGCCCTTTGCCGTGCATCGCCAACAAGCTCGGTACCTGAAAAAAACGGGCCAAAGGATTTGTGCAATTCAGACGATACAAAGTTGAGAGCTTCTTGAAGCCGCGTGCGCGCCAGCGTGCCATTTGCCGGCGCAAGTCCGGCGTCAGGTGACTGATCCGCCAGATATTGCAGCACGGCCGCGTTTTCCGTGATGATATCGCCGTCGTCGGTGATCAGGGCCGGAACATAGCCATTCGGACTGATCTTAAGGAAATTGTCGCCCGCTTCGGTCTTGCCCGCATTGGTGTCTGTTTTGTCCAGTTCGAACGCAACGCCGAGTTCGTTCAGGATGATGTGGGATGCCATTGAGCACGCGCCAGGTTTGTAGTGAAGTTTCATGGAAGGTTCCCGTTTCTAAGGTTTCGCTATGGGTCTTAGGGATCGCTACCAAGAGATTTGCCGCATTAATAATATTGAATATTCAGCTTGATGATCTAAAATACTAATCATTCTAGACCAAAGGCGCATTGCGTGATGACATACGAACAATTGGTCGTGCTGCACGCCATCGTCACAGAAGGGACTTTTCGAGGCGCGGCAGAGCGACTGAACAAATCCCAATCTGCCATCAGCCACATGTTGAAAAAACTGGAAACCGAGATCGATATCATTCTGCTGTCGCGTCAAGCGTACAGGCCCGCCCTAACCCCGCAGGGTGAGGTGTTTTACCGGCAAGCAACGCGCGTCATGCAGCAGATGAAAGACCTGAATACCGTCGCGAAAAACCTGAACGCCAAGCAGGAACCAGAGGTGCTGTTGGCCGTGACCGCCACCTTTCCGCTCGCGCCGGTCCTCGAGGTCATCGGCACCATCAAGGATGAATTCCCGACCACCCACATCCGTTTGTCACGCGAAAGCATGGGTGGTCCGATTGAACGATTGCTGCGCGATGACGCCGACATCATCATCGCAACGATGGACGGCGTGCCCGTCGAACAGGTCGAGGCGTTGGCCTTTGCGCAGGTCACAATCATGCCCGTGGCCCATCCAGATTTCGAACCCGCAAAAAGTTCGCACATGAAAACAGTCTCCGAAATGCAAAGCTATACCCAAGTGGTCGTTGCCGACAGCAGCAGTGGCGCGTTTGCGCAGAGCCGGGATTTGCTTCCCGGGGGGCTGCGCTGGACCGTTTCCGACTTTGCCGCAAAAAAGGAAATTCTGTTGGCAAAGCTGGGGTGGGGCGGCATTCCTACACATATGATCGAAGATGAATTGGCACGCGGCGAATTGGTCGCTCTTAATGTTGAAGGCTACCAAAAACGCCAATCACAGCTGTTTCAAATACGCAAACGCGACAAGGATGTCGGCATTGTCGCGCAATCAATCTGGGAACAACTCCGAAGATAACCCAGTGCGCCCGAAGGCCGTGTGTTACGGATGAAACAGCGCACAAACGGATCCCTGGCAAGCCATACAAATGGGTCGGCCAAAGCCGGTCTTGGGGTATCGGCCCCCAGTTCAAATCTTCAAGGCTGACACAGTCACAAACCCAATTCAGAAAGCCCCGGGTGGTCGTCTGGCCTGCGACCTTGCGGCCAATGAAACTTGCGATCAGCGTTAGAAATAGGCAAGTCGTTGATGCTGGCAAAGCGGTTCTGCATCAGCCCGTTTTCGGCGAATTCCCAGTTTTCATTTCCGTATGAGCGAAACCAGTTGCCGCTGTCATCGCGCCATTCATAGGCGTAGCGGACGGCGATGCGGTTGTCGCCAAAGGCCCAGAGTTCTTTGATCAGGCGGTAGTCGATCTCGCGAATCCATTTTGCTGTCAGGAACGCCTCCGCCTCTTTGCGGTTGCTGACAAAAGTCGCCCGGTTGCGCCATTTTGTGTCGTGCGTATAGGCCATGGCGACCTTGGCGGCGTCACGTGTGTTCCAACCGTCTTCGGCAAGGCGCACCTTTTGGATTGCGGTGTCGCGGGTGAACGGTGGCAGCGGCGGGCGGTTTTCCATGAAAAACTCCTTTGTAAGGGCGAGGTCTAAAGGGCGGTGATCAGCCCTTGGCAGCGATCAATGCAGCGGTGTGCGCCGACGCAGCAATCGTGTTTGCGATGTCGGGGTTTGAAACGGCGCGCGATAACGTCAACCCACCGATCAGCGTGCTCAGCATCGCCCAAGCGCGCGTGCGGCGGGTCTCATCTGTGTCCCCGCCCAAGCCGTTCGCAATCAAGTCGACAACTTTGTTCATCTTCACTTCGTAGGCCAAATACACGTCGGGGTCGGCCCGCGCAACTTCGGGCGACAGGGTTGTCATGGCACACCCACAGGCAAGGTCATTGCGGTGCGCCTCGCCCAGATAATAATCGGCAAAGGCACGAACCCAATCCGGTCCAAACTCTGTTTGAAAATTCGGAATACTAACAATCACCTCGTCCAGACCAGAGGCGAGCGCTGCTTCAAACGCTCCATCCTTTGATCCGAAATGCGCATAAAACGCACCCGAGGTGACGCCCGCGGCCTTTGCAATACCGTCAACGCCCGTCCCCGCATAACCGCTGCTTCTAAAGCTTTGGCTGGCGGCATCCAGAATGCGCGCACGGGTTTGTTCTTTCTTCGTCGGCAACAGCGCCATCAACCGTCCTTTCAAATATTTTATAGTGATCGCTATTTTTATCTTGACGACATAACGACCGCTATATAAACGAATTATAGTGATCGTTATATATCGTAAAGCACTACACTGCAACCGAGTGTTGCTGCACCACAAGAGGCCCAAATGAAACATCAGACAGAACTGCAAATCTCTGCGCCCTTGGACACCGCGCCGTGGCAGGCACTCAGCAAGCAGACCGCACGGTACATTCTATGTCGGCGGCACAGCGCAGGACAAATTTTCCGCCTTGGTGACATCCAAAACGCGGTGGATATCGCGGCCGTCTAAACCACACGACACCGACAACATCACAACCAAAACCAGCTGTTGGCCCTCATTCGCGGGCCAGCGGACGGGTGCCTGCACCCAAACGAAATCAATACGTTCCACTCAACTTTTCCAAAGGAAAACAAAATGATCCGTTTCTCACTCATCGCACTGGCCGTCGCGTCCGGTCTTTCTCTTTCTGGCGTCTCTAGCGCATCTGCAGCCCCTGCTGTCTGCGCACCTATCGGCGGTGTCGCAATCCCGAATTTCTTCGCAGAAGGCGAAGGCAACCCCATCATCATCTCGGCGGCACTGACCGGCACCGTGCAAAACGCTGCGGGCAAAATCACCGCGCAGCGTGAAACAGCCACCGGTCTCGAAATGGATATGGAACACTACTTTGGCCGTGATGATGGCGGCGCGTTCCAAACCAAAGATCTCGGGATTTTGACAGCTGTGCCAGGCAAACCCGGTCGTTTTATGATCGAAATTACTTACGACATCCAAGACGGCACCGCACGCGGCACCATGCAAGGCGCGCACGGAACGTTCAACAGCTACGGCCTCGTTGATTTGCGCGATCCAAACAACATGCAAGGCTTGGTCCGCTACACCGGCGAAGTTTGCCAATAGACACCGCCCAGATGACCCGCCGACAAGCCGCTGAATACGCGCGTCACGATACGGCTTGTCGGCCCCTTCCCTCGCTCTCGCAAGGACATTTCGAATGACCGAACACAGCAACTTTGCCACACGTATTCTCTACACGATGCTCCGCGTCGGCGACCTTGACCGCTCCATCACCTTTTACACAGACGCATTGGGCATGACCGAGATCCGGCGAAAAAGAAGTCATCGCGTTTCTGAGCGATCCCGACGGATACAGCATAGAGCTGATCGAAGCGGCCAAATAGCGTGTCAAAATAGACCGCGTAAAGCATGATAAAAGGCACAGATGATGACTAATTCTGACAACTCACCGCTCAGGAAAATCAAAGGCGGCTGCCTGTGCGGCGCGGTTACATTCGCGGTGGATAACGCATTCGAAAAGATGTTTTTGTGCAGCTGTGATCAGTGCCGCCAAATCACCGGATCAGCGTTTGCATCCAACCTGTTTGTGCGCATTGACGGGTTCGATTGGCTGGACGGCGTCGACGACATCGCCAACTACCAAGTGCCTGGGCGCGATATTTCCAAAGCGTTCTGTCGCACCTGCGGGTCAGGCGTGCCTTGGGAAAATAGTGACGAAACCAAAATGATTGTCCCGGCCGGATCCTTGAACGCACCGCTTAATGTTGCCGAACGGTTCAGAATATTCGCGTCAGAACGGCCCGATTGGGCATCAGATCTGGACCAAATCTCTTTACACGCGGCGCTCCCCCAGGGTCTAGAGTGTCAGGCAAAACTGCCCCTGCCAACACAGCACACGATTGGGAAAATCATGATAACCTGCCACGTGACCTATAAATTAGACCCTGCCAAAACCCCAGATTTTGAGATCTACGCAAAGGCGTGGATCCCTCTGGTCGCGCGATTTGGTGGTACGCATCACGGATATTTCCTACCGCATGAGGGGCCAAATGATCTCGCGTTTGCGGCATTTTCATTTCCGTCTTTGGCCGCTTACGAAGTTTATCGGACAAAAAGCGCTGCCGACCCCGATTGCAAAGCAGCCTATGATTTTGCCGTGAAAACCAAATGCATCCTGCGCTACGACCGACACTTTCTACGACCCATTCTGGATGGCAATTTGTCAGGCATCCGCAGCCAATAGACATAGCGCGACGGCTGCGGTTTCGCATGTCACGCTGCCCATCGACGCGAAATTAGTGTCGTGGATGTGGCCCCAAAGTCAGCGGGCCTTGGGGGACTTCGTTTGCCCCCAAACCGCGAACGCACCACTTTTTTCACGCGCCGCAAAAGCCGATTTCACAGACTGGGTGCAAGGCCGACAATCATCCGGTCAAACCCGCACCCACTCCCCCGCAATGCACCGCGGCTCTTGGGTTCTGATCTCGGTTTGTGTGTTCAGGCGCCAGTCGTTCCCGTCAAATGAGGGGAAAAACGTGTCGGCGTCCTCGACGTCCAGATTGACTTCGGTCAGGCACAAACGGTCGGCCATGGGCAGCATCGCGCCGTAAATCCCTGCCCCGCCGACGCCGTAAATCCGATGATAACCCAGCGATGTCGCCAGCGTTATCGCCTCATCTACCGATCCCACGCAATGCTCGGCCGCGCAGCCTTTGGACGTCACAACAATGTTCAAACGGTTCTTGAGCGGCGCTGTCGGCAGGCTGTCCCACGTGTTGCGCCCCATGATGATCGCGCCGCCCATGGTCTCGCGCATGAAGTATTTCAAATCCTCTGGCAGGTGCCACGGCATGTCGCCGTTTTTGCCAATCACATTCCCACGCGCACGCGCTACAATCAGCGTAATCATACTGCCACCGGTGCTTTGATGCCCGTATCGGGGTCGTAGCCGATCAGCTCAAAGTCCTCGTATTTAAAGTCGAAAATCGAATTGACCTGCCGTTTGATCCGCATCTGCGGCAACGGTTTCGGGGTGCGTGAAAGTTGCAAGTTCACCTGATCCATATGGTTGGAATAAATATGCGCGTCCCCCAATGTGTGCACAAAATCGCCCGCCTCGTAGCCCGTCACATGGGCCAGCATCTGCAACAACAACGCGTAGGATGCGATGTTGAACGGCACGCCAAGGAACATATCGGCAGAGCGTTGATAGAGCTGGAGATGCATTTTCTGACCGATGATTTTGACCTGCCACATGGCGTGACAAGGCGGCAGCGCCATGTCGGCAATTTCACCGGGGTTCCACGCAGACACGATCAAACGACGGCTGTCGGGCGAGGATTTGATGTCGGAAATCAGCCGCTCGATCTGATCGACAGTGCCACGTTCGGACGGAAATTCACGCCACTGTTTCCCATAAACCGGGCCCAGATCGCCGTTTTCATCCGCCCATTCGTCCCAGATCGACACACCGTTTTCCTTGAGGTAACCGATGTTTGTGTCACCAGCCAGGAACCACAACAGCTCATGAACAATTGATCGCAGATGAACTTTTTTGGTGGTGACCATCGGAAATCCATCAGCCAAAGGATAGCGCATTTGCATCCCGAAATGCGATGTGGTGCCGGTGCCGGTGCGGTCTGTTGTCTCTTGCCCAAGCGCTAAAATCTCGCGCAATGCGTCATGGTATTGTTTCATGTGGCCTCCTGCCTATTGGCGACACGCGTTTAGGTTGCGCATACAGAATCTAACAGACTTGCACCCTATCTAGTATAAAGCCGCTTTTGAACCGCAATATCATGGTCGTTTTTCGGCCACGGTTCACTTTCACAATGCGCGTCAAGGTTAAGTGATCGTCGACTTTTTAAGTAAACACACCGAACAGTTTACCCAACGAGGCAGTAATAATCGAAACCCAAAAGAGGTTCGGCAGTATGAAGTATTTTACAAGCGTATGCGCTTTGGCGCTGGTTGTCGGCGCGTGCGGTAGCGGCGGGTCGAACCCTTTTTCAGCGGTGGATTCGTCAACTCTGACCACCGGCACACCCACAACAACATCAACAGTTCCCACCAGCGTTTCCAACGATCTGACGTCCTTTACATTTGACGGATCGACCTTAACGGTCACCGGACCGGGATTTGACGGCGACGGGCCAGAACTGACTTACACCCGCAAGGCCGGCTTGGACGTTCCAGGCTATGTTGCCTTTGCCGCACAAGACGATGCACTCGATGATCACTTTACGGCCTATGCCCAAACGATCGGCAGCGCGACAGCCGTTCTGACAACGAGCGGCGGCAGCCTGGGTTATTTTGAAGGCGGAGCCAGCTACACACGCACCGGAAGTTATGAAAAACCCACTGGCGACGATATCCCGACCGCGGGACTGGTGCGTTACGCGGGCAACTACGTCGGGCTTAGCAACGTTGACGGCCCCAGTGGCGATCTGATCACGCCCCCCGTAGGCATCCCGGATGAAATTTTGCCCGGCCAGGCAGGCTTGGTGACAGGCAACATTATTATCAACGTCGGCTTTGACGACAACGAACTAAAGGGCCTGATTTACCAGCGCGAAATCACAACCGCTGGCGGCGTTCTTGACATGCCCAACATCATTTTGGTGCCGACCAGCATCGATGACAACGGCACATTCAGCGGTGAAGCACAGGTCGGCACGCAAACTGTAGGCGCATACGGCGGCATCTTTGCGGGTGACAATTCAGAAGGTATGGCAGGCGGCATCCACTTGTCCGATCACTTCCTGGACGGCACAACCGCCGAAGAAGAATACGGCATCTTTGTTCTGGGGCAGTGTAATTCTGCTGTTGAAACAGACACCGAACTCTGTGCGGTAGATGACTAAACGCACCGCATGGGCGCTGTGTGTTTCCCTGCTATGTGCAGGCACACAGGCGGCCATTGCGGACGGGTCACAACAGACGACATTGACGTTGGAACAAGGGCGCAAGTTGGCTTTGCACGCCTTATCCAACGGTGATGCGCAACTGGCGCTGAACGTGTCGCGCGGTCTTTGGGAAGCGGACCCGAAGAACCCCCAAACCTATTCGATCATCGCGTCGGCCTACGCCCATCTGGGGGAACATACCGCCGCGCGACGGGCCGCTGCAAAAGCGTATCGATATTCTGACAATAAAACACTGCGCCTTAGCGCCGCCCAATTGGCTGCTCGCGCCGCTTTGGCCGAAGAGCGCCCAACATTGACCCAAGTCTGGCTGCGCCGTGCCGTTTTGAATTCAAACTCGCAAGCAGATGAAAAACGCATCGCCAGCGATTACGCCCGCGTGCGTGCCTTAAACCCGTGGAGCTTTCGCCTAAATGGCAGCCTGAAACCATCCAGCAACGTCAACAACGGGGCCGATAGCGCGTTGCAAATCATCGATGGTGACCCGTTGGTCGGCAGTTTATCTGGCAATGCCCAAGCGCTGAGCGGCTGGATCACCGACGTTGATGCGTCTGTCGGCTACAGATTGCGCAGCACTGAAACGTCACGCACATCGCTTGGGGCACGCGTTTTTGTGCATCGTGTGATGCTGTCAGACGGGGCTAAAATACAGGCTCCGAGCACTGAAAATTTCGATTTTTCAAGCACCTACGTCGAAACGTCGTTAAAGCAAACGCGGATCGTTGGAGCGCGCAAAAACCGTTTGAATTACGGTTTGGCCGTTGGCACGTCGATTTACGCGCAGAACACGTCCTATCATTTTGCGCGCGGCAGTTTGGGATACAGATGGAAGCTGGCTGCGCGAACCCATTTTTCGTTAAACGGATCGCTGGAACGTCGCCACGTGCCGGGCCAGTCGATCAAGGACAGTTCAATCTATGCGCTCTCCGGCGCGCTTCATCACCGATTGGCTGGCGGCAACACGCTGTCTTTTTCGCTCAGCTTGCGGGATGTGAAATCGGATCACATCAGAACGCCCTATTCCAGCGCCAGCTTGCGTGCATCCTACGCGTTTGCAAAACAAATCGGACCTGCCAAAATTTCGACAGGACTGACGTTCGGATATTCGGACTACGACATCTACTTGACCGGCAATCGCCAAGCCCCCGGCGGACGGCAAGACAGATCGGCCTACGGGGACGTCACGATGGTATTCCCGGAACATGATTACGCGGGCTTTGCACCAACATTGCGCGTCCGCACCGGGCGAAAATTCTCGAATGTCAGCCGCTTTGACACCCGCGAATTTTCAGTGTCATTGGGTATTCAGTCAAAGTTCTGAGAGCCGCGCACGCACTGACTGGCATCTTTTGCGCCCCATGCTAGTTTGGACCGTAACATCGTCACACGCAAAGGGCACACCATGACAATCAAATATCTCCACACCATGATCCGCGTCGCTGATCTGGAAAAAACGATGGCGTTTTTCGAACTTTTGGGTCTGAAAGAAACTCGGCGCTGGGACAACGAAGGCGGGCGTTTTTCGCTGGTTTTCATGGCCGCCCCCGGTCAAGAAGACTGCCCTGTCGAGCTGACCCACAACTGGGATGGCGATGATGGTCTGCCATCTTACAGCCGTCATTTTGGACATCTGGCATACGCCGTCGACAACATTTACGAGACATGCCAACACCTTATGGACAACGGCATCACGATCAATCGCCCTCCACGCGATGGCCACATGGCGTTTGTGCGCAGTCCTGACAACATCTCGATCGAGCTGTTGCAAGCAGATGAACGACTGGCTCCGGCAGAACCTTGGGCCAGCATGGAAAACACAGGTCACTGGTGATCCGGCACGCCGCATTCGTATTGACGGCCTGCCTGATGTCGGCAGGCCCAGCGCTGGCAGAGTGTCGATTGGCGCTTCTGTTGGCGGTGGATGTGTCCAATTCGGTAGATCGGCGCGAGGATATCTTGCAGCGAAACGGCTTGGCCGACGCGCTATTGGCACCCGAAGTCGCCGATGCGGTGTTTGCGTCAGATTTTAACGTGGCCTTGGCTGCGTTCGAATGGTCTGGTCGACATCACCAGCAAATATTGCTGGATTGGACCATGCTAAACGATCCCACACACTTGCAGGCCGCCTCAGATCGCATTCGCGCAAGCCAACGTGGTCAGGTCGATTTCCCGACGGCAATTGGTGCAGCACTGGAATTTGGCGCAAAAATGTTCGACCACGCGCCGCCGTGTTTGGCCCAAACCTTGGATATGGCGGGCGACGGCAAAAACAACGATGGCGATGAACCCGTGGTCGCCTACGCCAATCCGGCCTACGACAACGTCACGGTTAATGGTTTGGTCGTACGCGTTGTGGAACTGGAAATGGACCCGGGCGTTGCGGCCTACTATCGCAGCGACGTGATCCGTGGACCTGGATCTTTTGTCGAAATTTCCCAAGGCTTTGAGGATTATGAACGCGCGATGCAACGCAAGTTTGAACGCGAACTGGCCCCCGCGATGATCGGGTCTTTGTCGCAGGGAACCCAAGGATGAAGGTCGCATGCGCCGCAACTTTGATCGTGGCATTTGCGCCCTGCGCGCAGGCATCCGAGTGTCGTCTCGCCTTATTATTGGCGATGGATGTGTCCAGTTCGGTCGACGTCGCAGAAGACCAGTTACAACGCGGTGGCATCGTTGCAGCCCTGACCGCCCCCGAAGTTCAGGCCGCATTTTTCGCATCTGACCACCCGGTGGCACTCGGCATTTATGAATGGTCCGGGCGTTATAATCAGGAAATCCTGCTGGATTGGACAATGATTGATAACCCCTCTGCACTGCTGTTTGCTGCTGAAACCGTCGCCAACAGCAAACGCAGTCACAACGATTTTCCAACCGCAATGGGATACGCATTGGGCTATGGGGCGGAAATGTTGAACCGCGCGCCCGCCTGTTTGTACAAAACCATCGATATCGCAGGAGACGGGCAAAACAACGAAGGCTTTCGCCCCGCTGCGGCGTACCGGGAATTCGCATTTCGCGATGTGACTGTGAACGGCTTGGTTGTGAATGCCGCTGATTTTGAAGCGGAAACTGGCCTGATTGCATTTTATCAGCGCGAGGTTTTGCACGGCCCCGGGGCATTTTTGGAAATCGCGCAGGGTTTTGAAGATTACGAGCGCGCGATGCGGCGCAAACTGGAACGGGAATTGACACCTCACGTGATTGGACAATCGGAGCGATCAGAGGACGCGGGATGATGTTTCGTCTGCTTGGGGCACTCATGTTAATCGGGTTGGCAACGTCGGCGAATGCGCAATGTCGACAAGCTTTGGCGTTGGGCTTGGATGTGTCAGGATCAGTCGACGCGCGCGAATATCGCTTGCAGATGGATGGGCTTGCCCAAGCGTTGAGCGCGTCAACCGTTCAATCAAAACTGCTGTCCCAAACGGATACGCCCGTCATGTTGCTGGTCTATGAATGGAGCGGTCCGAACGATCAGCATACAGTTCTGCCGTGGCAACCTATGACTTCGGTGCAGGACCTCGAGCAAATCATTGCTGTGTTGCAAAACACCCAACGGCGTGACGCCAGCCCGGGAACAGCGCTGGGGCAAGCCATGCAAGTTGGTGCCGCACATCTGTCAAAGGCAGACTGTTGGGCCAAGACGCTCGATATTTCGGGGGATGGGAAATCCAACCTCGGGATCAGGCCGCGCGATGCAAAACCGTTGCTGGCCCCGCAAGGGATCACAGTAAACGGATTGGTGATCGGGGCAGATGCTCCGACCATCAGTGATACCCGCCAGACTGAAATTGGCGAGCTGTCGTCGTATTTCAGGGCCGAGGTGATCCTTGGCCCTGATGCGTTTGTTGAAACGTCGCTTGGCTTTGCCGATTACGCCGCGGCGATGACCCGCAAGCTGGTGCGAGAGCTGCAAGAGGTGCAGCTGTCCCTGCGTTAAGCGTACGGGTCAGTAAATATACCTGATCTGATCCGTCCAATAGCGTTCGACCCGTTTGAGCGAGACAGTGATGTCTTCGATCCCTTCAGGCCCCAGCACACCACGGCTTTGCAGCCCTTCGGCGTGGCGTTCGAACAGATCGGTGACGACACTGCGAATGTGGCGCCCCTGTTCTGTCAGGCGCACCCGCACTGATCTGCGGTCGATTTCGCAGCGTTGATGGTGCATGTACCCCATCTCGACCAGCTTTTTCAGGTTATAGCTGACGTTGCTGCCTTGATAATAACCCCGACTTTTTAGTTCGCCCGCGGTCACCTCGTTGTCGCCGATGTTGAACAACAGTAGCGCCTGCACTGCGTTTATTTCCAACACGCCAACGCGTTCGAATTCATCTTTGATGACGTCCAAAAGCAACCGGTGCAATCGTTCCACCAGCGATAATGCTTCTAGATATCCACCCATGAACCCCTTTTCAGAGGCTCCGATAAGGGGCTCTTGAATGCTCATTTTTGTCTCCGACTCAATCTGCTCGTTTCAAGCAAACTGCGGCAAAAACTGTAATAATAGGTTAAGTTTAGACAAAAGCTGCGAACGCTACTGCAACTGGCGTGAAATCCGGTCAATCAGCCTTGTAAATTGGGGTGGTGGGGCCACCTGCCCTGTCACCCACTGATACAAATCCTGATCGTTTTCGTTCAGCAAAGCGTCATACAAGACGATTTCGGCCTCTTCCATGTTCGCCAAATGTTCATCCGAAAACGCAATCAGAATGATGTCCATTTCCTTGATCCCGCGGCGCATGGATCGCATGCGCAGGCGTTTGATGCGGTGTTCGGGCAGTTCAGACATCTGCCGCAGCCTCGGATGCAGAATTCGCCAACACCCGGCGCAGGCGTTTTTCCAGACGCGCCATTTGTTCGGCGCGCGCGATCATGTCGGCCCGCATTTCGCGAATTTCGGTCAGAATCTCGCGCATGTCAGACGTGGTGGTGTCATCATCGGGTGCATCTGCGCCAACGCCTTCGCCGTTAATCAGCCACATCATCGAGACATTCAAAATGCCCGCCATGATCGACAGACGGTTGGCGCGTGGCTCGCTTGTGTCGTTTTCCCAGCCCCGGATCGTGCCTGCGCGCACACCCAAACGGCGCGCCAGCTCTTTTTGGCTCATGCCGCTTTGTTCACGCGCGGCCGCCACCCGATCCCCGAATGTTGCTGTGTCAGGTCCGAACCAGTCTTGATCGCCACTATTTGTATCGTTCATTTCGTGTTCCTTAATTCCAAAGCAAATGTTGGGGCGCGCCCTTGCATCAAACTTGATCGTCCCAGCCTGCGCGCCTATGGAGGTGGTGATGTAACCCTATCAAACCGAGATCACAATGAAACTGCTCTCCGACACTCTTGCCCGCGTCAAACCGTCCCCCACAATTGCTGTGACAAACAAAGCCGCCGAAATGAAAGCGGCTGGATTTGATGTCATCGGCCTTGGTGCGGGTGAACCGGATTTCGACACCCCCCAGCATATCAAAGACGCAGGCATTGCCGCGATCAATTCTGGCAAAACGAAATACACGGCCGTCGACGGTATTGCCGAGCTGAAACAAGCGATCTGCGCCAAGTTCAAACGCGACAACGGTCTGGATTATACGCCGTCCCAAGTGTCGGTCAGTTCCGGTGGCAAACAGGTGTTGTACAATGCGCTGATGGCGACCTTGAACGAGGGCGACGAAGTTGTCATTCCTGCGCCTTATTGGGTCAGCTACCCCGACATGGTGTTGTTGGCTGGCGGCACACCCGTTGTGGCCGAGGCATCAATCCAGACCGGTTTCAAACTGACCGCAGACCAGCTCGAGGCGGCGATCACGCCCAAAACCAAGTGGCTGATTTTCAACTCGCCCTCGAACCCGACAGGCGCTGGCTACACCTGGGAAGAGCTGAAAATGCTCACCGACGTGCTGATGCGCCACCCGCATGTGTGGGTGATGACCGACGACATGTACGAACACCTGTTCTACGATGATTTCAAATTCTGCACCCCGGCCGAAGTCGAACCACGCCTGTACGATCGCACCCTGACAGTGAACGGCGTGTCCAAAGCCTACGCGATGACCGGCTGGCGCATCGGCTATGCAGCGGGGCCGGAAAAACTGATCGCAGCCATGCGCAAGGTGCAATCGCAATCCACCTCGAACCCCTGTTCGATCAGCCAATACGCGGCTGTCGAGGCGTTAAACGGCACCCATGATTTTGTGCCCGTGAACAACAAAGTGTTCCAACGCCGCCGCGATCTGGTGGTGAAAATGCTGAACGACGCGGACGGCATCAGCTGCCCAACGCCAGACGGCGCGTTCTACGTCTACCCGTCTATCGCGGAGCTGATCGGCAAAACCTCGGCCAAAGGGACAACGATCAGCGACGATGAAACCTTTGCCGCAGCCTTGCTCGAGGAAACCGGCGTCGCGGTTGTGTTCGGGGCGGCCTTTGGGTTGTCGCCAAATTTTCGCGTCAGCTACGCCACCTCGGACGAGGCATTGCTCGAGGCCTGCACACGCATCCAGACCTTCTGCGCGGCACTGACATAGTCGACAGATGGGGGCATAACGCCCCTATCACCCGCATCGCGACTATGCGCCCCTGACAGCGCATGCTATTGTCCCCAAAAGTGATCCGCAGTGGCGGGCACAGCGATAGGCAGGGCAACAGGATATCCAATGGCAGGCGAACTTCCCGACTATTATTTTCGAGTCCGCGAAAACGGCGCAGCGGTGTTTCGTGTCGACACTGAAAACCGTCAACGTCGCATCGAAATGGACCAGATCGCGCTGGTCAACATGCGCAACGGTGAAATCAAACCGCATGGGGACCGGTCCCTGTCTGACGCGGATCTGACCCGCATCAAAGAGTGGATGGAAGAGCGCGCAGGCGTACTGGCGCACCGCGACATCGACGATATCCACCGCGCCGTCGACTACATGAACCTCACCACACAATGGGTGCAATCCAAAGCATCCGACGAACAGCTCGAGGCCGTCACCGACGACTTGTTGCTGGCGATGCACGATCTGCGCTCCACCTTGGTGCGCAAAAAAGCGGATCGGCTGATGAAAGGCTAATCCGCCTCAAGACCGACCAAACAGGGCCCGCCCTGAAAATACCAATACACAGGAGACTGAGATGTCTGTCGAACTTTCATACCTCGCCATGTACGGCACGTTCACGTTGATTTTGCTGGTGGTCCAAGCAAGCCTCGGCGCGCTGCAACACGGCATCCCCGCATTTGCTGGCAACCGTGACGGGCTGGTGTCTACGGGCATGGCGGCGCGGGCGGATCGCGCGCTCAACAACTCTGTTGTCGCCTTGGCGCTGATTGCCCCTGCCATCGTGATTGTCGCCATGACCGATCAAGCCACCAGCGGCACCGAGCTGTCGGTACGCTTGTTCCTTGGCGCGCGCGTTGTCTACGCAATCGTGTACATTGTCGGCATCCCCTACGTGCGCACTGCCGCATGGGTTGTTGGCTTTTTGGCAACCGCCTGCGTGTATTGCGCAGCGCTGTAAGCGGACTGAAAAACGCGCGCGCGTCGGCGATGTCTGCACGCGCGCGAACGACCAAATCGCAAGCAATGGCGTTCACTCTGGCGGCCACTGATCTGGAATTGTGCTGGCCTGCCAAAAATGTGGTAAACGCCAGCCAAGACCCACACTGCCGATAAGGAACCCACGACAATGATTGCCTACGTCACGGTTGGTGCGGATGACATCGCGCGCGCGAAACGGTTTTACTCTGCGTTCCTGCCCGCCCTTGATTACGGGCTAAAAGAAGGTCCCGAGGGCCTAAGCTATGCGTTGCCGGTCGCCCTTGGTCAGTCCCCCGTGCTGCCGGATTTCTACGTTAAGCCAACTTTTGACGGGCATCCGGCCTCGGCTGGGAACGGCGCAATGGTTGCCTTTGAGGCGCGCACTCAAAAACAGGTCCGTGATCTTCACACCGCAGCCCTTGCAGCAGGTGGTTTTGATGACGGCCAGCCGGGTTTTCGCGCCGCCTACGGGGCACATTTTTACGTGAGTTATCTGCGCGATCCGCAAGGCAACAAAATCGCGTTGTTTTCCGACAATCGGGACGAGCCCGGACGCGACGGGTAATTTAAATTTCACCGCTGATCCTAGGCGACCGCCACAAGGCTAGCCGATTGATTTGATCATCTTGCCCCAGAACCGCCAGCTGAGCAGAACAGACGCGAATGCGAGGCCGATCACCAACCCGCTCCACACGCCCATGCCGCCAAAGCCAAACACAAACCCCAAGACATACGAACACGGGATGCCGATCACCCAATAGCTGACGGCGGCGATGACCATCGGGACTTTGGTGTCTTGAATGCCGCGCAGCAGGCCCAGCGCGATGGCTTGGGTGCCGTCCACCAGCTGAAACAGTGCCGCGATCGCCAGCAGCCCGGTGCCAATGGCGAGGATCTCGAGCCGTGCGGGTTCGGATTCTTGCATGAACATTGAAATCAGCGGCTCTGGCCAGACCAGAAACGCGACTGTGGTGATCAGCGCCATGACCAGCGACATCACGTAAGCGACCTTGGCCCCGCGGGCCAGATGCGCGCGATCCTTGCGCCCGTAGGCGTTGCCAGCCCGAATGGTGCCCGCGTTGCTTAGCCCCAGATGCAGCATGAATGTGATCGCCGACAGTTGCAGCGCCACGCCGTGTGCGGCCAGCGGCACAGTGCCCAGCCAGCCCATCATCACGGCGGTGGCTGAAAACAATCCGGTCTCTGACAGGCCGGTAATTCCGATGGGCAGGCCCAGGCGAAAGACGCGGCTCAGTGCCTCTTGGTCAGGGCGCCACAGACGGACGAACAACTGATGTTCCGGCAGCACGACAATCGCATAAATCACGATCCCGATCAGCGACACGATTTGGGTGACCAGCGACGCCAGTGCTGCGCCGACAATGCCCAATTCCGGTGCGCCCCAATTGCCAAAGATAAACGCGTAGTTGGCCAGCGCGTTGGAAATCGCGCTGATGATGGTGATCCAGAACACGACCTGTGTGCGCTCGAGTGCGGCGAGATAGCTTTTGATCACCATGACCAACAAGGCCGGGATCATCCCGAAGCCAGCCACCAGCAAATAGCGCCCCGCATCGGCGGCCACGCTGGGTTCCTGGCCCACGCCCAACAGCAACGGTTCGGCCCACAACATCACCGGCAGCACCATGATCGCATAGCCAAACGACAGCCACAGCCCCATGCGCGTCACCCGCCGGATGCCGACCTGATCGCCCTCTGCGTCCAAACTGGCCACCAGCGGCATCACCGCAAAGGCAAACCCGGCCCCCAGCAAAAACAGCGTAAAGAAATAGCTGCCCGCAATGGTCCCCGCCGCCAGTGCCGCCACGCTGAACCAGCCCAGCATAACCGTATCGGTCACAGTGATTGCGATCTGGGCCAAATGCCCACCGATCAGCGGCAAGCCAAGCTTTGTGATCGCCTTGGTATGGGCCGGATATGTCATGAATTTAGTTTGCATGCACTCAGCCTTATCTGGGCTTTCGCGAATGGCAAACCGCAAAAATGTATCGCTACACTTCTTTGCCGGTGCTCAGATGGGTGGCCTTGAAGCCGCGCGCGTATTTCAATCCGTACCCCAGCATCCGGTCGGCGGCGATATGCACGACCCAAACGCACACAACCGGCCACGCTGCACCCCAGTCAAATGCGATCGCAACGGCTGCCAGACCGGCGGGGGCCGTGTAGGTGTGCGCCAGATTATAGGCGATGGCCCCGATCCGCGGGCTGCGCAAGTAGCCAATCATCGCCAAATCTGGCCCTAAAATCAAAGCGGCAAACAACCACCACGACGCGCCCGTGCAGGCAAATGCGACGCAGGCAATGACGGCAATGGCCGCCCCTTCGATCTGCAAACTGGCGCGCACGGCCCCCGTTGCGTGTCCGGTGTCTGAATAATCCTGCGGCATGTGGTCCATCCTTGTATGAGGTCGGTGAAACACCTGCCCCCGCACCACACCCAAAACAATTATCTATATTTCTTCAGTTGCCTGTCATATCCTTACAGGCATGTCTCAGAACCTCCCCTCACTTGATCTGATCCTCAGCTTTCGGGCCGTCATGGACACCGGCAGCCTGACGGGGGCCGCCAAGCTGCTGGCACTGTCGCAACCCACCGTGCGCCGGCAGATCGAAATGCTGGAACAGCAGATCGACGCGCCGCTGTTCACGCGCGCCACCAATGGGCTGACCCCCAACGATATGGCCCATGCGTTGCTGCCGATCGCGACCACAATCGCAGCCCAAGGCGCGGCGTTCAAACGGGCGGCGTCCAGTGCTGCGCAGGACACAAGCGGCACCGTGCGGGTCACCTGTTCGCGGGTGATCGCCACCCAGGTCGTGCCGTTTATTCTGCCCGCGCTACAAACCCGGCACCCTGATTTGCGGATCGAACTGGTGGCCAGCAACGACACCCAAGACCTGCTGCGCCGCGACGCCGACATCGCAATCCGCATGACCCTTCCCACACAAAAAGCCCTGATCCAAAAGGCGTTACCCGACGTGCGGCTGGGACTGTTCGCAAGCCCCGCACACACCGCCACGCCGCAAACCACCGATGACATCGCCCATGCGCCGTTTGTGCTGGATGACACCAGCGACCGCATCGCCAAAGGCTTGATCGCCGCAGGCCTGCCCGAACCGCGCAACACCGTTTTGCGCTGTGACGATGAAGTGGCGCAAATCACCGCCCTGCTTGCCGGGGTTGGCACCGGCTTTTGCCAGCTTGGCATTGCCCAGCGCTTGGGTCTAACACAGGTGCTGCCACACATCGAAACAACCCTGCCCTGCTTTGTGCTGATGCACGAAGATCAGCGTCAGATTGCCCGCATTCGGGCCGTCTTTGACCACATGTGCACACACCTACCCGCACAGATTGCACCGAATTAGGTGAAACAACGTAAGGTCAAAGCTTGATCAAGGCCCTGACTGTGGTCACACTCCGATCCGTAAATGATTCAAAGTTCACGACATTACTGTATCGGACCAATTCCAAGAACTGGAAGATCGGAGAACACTATGACTCGCCTTAGCCACCTGATTACGCCTCTCTTTTTCGGAGCCGCAATGACGCTCAACACTGCCCTGCCCGCCGCAGCAAACCCCATCGACACCACCCGCCCCGACGCGCCAGAACTGGCCGCCTACGGGGACATGCCAATTGGCGTGCAGACGATGGAATTTTCCCACGCGGATCAAATCGATATTTTGAACACGACAGCCGACAGCGCCCCAACCTACGAGCGCCCCTTGACGGTCGAGGTCTGGTATCCGGCAGCGGCTGGCACCGAGCAGGGCGGCAGTTACACCGCGATCCTGCGCGACGGCAACACCGAAGTGCCACTGACAGGGCGCGCCGCACGTGACGCAGCGCCGGCGTCCGGTGCAACATACCCGTTGATCGTGATTTCGCACGGCTATCCCGGCAACCGCTATCTGATGTCGCACTTGGGCGAAAACCTCGCCTCCAAAGGTTACGTGACCGTGTCGATTGATCACACGGATTCGACCTATTCGGACCAAGCGGCGTTTGGATCGACATTGCTGAACCGGCCCATCGACCAACGCTTTGTCATTGATCAAATGGCGGCAATGGACGGTCCGTTGGGCGCGATCATCGATGCGGATCAAACCGGCGTTATCGGCTATTCGATGGGTGGCTACGGCGCGCTGATCTTTGGCGGTGCGGGTGTGACCCAAGCGTCTACCGAATACGTCTGGGGCACGCCAAACAGGCTGCTCGAACGCCATTTGGCCGGTTCTGACAGCCACGAAGCGCTGATTGACGAGCGCGTCAAAGCGGTCATCGCCATCGGTCCTTGGGGCAAAAACGCAGGGTTCTGGGATGCGGACGGCATGGCCGGTTTGCGCAAACCCACGTTGCTGATGGCAGGTGGATCCGATGACGTGTCGGTCTACGCCGCCATGCGCACAATATTCGAGGAAGCCGTAGGCACTGACCGTCATTTACTGACGTTCGAGCATGCAAACCACAACGCAGCCGCACCAATGCCCGCCCCAAAAGAAGCCTACGCGCTTGCGGCCGCTGGCGATTCCGGCCCGTTTGAACACTACGCAGATGCGGTTTGGGACAACACGCGCATGAACAACATCACGCAGCACTTTGCGACCGCGTTCATGGACATGCACCTGAAAGGCGACGCTGAAAAAGCACCCTATTTTGATCTGGTGACCAAAGCCGGCGAAGGCGTTGTGGCCGTTGATGATGCGGGCAAAGAAACGGTCGATCACACCTACTGGAACGGGTTTGCACCGCGCACGGCCGCTGGCCTGATGTTCGAAACCAAAAAGGCGGGTGAATAAGCCCTGATGCAAAAAGGTACCAGCAAAACGCTGTCTCTGAACGGCCATGATTTTCACGTGCGGATGTGGGGTTTGCCGCATCTGCCCAAGCTGATCATGTTGCATGGCTACCCGGAATATTCCGGCGCTTGGGACGATCTGGCCCCCAAGTTGTCCGGCATGTTTCACTGCATCGCGCCTGACCAGCGCGGCTATGGCCAAAGCTGGGCACCGAGCGATGTTGGCGAATACACCACCTCGAAACTGGTCAGCGACATTGTCGAATTGATCGGCCATCCGGATGTTGCAGCCAACGGTCCGGTGTCGGTGTTCGGGCATGATTGGGGGGCGGCAATTGCCTATGGTTTGGCGATGTTCCATCCCGATCTGGTGGCCCGTTTGATCATCGCCAACGGCGTGCACCTCGTTCCATTTCAGCGTGAAATGGCAGCCGGTGGCGCGCAAACCGAAGCCTCGCAATACATCGGATTTATCCGGCGTGACGATTCCCACGACCAGCTTGCGGCCAACAATTGCGCCAAGATGATGGACTTGTTTTCCGCCAAAATGGACATGCGCTGGCTGACGGAAAATCCCGAAAAGATGGAGGCCTATCGCACGGAATGGTCACGGCCCGGTCGCCTAAAAGGGATGACCAACTGGTATCGCGCCTCGCCGCTGGCGCTGGCCGCCCCCGGCATGCCGATCGAAGTGCCAGAACTGCCGTTGGACAAGCTGCAAGTGCGCTGTCCGCATCTGTTGATCTGGGGGATGGGCGACACGGCATTGCTGCCCGAAACAACCCGCGGATTAGAAGATTTCGCCGCCGATTTAACCCGCGTCGAGATCGCAGACGCCGATCATTGGGTGCTGCATCAACAGCCCGATGCCGTTGCGGATGCGGTTGTCGATTGGGTCATCGGCGACGAGTTATACATCCCTTAAAACATGTGCGCCGCGCTTGAAAACGTGGCGCACACCGTTGGCATTTAGCCCGCTTGCGTTTCGTCGGGTTGTTGGGTCAACCCCAACGCCACAACGATCAAAACCGCCAGACCGTTCACCCAATAATACCACGCATCCAGACCGGTGAACCCGATCACACCAGGGGCCACAACGAACGCCGCCCCCACGATGCCGTCCACAGTCAGATGCCCCCAAAACGGAATGATGCGCGCCAGCCCAAAGCGGTAATCCGTCACCAAGCTCAGCGCAAAAACGGCGACCCCTGTGACGACAGACAACCAGAACGCCAGCGGATTGGACGCGCCAAGCCCCAGAACAGACGGCGCAACAATCAGCGCAGTTCCAACCAGAAAATCAAGGATACCGTGTTGATTTGGTGTGATAAAACGGAGTGACATGTGAGCTTCCTAACAGTTGTGAAAGGCGCGCAGGGCATCCCGCGCGCCTGGTTGGGTCGCGATCAGTTCAGGCTGGCAACGCCCAAAGGAACCGCGAATTTCTTGCACCAGATGTAGACCTCGTCGAAATCATCGACGTTGACTGATGCAGGCACGATGTAGACTTGGACGCCGTTCAATTGCTGCAACGGACCCAAATCCGTGGCATCGGCATAAGCGCCGCCTTTGCCAAATCCGACCCGTGGATCAGGCGCGCCATCCAGGCTGAAATCGCTGTCCAGAATGACAACCGCGCCGCCGTTTGACGTCTTGATAATCTGGATGCCGCCAGTGGTGATGTGATCGCTGGCGCCGGTGAATGTTCCGGTAATTGCGCCTGTGTCTGCTGTGTCGGCAACGCCCTGCAGTGGCAGCAAATGACAAGCTGGCAGCAACGACAAGTCCGAGTGTGGTGGCGATAATATTCTTCATGGTTTTGATCCTATCCAATGTGATGACACCCGAGACATACAGTTAGGAACCAAATAGTTCCAAACACAAAACCATGAGTTATTGACTAATTGGTTCCGAACCTATGTAAAGGCAGTAAGCAAAGGGAAATTCCATGGCCAGACCACGCGCATTTGACACCGACCTCGCCCTTGATCGGGCGATGGATGTGTTTTGGGAACTGGGATACGAAGAAGCCACGCTGCCCGACTTGCTCAGCGGTATGCAATTGACCCGAGGCAGCCTTTACAAGGCGTTCAAAGACAAGAAATCGCTGTTTCTGATCACCCTTGATCGCTACGAAAAACACAGCGTCGCGGACGCGGTCGCGCAGTTGGCAGACACCAGTATCCCGGACGGATGGGACCGCATCATGGCCCTGTTCCACTCGATCGCCGACGCCGTGGGGCAAGATGATCGGCGCGGATGCCTGCTGTGTTCTGCCGCCGCTGGCCCTGCATCTTACGACCCTGACATCGCCCACGCGGTGCACCGTGGCTTGGGGCAAATGCGCGCCGCGTTCGAGGCGGCCTTGCCCGATGACGGCCCTGCCTTGGCGGACCTACTGGTCACGCAATACACCGGCTTGCGGATTTTGTCGCGCTCGCGCATGCCCGCGCCGGTGATCAACGCTAGCATCAACGATTTGCAAAAACTGCGCGACCTGGCGACCTAGGCGTGGTTCCAATCGTCGGGATCGGCCGAATTGTTCGGACTTAGCCCGATGACATCGCCGTCAGTCGAACAACCCAAGCCCAAAACCGTGCGGTTCGCATAGGAAAAATACGCGCTGACTTGGTTGATTTCCAAAATCTCGCCGTCGTCAAAACCGGCGTCACGCAACGCTTGAATGTCGGCCTCGCGCAGCGCGCTTGGGGCTTGCGTCAACACCTGTGCATAGCGCATCGCCGCCTTTTGTGCGTCGTCCAAAGGCAGCGCAGAAATGTCGCCCGCCTCGATCCCGACACGGATCGCATCGGCGCGCGGATCATCCCCCAACAAACGCTTCATTCCGGCGAAATGATGCTCAACACAATACGAACAGTCGTTCAGCGCAGACACCCAAACCCCGAGCACCTCAAGGAACCATTTCGGCACCGTATTGCCCGAGTGATGCAGCACGTATTTGTAGACGGCCATGTGCGCCTCCATCGTGTGCGGGCGCAGCGAATGGGCCATCATGATGTTGTCGACGTTGTTGTCGGGGCCGGTGACGCGCGCGTACAGGGTTTTCAATTTGCCCGTTGCCGCCTCGAACGGGATGGTTTTGATCCAAGCCATGATGTCTGTCCTTTTGTTTCGGCCAAACTACCGCAATTCGAACGACTTAAAAGCCAAAGTCGGGTTTGCGATTGCGCCCCTGCCCGATTGCCCCCACAAAAGATCAAATCAAACGCGTGAGTTTTATGTTTTCAGACGGCAGTACAGTTTTCGAATTCCGCGGGCCTTTCGGGGTTCCGATCCAGATTTCTAGCACCTTTTTGATGCTGGCATTTTTTATCGTGTTTGTGGGCGGCGGAATGTCGAATTTGCCCTACCAGATCGCCTTTGTCGCCATGATTTTTGTGTCGATTTTGGCCCATGAATTGGGTCACGCGTGGGGCTGCATCGTCCAAGGCATCCCGGTCGAGCGCATCTTGATCCACGGCGGCGGTGGCTATTGTTTACCGGCCCGCCAACCTGCGCGTCTTCAGGACGAATTCATTGTCGCACTTGGCCCGATCGTGAATTTGGGGCTGTGGGCTATCGCCTCGCTGCTGGTGCCGTTCATGGCCGATCCGCTGCTGTATTGGGGCCTTAGCCTGTTTGCGTTAATCAACCTGTTTCTGGCCGTCATGAACATGATTCCCGTGATGCCATTGGACGGCGGCAAGCTGTTTCAATACGGTCTGCGCCGGTTCATGGACAATGATCAGGCGCGCCGTGTCGCCGGTGGCGTCGGCGTTGTCATCGCAATTTTGTGGATACCCGCGATGATCTATTTCTACATTTACCTCGGATTTATCTTGCTGTTTTTCCCGTCGATCCGCGTGCATTGGCAAATGCTGAACAGCACAGATCAAGGTTAACCCAACCGTAAACCCTGCGCGGCTACAACATGGGTTATGTTGCAATTCCTGATGCTTTTGCTGCCCGGGCTGATCCCGTCGTGGCAGTTTTTCAAAACGGTCGAACCGTCGCCACGTGTGCAATGGCGGCTGCTGTCGGATGACGGATCTGGTGATTGGCGCGACTACCAACCGCGCCCGCAATCGCTGTCTGTGCAGGCCATCCTGCGCCGCCTGTTCTGGAATCCCGATTGGAACGACACCCTGTTTATGGTCAGCCTGTCAGAGCGGTTGATGGATAGCCCCACGCCCCACAGTTTGCGCGAAATCCAGCGCCGATTAGAGGGCGAGGCCGCGCAGGATCCCTCAGCAGATCGCCTGCAATTTCAGCTGGTTTTTGTCAGTCGTGACGGCGGCGAATTGATCCAAGAAATTACATATCTTTCAGCGCCTTGGCCCCACCCATGAGTTTTGATACCGCCCTGCGCGCCACTGAAATCCTGCTGGCGCTCGCGTTTATCCAGCAAAGTGCGGAACATCTGTGGCGCACGCCCGAAATCCGCTGGCTGTTCGGGCTGCGTCTGGTGGTCAGCGTCGTGCTGCTGGTCGGTTTTGCACCAACCCTATCGCTGCTGGTCCTAACGGGTCTTAGCGTGGTCGCCCTGCACCACTTCCAAGGGCCCTACAACGGCGGCAGCGACCGGATGAGCGTGCTGATCCTGTGGTGCCTGACCCTTGCGCACACCCTGCCGAACCCGCGTTGGCAGGAACTCGCGTTCAGCTATCTGGCCCTGCAACTGACCCTCAGCTATTTCATTTCAGGCTGGGTGAAACTGGTTAACGCAGACTGGCGCACCGGCACTGCCCTATCCGATGTCTTTGCCTTTTCCGCCTACCCCGTGGCCGAAAACATGCGCGCACTGGCCCACTCTCCCCGCCTCTTGCTAACCGCGTCATGGGCCGTCATCGCATTCGAGGTCGCATTCCCCCTCGCCCTCTTCACCCCCCTCAGCCTGATCGCAGCACTCGCCATCGCCGCCACATTCCACCTCGCCAATGCCTGCCTCTTCGGGCTCAACCGCTTCTTCTGGATCTGGCTCGCCGCCTATCCCTCGCTGATTTGGTTCCAAGCCCGCGTGTTTTAACCCACGCACCGTCTTCCCCCTGCGCCCCGGCTCTGACATACTGTGCTCCAATCAAAACCAATAAATCCGAGCATGCCCATGTCCAACGACCTGCTTTCTGGCGCCACATCAAACCCTGATGACTACGATGCCTCCTCGATCCAAGTGCTCGAGGATATGGAACACGTTCGCCTGCGCCCTGGCATGTACATCGGCGGCAAAGACGACCGCGCACTGCACCACATGGTCGCTGAAATCGTCGACAACTCGATGGACGAAGCGGTGGCAGGCCACGCCACTTGGATCGAGGTCGAATTGCACGAAAACGGGCACGTTTCGGTGCGCGACAACGGGCGCGGCATCCCCACTGGACCACACCCCAAAGACCCCGAAAAATCCGCCCTCGAGATCATTTTTTGCACCCTGAATGCAGGCGGCAAATTCTCGGGCGACAGCTACGAAACCTCCGGCGGCTTGCACGGGGTTGGCTCCTCTGTGGTCAACGCACTTTCTGACCATCTCCGGGTCGAAGTCGCTCGAAACAAAGAACTTTTCGCCATGGAATTCTCGCGCGGCATGCCCCAAGGCAAGCTTGAGAAAATCGGCGCAGCCCCAAATCGGCGCGGCACGGCAGTGACCTTTCACCCCGACCCCGAAATCTTTGGATCACTTAAACTCAAACCCGCACGCCTGTTCAAAATGGCCCGCTCCAAAGCCTATCTTTTCTCGGGCGTCGAAATCCGCTGGAAAACCGAAATCAACGACGGCGACACCCCACAAGAGGCGAAATTCCACTTTCCCGGCGGGCTTGCCGACTACCTGTCCGAAACCTTCGAAGGGGCCACAACCTATGCCGAGGCGCCCTTTGCAGGCACCGTCAGTTTCGAGAAATTCAAAGTCCCGGGCAAAGTCGAATGGGCGATCAATTGGACACCTGCGCGCGACGGATTCATCCAAAGCTATTGCAACACCGTGCCCACGCCCGAGGGCGGCACCCACGAGGCCGGCTTCTGGGCCGCAATCCTCAAAGGCATCAAGGCCCACGGCGAACTTGTGAACAACAAAAAAGCCGCGACAATCACCCGCGAAGACCTGACAACAGGCGCCGGCGCATTGGTGTCGTGTTTCATTCGCGAACCGGAATTTGTTGGCCAAACCAAAGACCGCCTCGCCACAGTCGAAGCCCAACGCATGGTCGAAAATTCGGTGCGCGACCACTTTGACAACTGGCTGGCCTCCGATACGAAATCCGCAGGCGCGATCCTCGATTTCCTCGTGCTGCGGGCCGAAGAACGGCTGAAACGGCGTCAGGAAAAAGAAACCTCACGCAAAACCGCGACTGCAAAACTGCGCCTACCGGGCAAATTGACCGACTGTTCCTCCAAAACCCGCGAAGGCACAGAACTGTTCATCGTCGAGGGCGACAGCGCTGGCGGCTCTGCCAAAATGGCGCGTGATCGCAAGACCCAAGCCCTGCTGCCCCTGCGCGGTAAAATCCTGAACGTGCTGGGTGCTGCGTCCTCCAAACTTGGGTCCAACGCTGAAATTTCCGATTTAACCCAAGCGCTTGGCGTTGGCCTCGGCACCAAATTCAACGTCGACGATCTGCGCTACGACAAGATCATCATCATGACCGACGCGGACGTCGACGGCGCGCACATCGCCGCATTGCTGATGACGTTCTTTTTCACCCAAATGCGCCCGATGATCGACACCGGCCACCTGTATCTGGCCTGCCCACCCCTGTTCCGCCTGACCCAAGGCGCCAAACGCGTCTACTGCATCGACGAGGCCGAAAAGAACGCCCACCTAGAGGCCGGCATCGGCGGCAAAGGCCGCATCGACGTCTCCCGCTTCAAAGGCTTGGGCGAAATGGACGCAAAAGACTTGAAAGACACCACAATGAACCCCCTAACGCGCAAGCTCATCAGGGTAACAATTGATGAAGACGAACCCGGCGAAACCAGCGATCTGGTAGAGCGCCTGATGGTCAAAAAACCCGAAATGCGGTTCCAGTACATTCAGGAGAATGCACGCTTTGTTGAGGAGCTGGATGTTTGAGGAGACTTTACGAGAAGAATTCACGCAAAAATCTGACGCTTAGCCCATTTTCGATTGATTCATCTGCATTTTTAGAAAT
>JAQXDI010000060.1 GCA_029251465.1 Ascidiaceihabitans sp.
TGGCGCAAAGTCCAAGAAATGGAAGCCAGCGGTGTCATCACATCCCGTGTCGCCTTGCTGAACGCTGCGCATTTGGGGTGCAAACTGACAGTGCTTGCGTCAATCACCCTTGCGGATCATGCCGAAGACACTGTCGCCGGCTTTGCCCGCTTGATCCAAGGTCATCCGGAAATCATCGAATGCCTGGCGACCTCAGGCGGGTTCGATTACAGCCTGAAAATCAAAGTTGCAGATTTAGAAGCCTACGAGCAATTCATGACCCACACCTTGTTGCGGTCCGATTATGTGCGCAGCGTCCAGTCCAGCTTTGTTCTGAAGGAATTGAAATCGACCACTGAATTGCCAATTTGAAGCGGACAGCGTTTGGGGTTAAGGCGTTGTCCATGCAATCGTTTATCATTCACATGTCCTCGGCCACTGCGCGACGTTCAAACGTCGATCGCCTGCTGACGGACCTTCCTGATGCGCAGGTGATCGAGGCTGCGACCGGTCAAGGCGTTCAAACCGCGCCCGGCAACCTGCACGTGCCAAACTATCCTTTTGCGATGGGAAATGGTGAAGTCGGCTGCACGCTGTCGCACAGAAAATGCTGGCAGCACATTGTGGACAGTGGCGCGGACTACGCGCTGATTGCCGAAGATGACTTGCACATTGATCCTATAGTTTGGCCTAGCGTGATGGCCTTGATCGCCGCACACATGACGCCTGATCATTTCATCAGACTGCCCGCCAAAGCGCGGGAAATTGCGGCTCAAGCCATCGCGCGCGATGGCTTGGCCCGCCTATTCTTACCAAAGGTCGTTGGCTTGCAAACCGTGTGCCAAGTGGTGGGCCGAAATGCAGCACAGCGATTGTTGGATGCGACGCAAACACTGGATCGTCCCGTTGACACGTTCCTGCAAATGCACTGGGTGCACGACCAAACCATTCACACGATCCTGCCGAACGGTGTGGCTGAATTAACGGCTGATCTTGGCGGTTCGACCATCCAAAAGAAAACCCGCACCAGTGGTAAGCTGATGCGGGAAATTCGTCGGTTCAAGTACAGGCGCGCGGTCAACGCACGCCCGCAAGTTTAGCCCGGGGCTTTGGTCTTGCGCAGGTAGGGCAGGATCGTTTCGAAGTCACCAAACTTGGCTTTGGCGTCCTCGTTCGAAACCGTTGGCGGGATGATCACATCGTCACCCGGCACCCAGTTGGCGGGGGTCGCCACGCCGTTGCCTGTCGCCATTTGCAAACCGTCCAGTGCCCGCAAAACTTCGGCAAAGTTGCGCCCAACTGTCATCGGGTAAGTCATCGACAATTTCAGCTGTTTGTCAGGTCCGATGATGAACACGGATCGAACCGTGGCGCTGTCGGCAGGGGTGCGCCCGTCTGGCAAATACGCCTCGGCTGGCAGCATGTCGAAGGCCTTGGACACTTCCAGCCCCGTGTCTGCGATGATCGGAAAACCAGCGGTGGTGCCTGCAACCTTCTCGATGTCGCCTTTCCACTTTTTGTGGTCCTCAACGCCGTCCACTGATACGCCGATCACCTTGGTACCGCGCGCCGCCCATTCGTTGGCCAACTGTGCCACTGCGCCAAATTCTGTTGTGCAAACTGGCGTGAAATCCTTGGGGTGTGAAAACAGGATTGCCCAGTCATCCCCAATCCAGTCGTGCAGTGTGATTGTGCCGTGGTCCGTGTCGACGGTCAGGTTGGGGATAGTGTCGTTGATGCGCAAACCCATGGGTCTCTCCTTTGATTGATTATCGATTATGTGGGCTTTGCGAGATCAAACGCAAGTATTGTATGGATACATGCGACGCCTTGCCCTGCCCCAATTGTGGTGCCAAGGTGCCGACAAACACAGGCCACGGGCCGCCTCGCATCAGGAGAATCACTATGCTGGAAAAACTCGATTTTTACATCAATGGCCAATGGGTCAAAAGCCAAGGTGGCGCGGATCATCACGTGATTGATCCCTCGACCGAGGAACCCTGCGCTGTGATTTCAATGGGCACAGAGGCTGACGCGAACGCCGCAATTGCCGCTGCCAAAGCTGCGTTTCCAGCATGGATGGCAACGCCCGTAGAAGAGCGCATCGCCTATGTGTCCAAGCTGATCGAAATCTACGAGACCCGCGCCGATGACATGGCCACAGCCATGAGCACCGAAATGGGCGCGCCGATTTCGATGTCGCGTTCCAGCCAAGTTGGCGCAGGATCATACCACCTGAAAAACTTCATCCGTGCCGCCAAGAATTTCGAATTCAACCGCCCCTTGGGTGCCCATGCGCCGAACGACCGGATCATCTATGAACCCATCGGTGTGGCCGCACTGATCACCCCGTGGAACTGGCCGATGAACCAAGTCACGCTCAAGGTCGGTGCCGCGGCGATTGCAGGCTGCACGATGGTTCTGAAACCGTCCGAAGAAAGCCCTTTGAACGCGGTGATCTTTGCCGAAATGATGCACGAGGCGGGTTTCCCTGCCGGTGTGTTCAACATGGTAAACGGTGATGGCGTCGGCGTCGGTACAACGCTTACCGGCCACAAAGACGTGGACATGGTCAGCTTTACCGGCTCGACCCGCGCAGGTACTGCCATTTCCAAAAACGCCGCTGAAACGCTGAAACGTGTGCATCTGGAATTGGGTGGCAAAGGCGCGAACGTGATCTTTGATGACGCAGACGACAAGGCCGTCAAACGCGGTGTTCTGCACATGATGAACAACACAGGTCAGTCCTGCAACGCGCCATCCCGCATGTTGGTCCAGCGCGGCGTCTACGACAAAGCCGTGGAAGAAGCAGGCGCAGTTGCGGCCAGCGTCACCGTTGGCCCAGCATCTGAGGAAGGACGCCACATTGGCCCCGTCGTGAACGAAGTGCAGTGGAACAAAATCCAAGCGCTGATCGAAAAGGGTATCGACGAAGGTGCCAAGCTGGTTGCCGGTGGCCCAGGCCGACCTGAGGGTCTGAACCGCGGGTTCTACGTGCGTCCGACAGTGTTCGCAGATGTGAACAACCAGATGACCATCGCGCGCGAGGAAATCTTTGGCCCAGTGCTGTCGATCATCCCCTTCGACACCGAAGAGGAAGCCGTCGAAATCGCCAACGACACGCCGTACGGCCTGACCAACTACGTCCAAACCCAAGACAGCGCACGCGCCAATCGCTTGGCCACACAACTGCGTTCTGGCATGGTTGAGATGAACGGCACATCGCGCGCAGCCGGTGCCCCCTTTGGCGGGATGAAGCAATCGGGCAACGGGCGCGAAGGTGGCGTTTGGGGGCTGGAAGATTTCCTAGAGGTCAAAGCCGTGTCCGGCTGGGCCGCTGAATAAATGAAACGCAGGGTGGGCGACACGCCCACCTTACGATGCAAAACAAAGGGGAAGGTGTGCCACAGGCGCACCTTTTTACGGTTCAGATGATTTACGCACGCTTGCATGGCCGCCTTGGCAACCAGATGTTTCAATACGCAGCCGCGCGTGGGTTGGCTGCGCGCTTGGGTGTTAAATTTGCGTTGGATGATCGGCGCGCGATCCACAAAGGCGAAGGTGTCTTAACCCGCGTTTTTGGTCTGGATTTAGCAACGCCTGACAGTTTGCCACCTGCCCAGCACGAGCGCCTGTTGGCTTATGCAGCTTGGCGGGCTTTGGGCCTGTCCCCAAAGATGTACCGCGAGAATGGTTTGGGATTTAATCCAACATTCGAGAGCCTGCAAGACGACACTTATCTGCACGGGTATTGGCAGGTGGAGCGGTATTTCAAACACATCGAGGCGGACATTCGCGCAGCCTTTGTTCCGCGCAATCCGATGTCAGACCAGAATGCTGAAATGGCGGCGCGCATCGCATCTGGAACATCCGTGTCTTTGCACGTGCGGCGCGGTGATTATTTGACCGTCGGGGCGCACGGGCTTTGTGATCAAACCTACTACGATGCGGCTTTGGCCAAGGTTGTTGAGGGGCTTGGTTCCGACCCGACTGTCTTTGTATTTTCGGACGATCCAGACTGGGCCAAAGACAACCTGCCGCTGCCGTTTGAAAAGGTTGTTGTTGATTTCAACGGCCCAGACACAGACTACGAAGACCTGCGGTTGATGAGCCTGTGCCAGCACAATGTTCTGGCCAATTCATCCTTTAGCTGGTGGGGCGCGTGGCTAAATACGAACCCGAACAAGCGCGTGGCTGGCCCCGCGAATTGGTTCAGCGACCCAAAGTTGAACAACCCCGACATCCTGCCAAACGGCTGGCTAACGGTTTAAAACGGGGTCTTTGCGCGCATCCGCGTTGATTGCCCGTTTTGCGGATGCCTGAACCGTAGTTCTTCGGCATGCAGCATCATGCGCGGATGATCATCCCAATCAGGCCCGCTATAAAACGGGTCACCGACAATCGGATGCCCAATGGCTTGCATGTGGACCCGCAGCTGATGCGTGCGACCGGTTTGGGGCGTTAGCCGCATACGGGCAAATTCACCCTGAACTTTGGTGACCCGCCAGTCGGTGACAGACGGTTTGCCCGTCTCGTGACACACCATTTGCAGCGGTCGATTGGGCCAGTCCACGATCAACGGCAGATCAACCGTTCCCGTCTTGTCGGACGGTACACCATGCACCTGCGCGATGTAGGTCTTTTTCGTGAGCCGGTCTTGGAACTGCTTGGCCAGATGGCGCTGCGCATAGGGTGTCAGCCCAAAGACCATGACCCCAGATGTATCCCGATCTAGCCTGTGCACCAGCAACGCTTGGGGAAAGCCGACTTGCAGTCGCGTGATCAGGCAATCAGCCAAATGTTCGCCCCGACCAGGGACAGACAGCAGGCCTGCGGGCTTGTCGACCACAACGACTTCTGCGTCCTCGTGCAAGATCACCAGCGGGTCGTTCGGGGGGGAATACGTTACGTCCATACCCGCGCACATCTCAAATGTGGGTTTGGTTTTCAACCCTTCGCATGCCAAGCTGTGTGCAATTCAGGAGAACCTTCATGCACCCGACGATCCAAAAATTCCACGATCATGTTCTGGCAAATGACCACGCAGCCGTCCCTGCGCTGATGGCCGAGGACGTGCGATTTAGCCCTCCGACCTACTGGGCCACATGGAATGGACGCGAGGCCGTGGCGGCCGTTTTGGGGCACGTGAACGAGGTGTTTCAGGATTTCAAATACCGTCGTGTCATGGGGTCCGGCAATGATTGGGCGCTAGAATTTCAGTGCACTGTCGAAGGGTTGGATTGCGTTGGGGTTGATCTGATCACGCTAAACGACGACGGGCTGATGCAAGATTTCGAAGTCGTCATGCGCCCACACAAGACCATCGGTGCCCTGCGCGAGGCGATGAATGCACGGGTCAAAACCGACCCGCGGTTCCTGAAATTTCGCGACGCGCTGTCCTAGGCTTTAACGTCGCATTTGGCGGAACATCGACACGGAATAGATCACCAACGCTGCCCAAATCATTGGGAATGCGATCATCCGCGCTTGGCCAAAGGTTTCGCCAAACACGAACACCGCAACCAGGAAAATCATCGTAGGTGCGATGTATTGAAGGACTGCGATTGTTGTCAGACGCAGCCCCTTTGCTCCGTTGGCGTACAGGATCAGCGGCACTGCCGTGACCACGCCGCAGCCCATCAAAAGCCACGTGTCGCGCGTCGCTGTGAACGTGAAATGCGAACTGCCGGTGCTTGCGAGATATCCGACGTACGCGAGCGCCGGGACCAGCAGGATCAGTACCTCAAGGAGGAACCCTTGGTTCGGGCCAATCGGCAGCTGTTTCTTGCAAAGCGCGTAGAACCCCCACGACACCGTCAGCCCAATGGAGACCCAAGGAATTGAGCCGTTCGAGATGGTCAAAATGGCGACAGCGGCGGCGGCCAATCCAATCGCAACCATCTGCGCGCGGGTCAGTTTTTCGCCCAGCAGTAACGCGCCCAAGGCGACGCTAAATAGCGGGTTTATGTAGTACCCAAGGGCCGCATCTAACGCGCGGTCCGCGGCAATGGCCCAGACGTAAATACCCCAATTGATGGTGATCAACGCGGCCGTCAAACACCCCATCGCCAAGGTGCGCGGATTACGCAACGCAGCCCCCAGATCACTGGTGCGGCGCAGCGCAATCAGCAACAATCCGGCAAGTGGTACGGACCAAATCACACGATGCGCGACGACCTCGGCTGGGGGCATGTGTTGCAACATTTTCATGTACAGCGGCAGGAACCCCCACAGCAAATACGCCCCCATCGCAAAGCCGAAGCCAGACAGAGTATCACCAGATTTAGGAGAGGGAGATTTGGACATGGAACCACCAGATGCGACGTTAGACCCTGCCTAACAGGACTGGGCGCGATGTCCATCGGTGTCGTCTTTGGCGGGCATCCCTGCCAAACGGAAAACCCGAATGGCAGGGGATATGTTAGACCTTAACGCGTTCGGATTTCGGGTCGTAAAACGGTTTCAGTTGCGCTTCGGCTTTGACCTTTACGCCCATCACGTCGATCTCGAATGTGCTGTCCAACAGCTCTGCCACAGTTTCGCCTTTGCAGGGGACATAGCCCATGCCCAGCGATGCGCCGACGTGATGCCCGTACCCGCCGGATGACAGATAACCGACGTATTCACCGTTCCGCAAAATCGGTTCGTTGTGGTAAAGCAGCGGCTCTGGATCGGTCAGCTTGAACTGCACAAGGCGTTGTTCCAGGCCCGTTTCGCGTTTGCGTAAAACCGCATCACGACCGATGAAATCAGGCTTGTCAGTTTTGACGGCAAAGCCAAGGCCCGCTTCTAAAACGTGGTCCTCGGACGTGATATCGTGCCCTAAGTGGCGGAAGCCTTTTTCCATGCGGCACGTGTCCATCATGTGCATTCCACACAGGCGCATTCCGAAATCAAAACCTGCCTCGGCCAGCGTTTCGAACACGTGGCCACACATGTCGGAACTGACGTAAATTTCCCAGCCCAATTCGCCCACGTAGGTCACACGGTGTACCCGCGCGAGGCCCATGCCGATCTCGATCTCTTGTGCTGTTCCGAACGGGTTCACGTCATTGCTAAAGTCGTTTGGCGACACCGCTTGCAGCAATTCGCGCGACCGTGGGCCCATGACGGCCAGCACGCCCTCACCCGCGGTAACGTCGGTGATGACCACGTTGAAATCGCCTTGATTGCGGCGCATCCACGTCTGATCGGCAAGGCGTGTGGCCGCCGGTGTCACCACCAAATAGCAGTTTTCCTCGATGCGGGTGACTGTGACGTCCGCCTCGATCCCACCCTTGCGATTCAGGAATTGCGTGTAGACGATTTTGCCCACAGGCACGTCGTAATCGCCGCCGCCGACGTAGTTCATGAACGCCATCGCGTCGCGCCCTTCGACGCGGATTTTGCCGAATGATGACATGTCGTACATGCCGACGTTTTGGCGCACGGCCATGTGTTCTTCGCGGACGTTGTCAAAGAAGTTCTGGCGCGACCAGCTGTATTCGTATTTGGCCTCTTGGGCTTCGCGGGCGAACCAGTTGGCGCGTTCCCAACCGGCCAATTCGCCCATCACCGCACCACGATCCAACAATTGGTTGTGGAACGGTGTGCGCCGAACACCGCGCGCGGTGTCCTTTTGGCGGAACGGGAAATGGTCCGCGTAAAGCAAGCCCAGCGTCTCTTTTGAGCGTTCCTCGAGGTAGCGTTTGTTGCCTTGGAACGGCTGCATCCGGATGATGTCAACATCGCCCAGATCGAATGGTTTTTCGCCTGTGTCCATCCACGCAGCCAGCGCCATGCCAGCGCCACCCGCGGACTGAATACCGATCGAGTTGAAGCCAGCGGCCACCCAAAAGTTGTCCATCTCTGGCGCAAGGCCAAGGTGGTATGCATCGTCCGGCGTAAAGGATTCTGGTCCGTTAAAGAACGTGTGAATGCCCGCCTCGGCCAGCATTGGCATGCGATCAACAGCCATCTCTAGGATCGGTTCGAAGTGGTCGAAATCTTCTTGCAGTTGATCGAATTCGAACCCTTCGGGGATGCCATCGACAGCCCAGGGTTTGGATTCAGGTTCGAACGCACCTAGCAACATTTTGCCGGCGTCCTCTTTGTAATAAGCGTATTCATCAGGGACGCGCAGGACGGGCAATTGCTTTAGCCCTTCGATGCTTTCGGTCACGATGTAAAAATGTTCGCAGGCCTGCAAAGGCACGTTGACGCCAGCCATGCGGCCGACCTCGTGGCCCCACATACCGCCGCAGTTCACGACCATGTCAGCCGCGATGTGACCGGTGTTGCCGTCCGCGTCGGTCCAGTTAACGCCCGTTACGGTGCGCCCCTGTTTGGTGATGTCGGTGACCTTGACGCGCTCTTTGACCAAAGCACCGTTTTGACGGGCACCTTTGGCCAACGCCAGCGCGATGTTGGCAGGATCGCCTTGGCCATCCAGCGGCAGATAAACCGCACCCTTGATGCCCTCAAGATTAATGTGCGGGTACAATTCTTTGACGCGCTCGTTGCTGATTTCCTCGACCTCAACGCCAAATGCGCGGGCCATGCCAGCTTGGCGATAGATCTCTTCGCGGCGCTCTTCGGTCAATGCGACAGTGATCGAACCGCAGCGTTTGAACCCTGTCGCGACGCCTGTTTCGGCCTCAAGCGTGCCGTACAATTCCTGCGAATACTTCGCCAACTTCGTCATGTTCGCTGTCGCACGCAACTGTGTAATCAGGCCAGCGGCATGCCACGTGGTGCCAGATGTCAGCTGTTTGCGTTCCAACAACACAACGTCTTTCCACCCCAATTTGGCGAGGTGATAAGCCACAGAGCAGCCGATCACACCACCACCAATGATGACAACGCGGGCTTTTTCAGGAAGATCGGACATGGGCGGAAACCTTATGAAATGAGTTATTTTCGCGTGTGGCACAGATACGTCGAACACAGTCCGCCAAAAGCGTCATAGTTGACGTTTTTGAGCAGTTTTTAGGCCTGTTGGCTGCGTCGACCAGTTGTCCGTTTTTTCTGACGGATTGCTGTTGGTGTGACACCGAAAAAGCTGCGGTAGAGGCTGGAAAATCCATTGGGAAACCCACAGGCCATCCCGATTTCGCGCACAGTCAATGTCGTGTTCAACAGCAGGTTATTTGCCCAGTTCAAACGCAGCTCACGGTAGTACGTATTAGGCGTCGTGTTCAGGTGACGGTGGAACCGGCGTTCCAACGAACGTGACGAAATGCCGACCTGCTCAACCAGATCAGAGATCGGGCGCGGGTCTTCCATGTGGGACTGCATCAGCTCGATGCATTGATCCAGTTCTTTGTCGCCTGTCATCGTCAGACGCTTGCCACCAAAGGGTTGCAAGGTTTTGAAATCACGTATCTTTTCGTGCAGCAAAATATCTGCGGCCGTCATAACACCCGCCGCCGACATGTGATTTCCGACCAGCCCAAGGGTCAAATCCACGGCAGATTCCATCCCCGCGCAGGTCACGATGCGACCATCATCCACGGCCAAAGCATAGGTCCCGTCACCGCCCGGCTCACCACGTTCTTGTAGCACAGCGCGGTTTTCCCAGTGGGTGGTGTGCGCGTCGCTGTCCTCGGGGTTTTCCGAAATATACCGGCTCGCGGCTTCGGACAATAACAACACCTTGGCACGACGGTACGTGTAGGTTTTGATCACGCCGCCCAGCGACAAATCAGGGTGGTCAGAATCCGAATTGCCAATGACAAAGACATAGTCTGCGTCGGGGCGTTCTGCCAACGTTTCGGTGTCCATCCCTAGACCCGCCAAGCTGGTCACGTAACCGCCGGTGCGCGACCGGTACGTCCAGTCAAACAACGGTGCGGGGCTGATGCGGTTGGCCATTCGCAACACTTCGACAACGCCGGACAATTCGACCAGAACGAACCCTTCTGCCACGACAATGTCCACGCGCCAAGGATCCCCTGACGCGCGTTGATTGAGCAGTTTCGGGGTCACGCCTGTCATGCTTTATGTCACCTTAAATCGACGTACGAGTTCGCTGATGTGTGCAGGTCCGACTTCGCAGCACCCGCCGATCAGGGTTGCACCAGAATCAATCCAGCCTTGGGCGAAATCTGCATATCTGTCAGGGCCTAAATCCGTGCGCGATTTCAAGCTGTCCACAGTTGCGCCGATCTTGTCAAAGTCAGCGGCAATTCCGGTGAACCCGTTGGCATAGGCACCCACGGGGATGCTTTGCGCCGAAAGAACTGGCACGGCGGCGTCCACGGCTTCCGGCAGTGAACAATTCACAAAAACAGCTGCGGGTTTGTATTCGCGAAGCAGCGGCAAAATGTCGACCAAAGGTTCGCCAGAACGCAGTTTTGTGCCATCCTGATCATCGACAGACAAAGCAAGCCAAACCGGTTTGCCTGTCACGCCCACGCCCATCAATCCACCCAAGGCCTGATCGATGCCAGACATGGTTTCCAGCACATGCACATCGACGTAATTGGCGTGAATGCGCGCCAGATGGGCGTAGGTTTCAGCAGCATCTGCGGCCGGAGGAGATTTATCTGCGCGATACGAAAAACCTTGCGGCCCAAGACTGCCGGCCACCAGCCCCGCGCCATGCGCGTCACGCGATTGAACGGCCAGGGTGCAGGCCAAATGCGCCAACGTGTCCAACTGGTCTTCGATGCCGTGGGCAATCAAACGATCGGGCAGTACCGAATAACTATTTGTGGTGGCAACATCTGCACCGGCGGCGAAATATTCGTCATGCACCGTGCGCACGATTTCAGGCGTGTCCAGCAAGGCTTGCACAGACCAAAGCGACGTCGCCTTGCCCGCGCGTGCGATCAATTCCTGGCCCATGCCGCCGTCCAAAAGAGTGATTGTCATTGTGTTACCCGATCATCAGTTTCGCAGTATTCAAACCACATCAGGCAATGTGGGCCAAATGTCTTGTTGGAAAACGGCACACCGTAGGTCGGGATAGGCATGCACGTGAAAAACCAAGGCGCACCCCTGCGCGCCTTGGATATTTTTATCGTGTGCTGGTTACGCACGGATGCGTTCGTTGGATGGATCCCAAAGCGGTTCGTCCTTTTGCACAACAGCTTTGCAGCGCGTGCCAAAGATTTCCACCTCAAGCTCGGTGCCTTCGTCTGCCAAATCGGCGCGCACCATGCCCAAAGCCACAGATTTGTTGATCCGGTAGCCCCAGTCACCCGAAGTGGTTTCGCCGACAACCTCGTCGCCATGCCAGATCGTCGACATGTAAGGCGCGTCGGTGAATGGCGCGTCCACGATCAGCGTGACAAAGCCCTTTTTGGACCCTTGCTGTCTTTCGGCCAGCAACGCGGCTTTGCCCGGGAAATCCTGTGGCTTGTCAAAGCGGATAAACCGTTCGATCCCGCCCTCAAGCAACGTGTAGTCAGACGACAAGTCGCCTTTCCACGTGCGGTAGCCTTTTTCGATCCGCATCGAGTTCAGCGCGTACATTCCGAACGGCGTGGCCCCTGCGTCGCACACCGCGTCGTAGGCGTGTTTCGCATCATCGAACGACGTGTGCACTTCCCAGCCCAATTCGCCCGCAAACGAGATGCGGAACAGTTTGGCAGGCTTGCCCGCAAACGTCGCGTCCTGGATCGTCAACCAGCCTGTGGACAGGTCCGCGTCAGGTGCAAGACCCGCGATTAAATCGCGCGATGTCGGCCCTGTGACGATCATCGTTGACCAGTCTGTCGTGATGTCCGTGAGGGTCAGAGAACCATCTGCTGGCAACGCGTTGGCCAGGAAATCAAAGTCATGCCATTGGGCAACAGCGGCGGTCATGATCCAGAAATCGTCCTCATCCCAACGGATGATCGTGACCTCGGTGACGATGCGCCCGCGGCTGTCTGCGAAATAGCCAAGGTTCATGCGGCCAGCTTTTGGCAATGCGCCTGCGATCTGACCACGCAACCATTCCGCAGCGCCAGTCCCCGACAGCTTGTAGCGCGAAAAGCCCGGCATATCGAGAACACCTGTGCCGTCACGTACGGCTTCGACTTCATCCTTGATGCGTGCGCTCCATGGCCCTTCGCGGTTCCATGTTTCGGTTGCGGCCTCGGATGTGTCGTCACCGTCCTTGGCGAACCAATTGACGCGTTCCCAGCCGTTGTATGCTCCGAATTGGGCACCGGACGCTTGCAAACGTGCGTGGTTCGGCGACAATTTCTTGTCACGTCCTGCGGGCCATTCATGACGCGGAAAGTGCATGGCATATTCGTGCCCATAGGTTTCCAGCGCTTTGGACAAGCAGTAATCGTGATCGGCATAGTCAGTGTAGCGACGTGGATCGACGGCCCACATGTCCAGTTCGGTTTCGCCGTGCATGATCCATTCGGCCAATGTCTTGCCAGCACCGCCACCTTGGGCGATCCCGAACGTGAACGAATGCGCCTCGTATGCATTCGGAACACCCGGCATTGGTCCGATCATTGGCAAGCCATCCGGCGCATACGGGATCGGGCCGTTGATGTTGCGACCAACACCTGCGGTACCCAATGCTGGCAAACGCTCCATCGCGTCTTCGATATAAAACTCCAAACGCTCCAGATCATCCGGGTACAGCTGGAACGAGAAATCTTCGGGCATCAGATCGTCAGGTGTGACCCAATGGGCCTTACAATTCCGCTCGTATGGTCCAAGGTTCAGGCCGTTCTTGTCTTGGCGCAGGTAATAAGATGTATCCACGTCGCGGATCATCGGCATTTTGCGACCATTTTCTTTGGTCCATGCGGCCAGTTCCGGGATTTCATCGGTCAAGAAATACTGGTGTGACATGACAACCATCGGAACCGTGCGCCCGCCAAATGGCTTGAACATTTCGCCGACGCGTTGCGCGTAGTAACCGGCACAGTTGGCGACGTGTTCACAACGAATGTCGCCCTTTTCGGTTTTAACAATCCACTCGTCGCCGTCTCGTTCGATGCCTGTGACCGAACAGAACCGTTCGATCCGACCACCTGCGTCACGCGCACCTTTGGCCAATGCTTGGGTCAACTGGGCGGGATCAATGTCGCCGTCTAGCGGATCCCAAAGACCACCCGCAAGGCCATGTGTTTCCATGAACGGATTGTGTTCTTTCAACTCGTCCGGCGTGCAAATATCCATTTGCAGACCTTGGTAGCGGCCCATGCCTGCGACGCGCTCAAATTCCTGCATACGCTCTTTGGTGTGGGCCAAACGGATCGCGCCAGTGACGTGATAGTTCATCGGGTAATCAACGTCTTCGGCCAGCGTGCGGTACATCGCGGCTGAGTAGCGCTGCATGTTCATCACGGCCCACGAACCGGCAAAGTTCGGAACGTTACCTGCCGCGTGCCAGGTAGAACCCGCCGTCAGTTCGTTCTTTTCCAGTAGAACGCAATCGGTCCAGCCTTCTTTTGCCAGATGGTACAGCGTTGATGTACCGACCACACCGCCACCGATGATGACGACACGGGCCGTTGTTGGAAAATCGCTCATTTGTAGTGCTCCCTTTGCGGCGCATCGTCCGCTATTTCATAGTAATCCCCCTTGTCCGCCGTGAAGATATGGCGGTTCAGGGTCAAATTCGTGGGGCTGTCGATCAAGCCCAGCGAAAAGCTCATGCTGTCCTCGTCCTTGCGCTTCCAAAACAGGAAGGACCCGCAGGTGGGACAGAAACCTCGTTTGGCGATGTCGCTGGATTCGTACCAGCGGACCTCGCCTGTGATTTCAAAATCGGTTTCGGGCATGTGCCCTGACGCCCAATGATGACCGGATTTTTTCGGCATTGCCCGCAGGGGCAGGCTGTTGCTGTCTCGGGTTGGGCGACGGTGAACGTCACGCCTTTGCAGTTGCAGCTTCCTTTTAGCATCACACTCTCCCTGGTGTTGTGGCGGTGCCAAGCAGCACGCCGTAGATGACAAAACAGGCGCCCATCACGCGGCGCACCCAGACGTTGAACACAGCGCCCATGGCCGCGCGACCAAGGCCCGCACCGATGGCCGTGAACCCCGTGTAGGCCAATGCTGTTAGCGTCAGCGTTGTTGGCATGATCACCCACATTTGCCCCCAGATCGGGGCCTCAGGCGACACGAACTGTGAAAATGCGGCAAAATACCCGGCGACGGACTTTGGATTGATCACAGCAATGGCCAAGGCATTGGCATAGATTGATCCGGCTTGGGCTTGCACCTTTGGCGGTGGGCGGCGGGCCAGTATGCAGCCGCGTATGCCAAGGAAAATCAGGAAACATGCGCCAATGGTTTTGGCGATCAGGAACGCTGTGGGCGAGGCCGCGATCAAGGCGGTGATCCCAAAGGCGGACAGAATCAGGAACAACGTCGCTTGGGTCAAAATCGCCAAAACCGCAATCAGCCCGCGACGAAACCCGATGGTCATGCCGTTGGTGATGCAGTTCACCGCGTTTGGCCCCGGCGTGATCACAAAGACCCCCCAGAACAGCGCGAATATGATCCAGCCCTCGAACGTCATCAATACAAACCCTTCAATACACTGGCGGCGCGATGACCCAGACCGCAACGGCAGGCGCGTCATAAGGGTTCATCCAGCGAAACGGTTCGCCTTTGATGCGAAAGCTGTCTCCGGGGTGGATGTGAAACAACCGACCCGCGATATCGAGGTCCAGCTGACCCGAGATCAGATACCCGACCTCTTGAGTGGGCCGTATCACGGGGTCTGTGATCTCGCTGTGCGGCTCGAATGTAGAATGCACCATTTCAAAGTCGTCGGTCAGATCAGGCGACAGCAGTTCTTCGACCAAGCCCGCAACTGTGGACCCCATTTGGCGCCGCGTGCCTTGACGCACAACATAGCCTGCCTCGGCGACAGGGGCGGCTTCGTTTCGAAACAGGATCGACACGGGCACTTCGAGAAAACCAGCGATGTGGCGCAAGTCGGTAATGGAGGGTTCGGACAAGTCACGCTCGACCTGACTGAGCCAACCCACAGAGCGCCCCAGCCCGTCGGCCATGTCCATCAACGTCAGCCCGCGCGATTTGCGCAGGGCCCGCAGGTCAGCGCCCAACGTGTCGGGCTTGGACAGGTTTGATTGTAGCATAGTGGCTTTCGCGGAATGTGATCCGTGAAATTACAGGCCACAATTTCACGATGGCCCATTCGCGCGTGAAAAATCAAGTGAAAATTTCACGTCGCCTGTGCAAACACCTCGGCCAAAATGGATTTTAGAGCGTCTGCATCCGCTTGGGTAAACGCGTCTGGCTGATCACTATCGAGGTCAAAAACCCCTAACAGCCTTTGATTTAAGTCAAAAACCGGCAACACCAGTTCTGATCTGGTCGAACTTGCGCAGGCGATGTGGCCTTCAAACGCCTCAACATCCGCGACCAGCTGAATTTCACCCGTCCGTGCCGCAGCCCCGCAGACGCCGCGGGCAAAAGGAATCACCAAACAGCCGTGCCCCCCTTGGTAGGGTCCGATTTTCAGCAGTTCTGGTGCGGTGACACGATAAAATCCGGTCCAGTCAAACCGGTCATCGCTGTGGTGTACTTCGCACGCGACCGTCGCCATGAGAGCAACAGCGTCGGTTTCGCCGTCGGTGAGCGCCCGTAGAGTTTTCGTCAAAGTGTTGTAGTCAACGCGCATAGGTTGCTTTCTGTTGGACAAGGTTGGGGGCCAGCCCCCAAACCTCCGGAGTATTTTTGATCAAAACAAATGGTCAAGGGCGCTCGATTGCGATGGCTGTGCCTTCACCGCCACCGATGCAAATGGCTGCGATGCCACGTTTCAGCCCGCGTTTTTCGAGGGCATTCAGCAGAGTCACCATGATGCGTGCCCCCGATGCGCCGATAGGATGGCCCAGCGCACAGGCACCGCCGTTTACGTTGACAATGTCATGGCTGAGCCCCATTTCATGCATGAAAGCGAGCGGGACGACGGCAAACGCTTCGTTTACTTCCCAAAGATCAACGTCGGTTTTGTCCCAGCCCAATTTGGCCAATAGTTCTTGTGCGGCGGGCACTGGGGCAGTTGTGAACAATCCCGGCGCTTGGGCGTGGCTGGCATGCCCTAAAATGCGCGCCCGAACGGTCAGGTTTTGAGCGGTAGCAGCGTCGGCGGATGCCAGAACCAATGCTGCGGCGCCGTCCGAGATCGACGAAGAGTTTGCCGCTGTGACTGTGCCGCCTTCGCGAAATGCTGGTTTCAATTGCGGGATTTTGTCAGGGCGCGCCGTGCCGGGCTGTTCATCCGCTGCAACTGTCGTCACGCCCTTGCGGGTTTTCACGTCGACTGGCGCGATCTCTTGATCAAAGGCTTGCGTCTGTTGCGCCTCAAGCGCGCGCGACAGGGATGCCAACGCATAGTCGTCTTGAATCGTGCGGGTGAACTGGAACGTCTCGGCACAATCCTCGGCAAAGCTGCCCATTAGGCGACCTTTGTCATACGCGTCCTCAAGCCCGTCCAGAAACATGTGGTCGATCACGGAGCTATGCCCAATCCGTGCACCGCCCCGCATTTTGTCGAGCAGATAGGGCGCGTTTGTCATGCTTTCCATACCGCCAGCGACAACAACATCTGATTGGCCCAAGGCGATTTGATCAAACGCGATCATCGCAGCCTTCATGCCGGACCCACACATTTTGTTCAGGGTCGTGGCGGGGACATCTTCGCCCAAACCAGCGGCGAATCCTGCTTGGCGGGCGGGTGCCTGACCTTGGCCCGCAGGCAGAACACAGCCCATCAGAACCTCGTCAACCGCATGCGCACCTGCCCCTGCAACGGCGGCTTTGATCGCAGCGCCGCCCAAATCGGCAGCCGTCACTGCGCTAAATGCGCCTTGGAACCCTGCCATTGGGGTCCGTGCGGCCCCTGCAATTACAACGTCTTTCATTTTAGGCTCCGATTCTGATGGCTTGGTCACAGATTGGTAAGACTTGCGACCTAATGATGGCAAGGAACCGCAGGACCATAGGTGTTTAATATGGAATTATCGAGCAGAACAGAAAACTCTTTCAAGATTGTGTCAGTCCAAGGGTCTCGAATCGATGCCGCCGTTGCAATCGAATTCAAAGATGCGATGCGTGCGCAGTCAGATGGTGGGCCAGATACCGTGATTTTGGACCTCAGCGAGGTGGAATTTATCGATTCCAGCGGGCTTGGGGCTATCGTCGCTGCCATGAAACATATCGGGCCGGATCGTACATTGGCCTTGGCTGGACTAACCCCAACTGTGGATAAGGTGTTTCGCCTGACACGGATGGATTCGGTCTTTAGTCTATTCTCAACTCTGGAAGGAGCACTTGATGAATTGCGCGTCTGAACAAAACGGATTGTCTTCACAATCTGATGCTTCCCAAAATGCACGCCTCCCTAGTTTTAACGTCGCCGTGACCAGTGGCACTTTTGCTGCGCGAGAGGCGATCGGAATGCTGATGGAAAAACTGTCGCCATTACAATTGGATATCGAAGAATCGGGCACCTTTGAATTGGTTGTCGCCGAGGCGCTGAATAATGTTGTGGAACATGGATACCCTGATCCCGCCAATTGCGGTCCAATCAAGATTAACTGCACGCATAAATCAAATGGCCTTCACGTTCATATCGTTGATCAAGGGTTGCCGATGCCGGACGGCAAAACGCCACTAGGCCTTGCCGCAGAAGTCGACGTTGATTTCATGGATATGCCAGAGGGCGGTTTCGGCTGGTTCTTGATCAAGGATCTCGCAAAAGATGTCCAATATGAACGACAGGGCGACAAAAATTGTCTGCGTTTGCGCGTCGCAATCGCGATGAATGCAACTGCCCATTAAGTTGGGGAAATCAGCTTTTCAACCCAAGGGTATGCTAGACCCAGAAGCACCTCAGACGTTTCTTAAAACGGTCACGCAAGCATCACATTCTTGCCCAGATCAAGGGGCATAAATGACCCTGTAGCTGCATATAGCTTCCCTCGGTACCGTGTTTATAGCCCCCACCCAGTGCACGGTGCCGAGGACCTAATTTTCTCGACGTTTTTCGTTGATGAACTGAGTGGACTTCCCAGCACCGCCGGTTAGGTTCCTTGCAATCGTTAAGCAAAGGTCAGACACATGCGTGATTTTCATCTACCTGGACGTTCGCCCGTTTATGCCAGCAACGGAATGTGTGCCACATCGCATCCGCTTGCCGCGCAGACTGCTATCAATATCTTGCAAAGTGGTGGGAACGCAATGGATGCGGCCATTGCAGGCGCGGTTTTGCTCGGAATTTGCGAACCACAAATGACCGGAATTGGGGGGGATTGTTTTGTGCTCTACTCCCCTGCAGGCAGCGACGATGTACACGCACTCAACGGATCAGGTCGCGCGCCAGCAGCTTTGGATGCGGAGCTGTTGCGCAATCAAGGCGAAAGCACTGTCCCAATCCTAAGCGCCCATGCCGTGACCGTGCCTTGCGCAATCGATGCGTTTTGCACCCTTTCGGAACAAGTCGGAAAACTGGGCTTGGATCGCATCCTTGCCCCCGCCATTCATTACGCCGATCAGGGCGTGCCAGTAGCACCACGGGTTGCTTCTGATTGGGCCAATGACTGCGGAAAACTGAAGGGTGCCGCGCAAAAGGCGTATCTCTTTGACGGCAAAGCCCCAAAAATCGGACAAATATTTCGCGCGCCCGGACAAGCAGAAGTTCTGCGTCGCATCGCCAAAAATGGACGTGATGCATTTTATACAGGTGAAGTCGCCGAAGATATGCTGCAAGCGTTGAACTCCCTTGGTGGCGTGCACGCCAGCGCAGATTTTGCGAACGCATCAAGCAACGTAACGACGCCCGTATCTGGACCTTACAAATCCTTGGAGGTCGTCGAACATCCGCCAAATGGCCAAGGTGCGACCGCGCTATTGTTGATGAATATTCTGTCTCATTTTAACATTTCGGACATGGATCCATTTGGAGCGAAGCGCGTGCACATTGAGGCCGAGGCAACGAAGTTAGCCTATGACGCGCGCAATCGGTTTTTGGCTGATCCAGACCACATTACGCGCCTAGATCACATGTTGTCGCCGGAAACCGCCAAAAAATTGGCTAATTTGATCGACCCTAACAAGGCGATGCAAGCCCCTGCAGAACTGTCAGAATCGGTGCACAAGGATACGATTTACATCACTGTTGTGGACCGCGATGGGATGGCTGTATCGCTGATCTATTCGATTTTTCACGGATTCGGGTCGGGCATTGCCACTGATAAATTCGGCATCCTTTTGCAGAACCGTGGCGCAGGTTTTACCCTCGAAAAAGGTCACCCAAACGAAATGAAGGGCGGCAAACGTCCGATGCACACGATCATTCCCGGTATGATCCGCGAGAATGGCAAAGTCCGAATGCCCTTTGGCGTGATGGGCGGACAGTACCAATCCACAGGCCATGCACGTTTTGCATCCAATCTTGTCGACTTTGACATGGACCCACAAACCGCTATCGACGCGCCGCGCGCCTTTTTCGATGCCGGCACATTGAGAATGGAGAACAGATATTCAGACTCTGTAAAGCAGGAATTGACCGATTTAGGGCACACTGTGGTCACGCCAGACACGGCAATCGGCGGTGCTCAAGCGATCGATATCCGCCCTGATGGCGTGCTGATCGGCGCAAGTGATCCGCGAAAAGATGGATGTGCTTTGGGATATTAAGGCGCGCGGCCTGATCAAACAGACTAGTTCAGCTGGAAATGCGGTGGGTACGTTCCGTCCTGAAACGGACCAAAAAAATCCGGAATGTCTGGATGATCCACCGGCTCACCGGAATAATCCGCGACCAAATTCTGCTCAGACACATACGCCACATAATAGCTTTGGTCGTTTTCCGCCAAAAGATGGTAGTACGGCTGTTCTTTTCGAGGGCGGCTTTCCTCGGGAATGGCTTCGTACCATTCGTCCGTGTTGGAAAATTGTGGGTCCACGTCAAAGATCACACCCCGAAAGGGATGTTTCTTGTGCCGGACGACTTGCCCGAGATGATATTTTGCACGTGTTCGCAGCATTGCGTTGAAGCCCCTATCGGTCGTTAGTAAACGTTGCAAGGGGCGTTTGTCCAATTATTGCACCCGAATTTTAGGAAACAGTCTGTGAACCTTATTGTAACAGTGCTCGAGATCGTGGCCCCTGTATTTTTGCTGGCTGCCGTTGGCTTTGCTTGGGTCAAGCTGGGCTTTGAATACCGTATCGAATTTGTCACCCGACTGGCCATGACCCTGGCTGTGCCGTGCCTGATTTTTGTGGCCCTGATGCAGGCTGACATGGACCCTAGCGCGATTGCCAATCTATCCTTGGCGACCTTGGCCGCCTATGCAGGGGTCACAATCGTGTTCTGGATTTTTGTCTGGATCGCGGGCCTGAACAGACGCACGTATCTGGCCCCTTTGATATTCGGAAACACTGGAAATCTCGGCTTGCCTCTGGCGATTTTTGCCTTTGGTGACATAGGGTTAAGCAACGCGATTGTCGTTTTCGCGATTATGGCAGTGCTGTCTTTCACCTTTGGTATCTGGCTCGTGTCCGGCAGTGGTTCGCCCAAAAAGGTCCTCGGCGAGCCTATGGTTGGGGCCACGATCCTTGGTGCCATTTTCCTCTGGCAGGGTTGGGAAACGCCGACGTTCCTGACCAACACGCTGTCCTTGATCGGGCAAATGGCGATCCCGATCATGCTGATCACGTTGGGCGTCGCGGTGGCCCGATTGAACCCCCAAGGCATGTGGCGTGCGACGGCGTTGTCGTTCATCAAAGTCATCGTTTGCGTCGCCATTGCGTGGGGTGTTGCGACTGTGTTCCAACTCGACCGGATCAGCTTTGCGGTGCTGGTTGTTCAAGTCGCCACACCGGTTGCCGTAACGTCGTATATGTTGGCCGAGAAATACGGGGCCGACGCACAATCGGTCGCGGGGTTGGTCGTTGTCTCAACCGTGATGTCAGTTGGCGCATTGCCGCTGATATTAGCGTTGGTTCTGTAGAAAACGTGATTTCCAAATTCAACAAAACCCGCTATGTTTGGGGAAAATAAAAAACAAAAAAGCGAGCGGCAGATGAGCAGACTCTTTCGCGCAATGATTATCGTATTGGCTGTTGCATCTTGCAGCAGTGGTGGTTCGTCCAATGCCCCACGGCAATTGGATAATGCCTGTGCGATCGTCAAAGAGCGCCCCGAATATCTAAAGGCGTTCCGCGCCACTGAACGTCGTTGGGGCGTGCCCGTGCACGTTCAAATGGCGACGATTTATCAGGAATCGAAATTCAAATCGAACGCGCGCACGCCGTTTAAATATGCAGCTGGCGTGATCCCGATTGGCCGTCAATCCAGCGCATTTGGGTATTCCCAAGCACTGGACGCCACGTGGAAAGAATACCAACAAGACACCAACCGTCGCACCGCGAAACGCGACCGCATTCGCGACGCCTCGGATTTCATGGGCTGGTACATGAACACAACGCGCGAACGCAATGGCGTTGCGTTGTCAGATGCGCGCAACCAATACCTTGCCTATCACGATGGGCACACCGGATTTGCGCGCGGCACTTACAAAAACAAAGCGTGGCTGGTCCGCGTCGCTGGCGAAGTCGACCAACGCGCGAACCTGTATCAAAACCAGCTGGCGACGTGCAAACGCCGCTAGCGGATTTACTTCAGCTTTGATCCGGGCGAACCTGTGTTGAACTTGGCGTTGGAAATATTTCCACCCTTGTTCAACGCACCCAAAACCACAGTCGTCTGACCGCCATTTGAATCGTTGATGACCCACTGGCGCAGCTCGACCGGACTATCCGTGAACTTCATCGCGATGCTGCCGTATTCGGGGTTGTCGGGGTCTTGCGCGGTCACAATGGTTGCAGTGCCATCATAGCTATGCCCCGTCACCATCCGTGCTTTTCCAAGGTTCACATTGCGCGCCAGAATGATCGACAAAGGCGTGCGTTTTAACGGATAAGTCTCGGGCGGTTGGTTCGATTTTTTGTCATCCACAACAACCGAACCACTGCCCGCAATTACAATCGCACTGTCAGGCGCGTTGTATTCAAACCGCATTTTTCCGGGCCGTTTGATGTAGATTTTGCCGGTGCTGATCGATCCGTCATCGTTGATTTGGGTAAAATCACCTTCCGCCGTTTTCATTGCACTCAGGTACTGTGAAATCGTGTTCAACGGCAGAATGTCTGCACTGGCGATAGACGCCGTACCGATAAATGCCGCTGCAAAGAGCGATCGAAATATGACTGACATGGTTACTGTCCTGTTCGTTATTGCCTGTTGCCATCAGATATAGGGGGCGACGCGGTGTTATGCGATATCAAACGTAAAAAACGCGCCAAACCAGCGGCTTGACGCGTCTTTCACGAGGTAACTTTGGTTGGTTAACCTTGTTCAGGTACCAGAATTTCACGTTTGCCGACGTGGTTCGCAGGTGAGACCAGACCCTGATCCTCCATCTGTTCCACAAGGCGGGCGGCTTTGTTGTAGCCAATCGCCAGCTTGCGCTGGATGTAACTGGTCGAACACTTGCGATCCTTGATCACGATGGCAACGGCGGTATCATACAGCGCATCTTCGCCGTCCGTATTGCCGCCAAGGCCAAGCACCGCGTCGATGCTGTTTTCTTTGTCCTCGGCCGGTCCTTCGACCACGCCGCTGACGTAATCAGGGGCACCAAACGCTTTGAGGTGGTTGACGATTTCCTCGACCTCTTCGTCAGACACAAACGGGCCGTGACAGCGGGTAATTTTCGCCCCGCCTGCCATGTACAACATGTCGCCCATGCCCAACAATTGCTCGGCACCCATTTCACCAAGGATGGTGCGGCTGTCGATTTTCGAGGTCACTTGGAACGAAATCCGCGTCGGAAAGTTTGCCTTGATTGTACCGGTGATGACGTCCACCGACGGGCGCTGTGTCGCCATGATCAAGTGGATGCCCGAGGCACGCGCCATCTGCGCAAGACGCTGAATGCAGGCTTCGATTTCTTTGCCCGCAACCATCATCAGGTCGGCCATTTCGTCGACAACAACGACGATGTAGGGCAGCGCAACAGGTGTGTTTTCTTCTGTCTCAAAGATCGGCTCGCCAGTGTCTTCGTCAAATCCGGTTTGCACAGTGCGGCTGAACAGCTCGCCTTTGGCCAGTGCTTCGCGCACACGGCCATTGTAGCCCTCAATGTTGCGAACGCCCATTTTGGACATTTTGCGATAGCGTTCTTCCATCTCGCCGACGGTCCATTTCAAGGCGACAACCGCCTTTTTCGGATCGGTCACAACCGGCGACAATAGGTGTGGAATGCCGTCATAAACAGACAGCTCCAACATCTTTGGATCGATCATGATCAGGCGACATTCTTCTGGTGTCAGCTTGTACAGCAGGCTTAGGATCATCGTGTTGATGGCCACCGATTTACCGGAACCTGTAGTCCCCGCGATCAACAGGTGAGGCATCTTGGCAAGGTTCGCAACAACGCTGTCGCCACCAATGTCTTTGCCCAGCGCAAGCGGCAGGCGCATGTTGCTGTCACCAAAATCACGGCTGGACAGGATCTCGCGCAGCACAACTTTTTCGCGGAATTCATTCGGCAATTCGATACCGATCACGGAGCGACCGGGCACCGTCGAAACACGTGCGGACAAGGCCGCCATCGAACGCGCGATGTCGTCTGACAAACCGATCACACGGGATGCTTTCAAACCGGGCGCGGGCTCCAATTCGTACATCGTAACGACCGGACCGGGACGAACCGAGACGATCTCGCCTTTGACGCCGTAGTCGTCCAGCACGTTTTCCAACATGCGCGCATTTTCCTCTAACGCTTCATCGCTGAGGTGCTGGTGATTGTTGTCAGTTGCAGCCTCAAGCAGGTTGAGCGGCGGCAATTCAAACCCTGGATGTGAGTCGTCAAACGACAAGCTTGGCTGCGCTTCGGCTTTGGCACGTACACTTGGCTGCACGGCTTTGCGGATCGGTTGTTGAACAACTTTGCGCTGCTCTGGAACCGGGATCGGCATGGGGGCAATGGCGGCGGCAGGCGCGGGCTCTGGCGCGATAACCGGTTCGGGGGCCAAAACGGGTTCAGGCGCAAATGCTGTCGGCGCGGCCACTGGCATCGGGGCCACCTGCGTGATCACCGGGGCTGCGGGTGCAGGCGCGCTTAGTGGCGGTTCAGCGCGCATCAGCGACGCGGTCAGCGGCGGCTCTGGCGGCAAGTGCACGTCCGAAGATTGCGCCATCTCGACGTGTGGCTGGGTGTCCAAAACCAACGGCTGAGGACCACGTCCACGCCCTTTGGTCAAAGGCGCAACCGTGTTGATTTGCACACCTGTGGATTGACGCACACGTGATTTGATCACGTCAGAAATTTTGGATTTGATCCGGTCCTCGTTTGGTCCCTCGTCTACTTCAGCGGTGCTGAACGCCTCGATCAACTCGGGTTCCGGCATTTCTTCGGGCAGCGGATCAGCGCGTTTGATCAACGATGGCATCCGCGCCAACAGACCCGTTTTTGGCTCTGCTTGTTCAAACATCGGCTCTGGCGCTTCGACAATCGGCTCAACGTAGGCTTGCATTTGTGGCTGACTGGCCGCGAAAATCGCAGCCTCTTCAGCGTCGACGCGCTTGCGCTCACGGCGATCCGCATTGCGGGCTTGCATCCCACGCGCGGCAAACATTGCGCCCTGCGCGCCTTTGCCGAACAGCATCATAATGCCTGCGTAAACCATGATCAGACCGACCAACAAAAAACGCCCCATGCGCAGCAATTCAGGCTTGGTAAAGCCCAAAACAAAGGCCCCCATTCCAAGAATGCAAACACCCATAATCAGCGACATCATCTTGATCGTAAACGCAGATCCGATCGGCAACAGCGTCAGCACAAAGCCGACAACCGTGTCACCCAGCAATCCACCCAAACCAAAGCTGTGCGTCTGCATCCAAGCTGCGTTCGGCTCTAGGGTGGCACCGTAAATCGAACCAAGGACAATCGCGATTGGCGCAAAAATCAGGCGACCCAAAGCACGCTCTTGCCCCCAGTGCCCTGCAAAACGGACGCCCCACGCCAATAACACAGCGGCAATGCCCCACGCGCCCCAGCCCAAAACCATCATCAGCGGCGCGGCAATCGAAGCCCCCGAACGGCCCAGCCAATTTTGCACAGGCGCGTTCGTAGACACCATCCAATTTGGATCATGCGGCGTATAACTGGCAATCATGGCAGCGGCCAACAACCCAACAAGGATCAACGCGATGCCGATCAATTCCTTGCCGCGCTTTTCAATCGCCTCGGCCATGTTGGTGTCCAACAGGGGATCGCGCCCGCGTGTTTGATATGCCATCTAGCTCACCTCGCCTTAATTTTCATGCGCAAAAAGACAGTCGCGGATAGCTTCTAACCCGCGCGTCATTTCTGCTTTTGGGGCCACCATGGCGACCCTGATGTATTTCTGTCCGGGATTTTGCGCGCCTGCATCCTGCGCCAAATAGGCACCGGGCAGCACACGCACCCCTGTTTCTTTCCACAATTTCAGTGCAGCTGCTTCGCCATCTTCGACAGGCAACCACAGGAAAAATCCTGCCTTTGGGCTGTCGTATCCGGCCACGTTGCCAAAGATACGATCCGCGATCTCAAACTTTTCAACGTAGAGCGCACGGTTTTCGATAACATGCGCTTCGTCCGCCCAAACAGCCGCCGCCGCCATCTGCAAAGGTAACGGCAACGGCGCGCCTGCATAGGTTCGCAATTGGCGAATTTCAGCCATCGTTTCAGGCCCACTGGTGACAAACCCGGATCGTAACCCTGGCAAGTTCGATCGCTTTGACAACGAGTGAAACGCCACAACCCGTTCGGGGTTCGCGCCGATCTCGTGGGCAACTTGCAACGCACCAACGGGTGGTTCGTCACGGTAAATCTCGGAATAACACTCGTCCGCGAAAATGCGGAAATCATAGCGTTCAGCCAATGCAATCAGGTCGGTCCAATACGCGCGATCCGCCACGGCACCCTGCGGATTGGCGGGCGAACAAATGTAGACAGCGACCGTGCGTTCCAGCAATTCAGCAGGTTGAGCGGCGTAATCTGGCAAGTGCCCGGTTTCTTCGGTGGCCGACACAAACACAGGGTCCGCCCCGGACGAAATCGAAGCCAACATATAGACCTGATAAAACGGGTTCGGCATCATCACGACAGGACGTTGACCGTTCTTTGTCTCAGGACACAGGGCCATCGGCGCGTTGTACAGCCCTTCGCGGGTGCCGTTCAGCGGCATAACATTCACGTCGGGATCCAACGTCACACCATACCGGTGCGCAGCCCAATCACAAAATGCAGCGCGCAATTCAGGCGCACCTTCATTCGGTGGATAGCGATTAAAACCAGCGGCATTTTCAGTGATCACGTCAGTGACCCACGCGGGAAAGGCATGCTTGGGCTCCCCAATCGTCATATGCACGACATCGCCGCCTGCTGGATGAACATCCAATAGGGCGCGCAAACGCGGGAACGCATAAGCCGGAAGGTTCGAAAACCGCTCGGGAAACTTCATCAAAACTGCCTCTGTGTCGGGATCGTTAACGCCCCGTTCATCTCAAACTACGCAAATCGCTTAGTTTCGTCCACTAAAACAACACGCTCACCGCACAATTGTGGCTTTTGAGTCAAATCATGCTTGTTCTGATCAAAAATACTCAAATTAACTAGGTCAATACAGCCTCGGCCGCCGCCCCGATGCGCAACAAATGCTCTTCCATGTCTGGTGCACACAGAAACATGATCCCACAACTGGGAACGCCCGTCGGCAAGCTCAAACTACACAAGCCCAGCATGTTACCAACACGGGTGTTGCGCAGCGCCAGCAGGTTTTCGGTGACGTAGTACCCCTCGTCCGTGTTCAACCGCTCCAAGTTTGGTGGCATCACCGCCGAAGACGGTCCCAACACAGCATCGTAACCACAGGTCGCCGCGTCATACCCCGCACGAGCGGATTCCAGCGCACCCCATCCGGCAACATAGTCGGCGGCGCTGTGTTCAGCACCGATACGGAAACGCTCTAGGATTTTTTCATACATCACATCAGGGTTGGCTTCGATCACGTCTTTCCAAAGGCCGTAAGCCTCTGATGTAATTAGCCTTGACGACAGGTTCAGCGCATCCTCGACCTCTGGCACGTTGATGTAGTCAACCGATGCGCCTGCTGCTTTCAGACGCTCAACCGCGCTCTCGAATGCTGCACGAGGCTGTTCGCGTGTGTCATCCAACATCTTGGTGCGCAGCACGGCAAAGCGACGCCCCTTTAACGACGCACCACGCAGATCTGCAACTTTTCCACCTTCCATCACGGCAAGCAAATGCGTTGCATCCTCCACTGAACGCGTCAGCGGGCCAATCGTATCAAACTTTAACGCCAGTGGCACAACACCTTCTAAGGTCAGTCGCCCAGCGGTGGTTTTTAACCCGACCAAATCGTTCCACGCCGCCGGAATGCGCACTGAACCACCGGTATCAGACCCGATGCCAGCTGCGGCCAAATCAAACGCAACGGACGCAGCGGCACCCGACGATGACCCGCCCGGAACTGCATCCGCGTCGTTCACGCACGGCGGCGTTCCTGTGACTGGATTATAGCCAAGGCCCGAAAACGCCAACTCGCTCATGTGGGTTTTGCCCAAGCACACCAACCCCATGGACGTGGCGTTGGCGAGCGCCACCGCGTCCACATCTGGCACCCGCCCGTCGAGCAGTTTTGATCCTGCTTCGGTGCCTGTACCCGCCGTGTCAAAAAGGTCTTTCCAACTGATTGGCACACCATCCAGCAACGACAACCGCGCGCCCGATTTTGCCCGCTCTGCGGCGGCGCCCGCTTCGGCCAACGCCCGCGCGTGGGTTGTTCGCGCGTAAATCCGGTCTTTCAATTCATGTGCATCAATCGCATCCAAATAGGTCTGCGTCAGGGCCACCGGATCAATTTCGCCCGCGCCAATGCCACGCCCCAGATCACTGGCCGTCATTTTCAACCATTTTTGCATCGACTGTGCCCCATTTTGATTTCGCTTAAATGTGGACGGTAGCGACGCAAGCGCGCATGGACAATCCCCCCTGCCCTGCCCATATCTATGGCATGAGCTTTGATACAGATATCGTGATTGTGGGCGGCGGGCTGAATGGTCCGATCCTTGCCCTTGGGTTGGCGCAGGCAGGTTTAGGCGTGACCGTAATCGACGCGCTGAGCACTAAAATTCGCAAGAATGCAGGCTTTGACGGACGGTCTTATGCTGTTGCGCTGACCTCGCAACGGTTGTTGAAAAACCTTGGTTTGTGGGCTGCGGTGCAGGACGACGCCCAGCCAATGCTGGAAATCAAGGTCAGTGACGGGCGTGCCGGCGAAGGTGCGTCGCCGTTTTTCATGCACTTTGATCACGCCGAAATCGAAGAAGGTCCAATGGGTTACATGGTCCAAGACCGGCATTTGCGTCGCGCCTTGTTGGACGCGATGGACGCAGACAAAGGCATCACGCATTTGGCCGGGCAAACCGTTGTCGGGCAAACGCCAGATGCCGGTGGCGTCACGGTGACCTTGGCAAACGGCGATACTTTGCGCGCGCGGGCTTTGATTGGATGCGACGGACGTGGCAGCGGCACCGCCACGCGCGCAGGCATCAAACGCAACGGCTGGGGATACGGGCAAACGGCACTGGTCTGCGCGATCGAGCACGAAAAACCCCACAACGGCATCGCGCATCAGTTCTTTATGCCCTCCGGGCCACTGGCGATTTTGCCGCTGACAGGCAACCGCAGTTCGATTGTCTGGAGCGAAACACAAGACACAGCCGAGGCAATCAACGCCCTTTCAGAAGCGGACTACCTCAGCGTTTTGCGCCCTCGCTTTGGCGATTTTCTAGGCGATTTCAGATTGGCAGGCGCACGCTATTCCTACCCTCTTAGCCTGTCGATGGCACAGTCATTGATTGCAGATCGCGTCGCCTTGGTCGGCGATGCAGCCCACGGCGTTCACCCGATTGCGGGCCAAGGATTGAACGCTGGCATGCGCGACATTGCCGCCCTCATTCAGGTGATGTCAGAGGCCTTGCATCGCGGCGAAGACGTCGGGTCTGAAAACGTATTGCACCGCTACGAGGAATGGCGCCGCTTTGATAACGCCGCGCTTGGGATGGCGACAGACACGATTAACCGTCTGTTTTCAAACGACAACCCACTGCTACGGGCTGGCCGTGATTTAGGAATGGGGATCGTGAATGCGATGCCACGCCTGCGCCGCAGTTTCATTCGCGAAGCCGCTGGACTGACTGGTGATCTACCGCAATTGATGCGCTGAGTTAGTCGATAATCCGCGCTTCGTCGACCAGCATTACGGGGATTCCGATGCGGATAGGGTAGGCTAGATTTGCGGCCTTTGACACCAGTTCTTGGGCCTCGGCATCGTAACGAAGAACTGTTTGCGTGCGTGGGCAAATCAGTGCTTCCAGCATCCGGCGATCTGTTTCAGTGCTCATTGCATCATGTCCCCTTCAAGGCCACCGCGCAGGGTGTATTCGATCAGTGTGACCAGCGTTTCGCGGCGCGTCGACAACGACGGGGCCTCTAGCAACGCTTGTTTATCTTCGGGTTCGAAATCCAACATCATCGACAGGGAATTGATTAGCAATTCATCGTCGGCGTCGGTCAGTGTTTCCCAATCCGCGTTCAAACCACGCGCCTCAAAGAACTGGCTAAGCTTGTTCAGGAACGGCTCGCGGTTGAACACGACGTCCATTTCCATCTTGCCCAAGTCCCGCTCAAACCCGTCCCAATTCACTTCGCAACGACGATACGGATGAAAGCCATCGACCTCGTTCACGACACGGAAACGCGACACGCCGCCCAACGTAATCATGTAGCGGTTGTCTTCGGTTTCGGAAAACTGCGTGATCCGCCCCGCACAGCCAATGGTGTGCAGGCCCGTGCCATCACGCCCCGGCACCTCGTTTGGTTGCACCATCCCGATCAAGCGCGTTTCGGTTTTCAGCGCGTCGTCGAACATTTGCAGATACCGAGGTTCAAACAAATGCAGCGGCAGGCGCGCACGCGGCAGCAACAGCGCGCCGGGCAGCGGAAACACAGGAAGGGTATCGGGCAGGTCAGCGGAATTTATCATATTGTTCGATCTAGCGCGCGCATCGGATTAGGCAAAGATCATCGAGCTAAGCTTGCGCCGCCCATTCATCGCAACCGGATCGTTCGGCTTTAGCGCATCAAACACTGTGAACAGCTGGGTTTTCGCTGCACCGTCGTTCCATTCTTTGTCGCGGCGGAACAACTCTAGCAGTTGATCCACGGCCCCTTCTGCATCGCCATTTGCGTGCAAGGCTTGCGCCAAATCAAACCGTGCTTGGTGGTTGTTTTCATCAGCGGCAACCGCCTTTTGCAGATCGTCAACGGGGCCTGCGCCTGCTGCTTGGCGCGCCAATTCCAACTGGGCTGCGGCGGCTTCTAGTTCGGGCGACGTCGAAATTTCGACAGGTGCACCGTTCAGGATTGCCTCCGCCTGGTCCAGATCATCGAGCGCGATGTGCGCGCGCACCAAACCGCCATAAGCACCGGCGTGGCTTTCGTCTTCCTCAACAATCGCCGCAAAGGTTTGGGCCGCGTCCGCTGCATCACCGGCAGTCAGCATTTCCTCAGCCGCCTCAACAGCTGCGTTCAGATCATCCGCAGGCGTCGTGCCGCCACCGGCCTGAACCACGCGATCAACAAAAGCGTTCAATTCAGACTGCGGAACAGCACCTTGAAAGCCATCGACCGGCTGGCCTTTGTGAAAGGCATAGACCGTCGGGATCGATTGAATTTGCAGCTGACCGGCGATGCCTTGGGCCTCGTCAACGTTGATCTTGACCATTTTCACCGCACCACCCGCAGCGCGCACGGCCTCTTCTAATTGTGGCCCCAGCGTTTTGCATGGCCCACACCAAGGGGCCCAGAAATCAACGATGATAGGAATGGTTTGGCTGGCCTCGACCACGTCCGTCATAAACGTGGCTTCGGTTGCGTCTTTGATCAAATCCGCGTCAACTGGGGCGGTTTGGCCCAACAAGTCCATCATGTCATTCTCTCCTGCAGCGTTGATCCCTATATGAAACCTATGAGGGCGAAAACCAAGGCCCCAAACGATATCAGAAAGGCCTGAGATGGCAAAAACCTTTGATATATTCGCAGCGTCCGAAAAAATGATGGGCATGGATGACGCCACATGGGCGCGCCACGCCAATCCATGGTCGGTCTATTCGCGCATGACCGCGATGCCATTGCTGAGCGGTGCGATCGTGTCCCGTGTCTGGCTTGGCTGGTGGGCGTTGATACCGTTGGCAGTTGTTATCGTTTGGATTTGGTGGAACCCCCGCGCCTTTGCGGCCCCCGCGCACACCGATCACTGGGCAGCCCATGGCACCTTTGGTGAGCGGGTGTTTCTGAACCGCAAGACCATCGCAATTCCGGCGCATCACACGGCTTGGGCCTATGCGATGGCGTGGGTTTCTGCGGTTGGAATTCTGCCTTGGGTTTATGGGTTATGGGTCATAAACCTGTGGGCCGTATTGCTAGGGATCACCATCATCGTAGGCGGAAAACTGTGGTTCGTGGATCGGATGGCATGGCTTTATCAAGACATGAAAGACGCCGATCCACGCTATTCTGAATGGCCGAGTTAAACGTCAAACGTCGCGAAAACCGGCGCGTGATCTGATGGCTTTTCCCACCCACGCGCATCGCGGTAGACGCGGCTGGAATGGGCCGATTGTTTAATGTCGCCTGTGGCCCAGACGTGGTCCAAACGACGCCCTTTGTCGGCCAAATCCCAATCCTTGGCGCGGTAGGACCACCATGAATACAGTAATCCTTCGGGGATGTCGGCGCGCGTTACGTCGTGCCAGTCACCCGATTCCATCACGTCGTTGAAATGTTCAACCTCGATTGGAGTGTGGCTGACGATTTTCAGCAATTTCTTGTGATCCCAAACGTCATCTTCACGCGGTGCGATGTTCAAATCACCTACAAGGATCGACTTTTTCGGCGGATCTTTGCGGAAGGCATCGCGCATGTCAGTTAGGTAATCCAGCTTTTGAACAAATTTCTCGTTCACTTCTCGGTCCGGCACATCGCCGCCTGCGGGCACATAAAAGTTGTGGATGGTCACGCCATTTTCCAGCCGTCCTGCGATGTGACGCGCGTGGCCCAGATCGGCGTGATCCTCGGCACCGGCCTCAACCATCGGCAGTTTTGACAGGATCATGACGCCATTGTACCCCTTTTGACCGCGCGCGACCATGTGGGTGTAGCCAAGCGCTGCGAACCCTTCGAGCGGGATCTTGTCGACGGGGCTTTTGCACTCTTGCAGGCACAGCACGTCGGGGGCCTGTTCCTCGAGCAGCTTTAGCACAATTGGCTCGCGCAGACGGACCGAGTTGATGTTCCAGGTGGCAAGAGTGAATGACATGGCGCTGGCTCCGAAATTTGGGTTCGCGCGCAGCTTAGGCCGCGCGCGCTACAGACGCCATGCCGTTTCTTGCGCTAAATGCCGTTGGGGGCCAACAGGACCTTGCCTTTGCGTTCGCCCGCCCACGAATATTTCGCCGCTTCACCGATTTGATCCAGCGTGAATACTTTGTCGATCGGCGCGTGCAATTCGCCTTTGGCGACCGACGCTGTCAGGGACGCGTAAACGCCCATGCGTTCCTCTTTGCTGGCCTTTTCGAACCACAGAACCAGCCAGAACCCACGCACGACAATATCGTTAAAGATCAACGCTGCAGCGCCCAATGCAGATGGCTGATTGGACATGCCGCCGTAGTTCACCAACGTCGCGCCACGTTCCAATGTGTCTGCCAAACGGCCTGCCGTGTCGCCTGCGACCGCATCAACCGCCAGCTTCATTTTGGCACCCGTGGCTTTGTGCACGTCTTTTGCCAAATCGGGGCTGTCGACGATCACTACGTCTGCGCCAATTGCTTTCATGTCGGCCACAGCCGTGTCGCGGCGCACCACGTTCACCACGTTGATGCCGCGCGCTTTGGCCAGTTGAACGATGTAGGTGCCAACGGCTGAATTGGCCGCCGATTGGATCATCCAGTCGCCCTCTTTCAGTTCGACAAATTCGGTCATCAGCAATTGCGCTGTCGCGGGGTTCACCATCATCATGCACAGCTGGTCCACGTCGCCTTCGGGCATCGGGATCAGGTGCCGAATGTCTGCGATAACTTCGGTGACCCACGTGCCAACTCCGGCCGGTAACAAAACCAGCTGGCCAACCACCATGCCGCTGCCGTTAACCTCGGTCACACGGCCAATGCCTTCGTTGCCAGCGGTCGCGGGCAGTGGCGGGCGCACACCGTAATTGCCGGAAATCTGGATCAGATCGCTGGGGTTGATCGGCGCGCGCAGCACGTCAACGCGGGCTTGACCGTCAGCCAACGCGGCGGCGTCAACTTCGACCACTTTCAGCACATCCACAGGATTGCCAAATTCTTCGTACATGACTTTTTTCATCGCATCGCTCCCAAATTGTTTGGGGCAACATGTCAAAGGGCCAACAATTTGACACGCCAAACCTTACGTCACGCAGGCATTGGGCAAAAAAAGACCGAGCACAGAGGCTCGGCCAAGCCCAACAGGGAGGTGCACGTCATAACCCGGACGTACGGCGGAAACTGATATCACGCTTCTGCCCTAAGTAGGTTAACAGGGTCTCAACGTATTGCAATAAGCGAGGTTAAGCCGCTTACGCCATCAACCGATATCCGCCGGATTCGGTCACAAGAAGGCGAACATTGGACGGATCCGGTTCGATTTTCTGGCGAAGACGGTAAATATGCGTCTCTAGCGTGTGGGTCGTCACGCCTGCATTGTATCCCCAAACTTCGTGCAACAGCACATCCCGTGCGACCACACCATCGTTGGAACGATACAGAAACTTAAGGATATTCGTCTCTTTTTCGGTCAAACGAATCTTCTTTTCGTCATCGGTGATCAACATCTTCATCGCCGGTTTGAAGGTGTACGGCCCCAGCGTAAAGACGGCGTCTTCGGATTGTTCGTGCTGGCGCAACTGTGCGCGGATACGCGCCAAGAGCACTGGAAATTTGAAGGGTTTGGCGACATAATCATTCGCACCCGCATCAAGGCCTAGAATGGTGTCGGCGTCGCCATCATGGCCCGTCAGCATCATAATCGGGCTTTTTACACCCTGTTTGCGCATCAAACGACACAATTCGCGACCATCCGTATCAGGCAGGCCCACGTCCAGAATCACCAGATCGTACAGCGCCTCTTTTGCCCGATCCATCGCGTCGTGGCCGTTGGCAGCCTCGAATACGTCAAAGTCTTCGGTCATGATCAACTGTTCGCTCAGAGCCTCGCGCAGATCATCATCATCATCAACCAGTAGAATTTTTTTCAATTGTGCCATCGAACCGTTCCCTTTCGTGTTGCATAACAAATGAGCGCGCACGTGTGATCAAACAAGATTTGTGGCATCACTCTCACAGCCTCGTGTCGCATGAGGGGCAATTGTTTCAATTCCTTACGGTTTGCCCTAGATATTTGGCTCAGAACAGGCAGAAAGTGTAACATGACTTTTGCACCGACAATTATCGAACGACTGGCCCGCGCCCGCGCTGACTTGCGCATGGGTGTTCCAATTGTGCTGACCGGGCAGAATTCTGTCGTGGTTTTGGCCGCCGAAACGCTAGACGCCGCGCGATTGGGCGATGTGTTGGCGATGGGCGGCACACCGGTTTTGGCGATCACGGCACGACGGGCGGAAACCCTCAAGGCGCGTGCGTATGACGGGGATGTGTCGCGGGTGAAGTTGCCCGACGATGCCGGTCTGACGTGGGTTCAATCGATTGCTGATCCGGCGGATGATTTGCGCGCCCCGATGAAGGGGCCGCTGGCCTCGGTTCGTGACGGCGACGCGGCGGCCCACCGCGCAGCAATTGCGCTGACCAAGGCGTCTCGCTTGTTGCCCGCCGCCCTCGTTTTGGATGTGGCCAACGGTACTGCCTTTGCTAATGAACACGGGTTGACGGCGGTGCCGCTCGACCTTGCCGCCCCGCATCTTGTTGCCAGCAGCCCGTTGCATCCGGTGGTTCATGCGCGCCTGCCGATGGACGTATCAGAGGCCGGTCGCCTGCATGTTTACCGCCCCGAGGACGGCGGCGAAGAACATTACGCCATTGAAATTGGACGGCCCGATCGCAGTAAACCCGTGCTGACCCGCCTGCATTCCGCCTGCTTTACCGGCGATTTGATGGGCAGTTTAAAATGCGACTGCGGCCCGCAATTGCGCGGCGCTCTGGCGCAGATGGGTGCGCTTGGCTCAGGCGTGTTGCTGTACTTGAACCAAGAAGGGCGCGGCATTGGACTTGCCAATAAAATGCGCGCTTATTCCCTTCAAGATCAAGGGTTTGACACGGTAGAGGCCAATCATCGCCTCGGATTCGAAGACGACGAACGCGATTTTCGTCTGGGCGCAAACATCTTGAAATCAATGGGCTTTTCGCAAGTTCGATTACTGACCAACAACCCGAAAAAAGTCGAGATGATGGAGGCCAGCGGCGTCAAAGTGACCGAACGCGTGCCCCTGAAGGTTGGCGAAAACCGTCACAACACCGCCTATCTTGCGACCAAGGCCGCCAAATCCGGGCACCTGCTGTAATGGACGTTACGCTTTTCCTCAGCTTCATGGCTGCGACGGCAATTATCGTGTGTACGCCCGGTCCTTCGGTCGCGTTGGCCAGCAGCCAAGCCGTGCGATACGGCCCCCGTGCCGCGCTGATTTGCGTGGCCGGTGATGCCTTGGGGTCTGTCGTTCAGATCATCATCGCCACCGCCAGTTTGCACTATCTGGTGGCGCTGTCTGGGCACATTTTGCCGTGGTTACAAATGGCCGGTGGTGCCTATATTTTGTACCTCGCGTGGCATGCGCTGACGGACAGCGACGATCACGCCAGCCCGCAATCTGCCCGTCGCGCATCGTTCCTATCGGGTTTTTTCGCCTGCGTGACCAACCCGAAATCCATCGTGTTTTTTGCGGCTCTGTTCCCAGGGTTTATCTCGGGTGAACACAGCGTTTGGATGCAATCGTTGATCTACGGGTTGATCTTTGTGGTTCTCGATGCGGCCTCTATCATCGGTTATGCGTTGATGGCCCTGCGCGCGTTTCATTCGCCTTTGGGACGGCGCGTCAGTGTCGCAACGCTCAGCGGTGTCGGGTTGTTCGGGGTCGGATCACTGCTGATCTACAAAGGTTACAAGGCGCTGTCGCCGCAATGAACCCTGCTGATCTGGTCCTGACAAAACGCGGTGTGCGATTCTTTGGTCAGACCTACCCCTGCACGATCGGCAAAGGTGGCATCAAAACCGACAAACGCGAAGGCGACGGCGCGACACCGCGCGGCATTCACCGCATTGTTGGAATGCTCTATCGCCCCGATCGCATTGCAAAACCAACGCCTTGGGCGCTGCCGATTGGACCAAACGATCAGTGGTCGGATGATGAGACTGACCAAGATTACAACATGATGGTTCGCGCGCCTTACGCCCCAAGTCACGAGAAACTGCGACGTGCCGATCCGCTCTATGATCTGGTTATCCTGACGGATTGGAACTGGCCCTACGCGATCAAAGGGCGCGGGTCAGCGATTTTTATCCATCAATACCGCCGGCCCGGTTTTCCGACCGAAGGCTGTGTTGCGTTTCGGCGCGACCACCTTGCGCAGATTGCCCGCAAAATTACGACTAAAACGCGATTGATCGTCGCCTAGACTGGCACCCGATTAGACTGGCACCCGATCCCCAAAGATTGCCGAACCGACGCGCACATGGGTCGCCCCCAGGGCTACAGCGCGTTCGAAATCACTGCTCATCCCCATCGACAATCCACTTAGGCCGTTGCGCGCGGCCATCTTGGCGAGCAAAGCAAAGTGCAACGATGGCTCTTCCTCGACCGGCGGGATGCACATCAAGCCTTTGACCGGCAAATCCTGAGCAAGACAATCGGCGACAAACCCGTCCACATCCACAGGCATCACGCCTGCTTTTTGCGTTTCTTCGCCGGTGTTCACCTGAATAAACAGATCGGGGCAACGGCCCATTTCCTGCGCAAGGCGAGCAAATGCGGTGGCCAATTTCGGGCGATCCAACGTGTGGATGGTCTGAAACAGCTCAAACGCCTGGCGGGCTTTGTTGGATTGCAGGGGACCGATCAAATGCAGGTCGATGTTGTCGAACCGTTCGCGAAAATCGGGCCATTTCCCAGCAGCTTCTTGCACGCGGTTTTCCCCAAAACAGCGATGACCTTCGGCCAGAACTGCGGCGACCCGTTCGTTTGGCTGGACCTTGCTGACGGCAATCAGCTGTGCGGCGTCAGGTGCACGACCTGCCGCGATCAGTGCTTTTGCCATGCGTTCGGAAATATCGGTCAGTGCCATTTTGCGGAAACCTTATGCTGATGCTTGGCGGTACAAAATAGAACTGCGGTACAAAAGAAAAGAGGCGGCTCCGAAGAACCGCCTCAATTCGTTTAGGTTTCGATCAACTTAGAAGTTGAAAAGAACACCCAAGTCGGCCTGAACTTGGCCGGATGCGCGCGATACAACACCGCCGCGGATAGATGTGCCGCCACCCAAGGAGTGGTTTACATCGATACCGTAGGATGTGTTTGCAAAGTAGTCAGCATCAGCAACGTAGACTTCTACGTTTGTTGCTGCGCCTACGTCAAAACGACCGGCCAGAACGACGTGGTCGCCATCTGTGCCGTTGTCTGCGTATGCCAGTGTTACGTCGGCGGTGCCGATGGAACCACCAACAGAGAATACAGCTTCTGTGTCAGTTGCGTCGTCGGAGTCTTGTACACCCAAAGCAACTGTCCAACCGGAGAACGTGTATGCACCGTGTGCAGCAACGCGGTTGCTTGTGTCAGAAGCGGAGACGTGGACCGACAGGTCGCCTGCAGAGTACATTACTTCAACGCCGTTGTTGCCACCAGCACCGGCACCGCCGGAAGAGTACGCGTCGCCGCGGAAGTTGTATGCTACGTACTCATAACCCAGACCCGTCAGACCCAAATCGATTGGGTACATGCCAGGCATGAATTCCAGAGCGCCGAAGATGTTGCCAACGCCGACTTCCAGACCACCAGTGCGCGCGAAGAAGCGAGCGTGGTTGATGCCTGTGCCTGTTGTGCCTTCGTTTTGCTGAATACGAACGCGTGCACCGAATGTGACGCCTGCGTCAGATTCTGCTGTTGCGTCGATTTGCAAGCGGAAGCGGGAAGTGATGTCTAC
>JAQXDI010000065.1 GCA_029251465.1 Ascidiaceihabitans sp.
GAAGTTCTTCCGACAAACCATCCCAAACGATTGGAAAACCTTCCGAAGTCAAGTCTCAGACAATTTCCGCGTCATAACTCATGAAAATTTTCGGGTTTTGGCGTAGCTCAGGTATAACAATGTTGAGAAATGCATTGGATTGTTCGCATTCTGACAGAAAAATCATAGACATATCCCGCTTTAGCCCGATTCACGACACATTTGGACGTCATCAAATGCTTCGACGCAATGGGTTTCCCCGTTGCAATTGAAACAAATGGAAGCTCATCATGTTTGCGCTGAAACAGACCAAAACGGACTGCTCTACGTCGGGCTGCAAAGACAAGCTAACGACACCTGATCTGGTGTTTATGCTCAAACATTTTGGGCGTAACGAAGACGGCGTTGTGACTATCTTTGCCATCATGATGCTGATGATGATGCTGATGGTCGGCGGCATTGGCGTCGATTTGATGCGCAACGAAATGGAGCGCACACGTCTACAAAACATCAGCGATCGCGCTGTTTTGGCCGGGGCCGATCTGGACCAGACATTGGATCCAGAAGCCGTGGTAAACGATTATTTCGAAAAGGCCGGCATGTCGTCCTACCTGTCCACCGTGACTGTGGACGAAGGGCTGAACTACCGCACCGTGAACCTGACCGCCAATACCGTCACCCCCACACGCTTTATGCGTTTGGTTGGCGTTGACGAATTGGGCGTGCCTGCCCGCAGCACCGCAGAAGAGCGGATTTCGAATGTCGAAATCTCGATGGTGTTGGATATTTCCGGTTCGATGTACTGGAACAACAAGATGAGTAACCTCAAACAGGCGGCCAAGTCGTTTGTAAACGAGGTCATCCGTGAAGAAACGACAGATTTGATTTCGGTGTCGCTGGTGCCCTACACCGCGCAAGTGAATGTCGGTCCCGACATCTTCAATGAGCTGCTCAGTGAAGAACTGCATAGCTATTCACATTGCATCGATTTTGACACCACCGACTTCAACACGCCCGGCATCAATCTGGCCAAAGCGTACCCGCAAATGCAGAACTTTGAAAACGGGAGCAATCGTAGCTACAACACGATCCAGAACCCGGGCTGCCCGCGTCAAACCTACGAACGCATCGTGCCTTTGTCTCAGGACAACACAGGTTTAAAGACCACGATCGACAAATACACGTCGCGGGCAAACACATCGATCCACCTTGGCATGAAATGGGGTGTCGCGTTGCTCGATCCGGCGTTCCGTCCGGTGACCCAAGCCTTGACGATCGATGGAAAAGTTGACGGTATTTTTGCCGCCCGCCCTGCCAATTACGATGACGTAGAGACCCTGAAAACGATCCTGCTGATGACAGACGGGCAAAACGTAAGCACCGAGCGCATTCAGCCTTGGTATTATGCCAACCCCAGCCACTATGCGCATTGGAACAAGCATCCGCTGCAGTGGTATCTGAACCGCTACGTGCACTATTCCCAGCACGACAACTGGAAGTACACGAAGTACAGCGCATCACAGGCCGATGGCATGTTGTCCAGCATCTGCACAGCCGCCAAAGACCAAGGCATTGTGATCTGGTCCGTCGGGTTTGAAGTGAGCGATTACAGCGCAACGGTCATGTCCAACTGCGCCTCGTCGCCTAGCCACTTCTTCCGTGTCGAAGGGGTCGAAATTTCCGAAGCCTTCAAGGCCATCGCCAGCCAAATTAACCAACTTAGGTTGACCCAATGAAACAGACATTCCTAAGTCGCATCAAGCGGTTCGGGCGCAATGAAGATGGCCAGATGGTTGTTGAATTCGCGCTCGGTGTGCCCCTGATCTTCACTATGTTTATGACCTCTGTCGAAATGGGCATCTACTCAATGCGTCAAGTGTTTCTTGACCGCGGTGTCGATATGACCGTGCGCAACATTCGCCTGAACACAGGTGCGAACTACACGCATCAGAACCTAAAGCAGATGATCTGCGACTACTCTGGTCTGCCCAACGATTGCGAAAACACGCTGCGTTTGTCGATGAATCCTATCGACATGAGAAACTTTAACGGGGTCGGCGGGTCTGCGGATTGTGTGGATATTTCACAGCCCGTGACACCGTTGCAGGCATTCTCGAACGGCCTGGACCACGAAACCATGCTGCTGCGCGCGTGCTACATGTTCAAACCCGTCTTTCCGACGTCCGGGCTGGGGCATTCGTTTACCAAAGACGGTTCCGGACGTGCCAAAATGGTGTCTGTCTCGGCCTTTGTGCAGGAGCCACAATAATGGAACATAAACGCACTTGGAAACGCGCAACACTGCGCCATTGGGTCAAGCGGTATTCCCGCGACGAAGACGGCAGTATCGCCATCGAAATGATGATCTTGTTGCCGATGTTGTTCTGGGCCTTCTTGACGCTGTTCTCGATCTTTGACGCCTATCGCAAGCATTCGCTGAACCAAAAGGCTGCGTTTACGATTGGCGACATGATCTCACGTGAGACTGCTCTGATCGATCAGGCGTTTCTGAACGGCACACAAGAACTGCTGGCCTATTTGACCAACGAAAATGTCACAGACACATCCATCCGTATCACCAGCGTTAAATTCGACGCCGACAACAATATCTACAAACGTGACTGGTCGAAAACCAAAGGCTGGGTGCCTGAGCTAAAGAACAACAACATTTCCAACTGGCACACCCGCCTGCCAATCATGCCGCACAACGAACGGATCATGGTTGTGGAGACGTTTGTGAAATACAATCCGCCCTACAACACCGGGCTATCTGACCACGAAATCGTAAATTTTGTCTTTACGCGCCCGCGCTATGCGCCACAGATTTTGTGGAGCGACTAAAGATCACGCTGCGCGATCGTCGCGGCAATGATCTCGGACATAAATTTGGTTTGATGCCCCGGTGTCATACCACCGACCCCGATCTGGCGACCAATGCGCCACCAAAGACCCGGACGCCACACACGCGTTTCGGGTTTTTTTGTGCGTAACAGGAAACCGTTTGACGGTTTGAAGGCAAAAAATCCGCGATCAATACTGACGATGTCCTCGATCCGCGCAATGACAATGCCGCTGCTGTCGCGAATTTCGGTTTCTGTCAGCTCGATCACGTGCGACGTGGCGCGCCGCATTTTATCCGCCAGCCAAAGCGATCCGACACCAATGACCAGCAAAAACAGCTGACCCAACAACGACGGTGGCTTTGCCAAGCACAGGTAAATCAACAAAATCCCTAAGAACGCCAGCGACACGATGCCCAACATCCGCCGTCCGGCAGAGGCGTACACAGTTCCAATAACCTCGTCGCTCATGATGCGTTCCTTTTTGTCAGTCCGCGCCACCTACCCTTGATCGGGGCTGCGCCACAAGGGCGTTAGCGTTTTGGGACCACTTCATAGCCGCGCTCTTCGGGTTCATCGTCGATCAATTCGGATGGAAATCCAGGCGCTGTGATCGACAGGCCCGTCGCCTCTTCGAGCCGTTCGATCATGCGATCCGACTGCGCACGCATGCCGTAACGCTTTTGCCCGTCCGTCATCATTTCGATCATCAATGGCGACAGTTCCAACGGAACGTTATTGCGATCGGCGATGGCCTGAAATAGTCCGATGTCCTTTTGAATTAGATCCATCGTGAAATTCACGTCGCGGCTACCTGACAGTATCAGCTGGCTTTCAGTTTCATGCACGAAGGACGTGCCCGACGACATCGAAATCGCCTCATAAGTCATGCCCAGATCCATGCCCGCCGCCTTCATCACGGTCAACGCCTCGCAAACGGACAGCAAATTCATCGTGGCCAAATAATTTGTCATCACCTTCAGTGTCGACGAAATGCCCACCTCGCCCACGTGCAAAATCCGACGTCCCATGTGCGTCAGGATCGGCAGTACTTTGTCGAAAGTTGCACGAGTGCACCCCGCATAGATGCTGATGTTGCCGGTGTCGGCACGGTGGCAACCGCCTGAAACCGGACAATCAACAGCTTCGCCACCCGCCGCAATCACAAGACCGGCAAGGCGTTTGACCTCTTCTGCGTCCGTGGTCGACATTTCCATCCAGATTTTACCGGGGCCGACGTGGGGCAGCATCTCTGCGAGCACTGCGTCGCAGGCCGCCGGGCTCGGCAAGCAGGTGATGACCGCATCGCAGATTTGCATCACATGTGCCGCACTGTCACCAGCATTGGCCCCCTCAGCCACTTTTGCAGTCACAAAATCCGCGTTCAAATCAAAGACCGTGACGTCTTCGCCGTTCCGGATCAGGCTGCCAGCAAGCTTGCCGCCGACATTGCCGAGACCAATAAAACCGATTTTCATTTGTGTTCTCCCTGTTTGTGCCAGACTTCTCTGGTCAAAAACGTCTTGTCCATCCCGATTGCGACGCGATAGCGTAACTTCATGAGTTATCCGAAAAATCACAACCTTCCGCACCCCAACGACGCTGCCGCGGGCATTGAAGTCACCGAAGATTTCGAACGCTTTACCCAGCGCAACGATGTGTTCACCCGCGCGTTTTGGGACGACACTGTGCGCACCAAACAAACGGATGGCTTTTTTGCGTCCTACCGGATGGAAGCAACGCCGCGTCGTGGAGACGGGTTCACCCAGCGCGATTTTGCCCTGCGAAATGCCGCTTGGTTGATTTCGGATGTGATCACCGATCGCCACGCAGACCAAGGGCGACGCGAAGGATTCCAAGCCCCGATCAGCTATGACACCCCCGTTGCGCCGATGCAGCTAGAGGTCGATGATCCAAACGAAATGTCGACTGAGATCAAACGCATAGCCAAGTTTTTTGGCGCTAACTTGTGCGGCGTCACCGACATGGATGACCGTTGGCTTTACGCCAGCCGGATCGATACCCGTGACCTGTCCGAAGCACCCAACGATCTGCCCGAAGGCATGACATCAGTCATTGTTCTGGGCCACGAAATGGACGCAGAATTGGTCGCAACCTACCCCTCCGCACTCGCTGGTGCGGCAACAGGGCGTGAATATTCACACGAGGCTTCGGTGGTGATGCAGCTCGCTGCCTACATTCGCAATTTGGGGTACGACGCCGTTGCGTCAATGAACGACACAGGTCTTGTCATCCCCTATGCCGTTAAGGCCGGTTTAGGGGAATACGCACGAAATCAAATGGTGATCACGCCTGAGTTCGGACCGCGTTTGCGGTTTTCCAAAATCTTTACCAACCTGCCGTTGGCGCACGATGTGGCCGAACCCAAAGGCGTCAAAGACTTTTGCGATATCTGTACGAAATGCGCGGATGCCTGTCCGGTCAAAGCACTGCCGTTTGGTGCCCCTGAGGTTGGCGGATCAAATGTGTCCGCGATCAAGGGCGTGCGCAAATGGACGTCAGATGCAGAGAAATGTTTCAGCTTTTGGGCCAAAACATCGACTGATTGCGCGATTTGCATGCGGGTTTGCCCGTTCAATCGCGACTTTGACACGTGGCCGCACCGGTTGTGGCGCAAGCTTGCCCTGTCCCGGTTTCGCAAGCTCGCTCTGTGGCTCGACCGCAACCGTGGCGGACGGGTGAAGCCCAGCACGTGGTGGGAAAAAACCTGAGTAATCAGCGACGCTACACGTCTTTGTTCAGCAGTTCCGTGACCCCTTTCAGCAGGGTATTTTTCGACACAGGTTTTACAAACTGAATGTCGTCCGCACTCACGCCATTGGCGTGAATTGCCGCTTCTTTTGGATAGCCCGAGATGAAAATAACCTTGAGCCCGTCAATCATTTTGCACGCCTCGCGGGCCAGTTCCGGCCCCTGCAAGGCCCCCGGCATCACGATGTCCGTCAGCATGACTTCGGGGCGATAGCCTTCGGCCAGCATCGCAAATGCCTCGTCACCCGATGCTGCCTGCGCAACGCCCAAGCCAAGTTCCGACAACTGGCGTACAATCACATTTCGCACATCCGGTTCGTCTTCGACCACCAGAATTTTAGCGGATTTCACGTAGCCCGTGATTTCTTCTTGAATTTGGTCCAATGCGCTGGGCTGGTCCGATCCGCTGACTGCTGGGAAATACAGCTTGAATGTCGTGCCAACCCCGACTTCGCTGTAGATGCGCACCGATCCCTTTGATTGCTTCAAAAAGCCAAAGACCATCGACAGGCCCAAACCTGATCCTTTGCCCACCGCTTTGGTGGTGTAGAACGGCTCAAACACCTTGCCCATTATCGTTTTGCCCATGCCGTGACCGTTGTCCGAAATTGCCAGCATGACATAGCGACCGGGCACGATATCCTCGTAACGCTCAGTGACATAGGCCTCTGAAATGCGCACGTTGCAGGTTTCAATCGTCAGCTTGCCGCCGCTGCTAGGCATCGCATCGCAGGCATTGTTAACGATGTTCAGGATGGCCGTGTCCAACTGGTGACGGTCCACATTGACGGTCCACAAACCACCACCCTCGACGGTTTGGATCGAGATACTGGCCGGAATGACCCTGCGCATCATCGAATCCATTTCGCGCACGGCACGGTTCAAATCAATCTGCTTGGGCATAAGGTGCGACCGACGCCCATAAGCCAACAATTGCTGCGTCAGACTTGATCCCCGCGAGGTGGCGCGCAGGGCGTCATCAATGAAACTCACCCGTTCCGACGAATCCGGATCAGAGCGCAGAAACTCCAAATTGCCTTGAATGACCGTCAGCAAATTGTTGAAATCATGCGCAACACCACCAACCAACTGGCCAATCGCGTCGGTACGCTGACTTTGGATCAGCACCGCTGCGGCACGTTTCGCAGCTGAGTTGTCAAAGATGATCGCCAGCGAGCGGACGAACTTGCCATTTTCGTCCAAAGACGCTGACGCCGAGAGCAAAACAGGGATTTCAGTGCCGTCTTTCCGCACAAAATCATATTCTACATTGTAGACTGATCCGGTTTTGTAAAATTGCGGCAGTATGTCTTCGATTGCCTTCTTGCGAGAGGCGTCCGTCAGGAAATCAGATGATTGACGGCTGACCATCTCTTCGGGCGTGTACCCCAGTTTACTCGCCCAAAATCGACTGACCTGCAAAATTCGGCCTTCTTGATCAATGGAATGCATCATAATCGGTGCATTTTCCATCATCGGCTCAAAGGGATCATCAGGAGCAGTTTTTAAATAATTCAGCAAATTTTTAGTCATACACGCCTCGTCTTTTGACGGCCCCCACTAGGACACTTCAAAAGAGTAACATGATTTCATCTGACACGCACAGCGAGCAAATGCACAAACTGCGTTGCTCTTGACTGCCGTGGGGTCAAGCGACCCTTAGAATTACACCTTTAAGTCATGCGTTACCGCAGCCGCACACCAGTATTTGCGTCAAAGAACATCGCGCGGTACGGCTCAAACTCGACATCAACGGTGTCGCCAATTTTACTGCGCTCATCGCCGCGCTCTTCGACGATCAATCGCGTGCCATCAGAGGCCCGCAGATATGCGTATGACACCCCGCCCAAGGCTTCGGTCAGCTCCACATTCATCCCGGACCCGGCAACAATCGTCAGATGTTCGGGGCGCACACCCATCGTCACGGCCTGCGCGTCCTTAGGAATCGCGGGGTTTGCGACCGGGGCCTGCAAGGCCGCGTGCGCCGCTTGGCCGTCACTGACAGTACACTCCATAAAGTTCATCGAAGGAGAACCGATAAAGCCTGCCACAAATTTATTGTCTGGATTGCGGTACAATTCCAGTGGCGCGCCGACCTGTTCGATACGCCCATCACGCAAGACGACAATCTTATCCGCCATGGTCATCGCTTCGACCTGATCATGGGTCACGTAGATCATTGTGGCCCCGATTTCGTGATGCAATCGTGCGATTTCCACGCGCATTTCCACGCGCAGTTCCGCATCCAGATTGGACAGCGGTTCATCGAACAAAAACACGTCCGGCCCCCGCACAATTGCGCGCCCGATCGCGACCCGTTGGCGTTGCCCCCCCGACAGCGCCTTGGGTTTGCGTTTCAGGTAGTCGCCAAGTTTCAAAATGTCCGAAGCCTTGCCGACCTTTTCTTTGATCTCGGCCTTGGGCACCCCGTTCATCCGCAGCCCGAACCCCATGTTTTCCGCCACAGTCATGTGTGGGTAAAGTGCGTAGGTTTGAAACACCATCGCCACGCCGCGCAAACTGGGATCGATGTGGGTAACATCCTGATCTCCAATAAACATCTGGCCTTCGGTGGTTTCCTCAAGCCCTGCAATCATACGCAGCAGTGTCGATTTCCCGCACCCTGAAGGGCCCACAAAAACGCAGAATTCACCGTCCGCAATGTCCAGATCAATGCCATGGATCACTTGTGTTTCGCCGTAACGTTTCACCACGTTTTTCAGGTTCACTCCGGTCATGTCTTACGTCCCCGTCATTTGTTGTGCTGCATCAGGAAAACGCCAATCTTGGGCGTCTCGTGCAATGTTTGTGGCCGCCGCAGTCAGGCGCGGTGCCCATGTTTCCAAGTGGTCCAATGTGTGGCGCGACGTGGGTCCGGTGACGGACAACGCGCCCAAAACCCGACCGTTGCGCGTCAGGATCGGTTTGGCGATGCAAATGATCCCCGGTTCGTGTTCTTCGCGATCAAATGCGTACCCTCGTTTGCGGATAGCCGCCAATTCCGCGCGCAAATCAGCCTCTGTTGTCAGTGTCGTATCCGTAAAGCGGTGGAATGATTGCAATGCGACTGCGCGGGTCAAATCAGCCTCGGACAGATGCGCTAACATCGCCTTGCCCACGCCGGTGCAATAGGCCGGGCCAACGCGTCCTGCTTGGCTGTACATCTCGACCGGTTGCGCCGCGTTGCGCTTGTCGACGTACAACACCTGGCTGGCATCCATCTGTGCCAGATGCACGGTTTCGCCCAACTCTTGGCTGAGCACATCCAGATAAGGGCGCGCGATCGGGGCAAGCGACGAATGGGTCCACGCCGCATGCGCAAGACGCACCAAACGCATGCCCAGCGCATAGGTTTGCCGCTCTGGGTCATAGGTCAACATCCCCTGCGAGGTCAGCGTTTGCAAAAACCGGTACAGCGTCGCTTTGGGAAAGGATGAGGTTTCCAACAACTGTCCAAACCGCACAGGACGCGGGTAGGATGCAACTTGATCCAGCACGTCGCAGGCTTTGCCTACCGTTCCGTCACCTGACATGTTTCTACCCTCCCGTGTGGCATGACCGCTTGATGGTCGAACCAAAGATGCTGTTGACCCTACATGATTCGATGTGATTATCTCACTAAATAGAACAAGGTTTCAACTATTGAAACCAAAGCTGTTTCGGAGGGCGAAGCAGTCAAAAGGGAGAAGACCATGAAATTCACACTAAAAGCGACGCTCGCGGCTTTGGCTGCCAGCACGATTTTGGCAGGGTCTGCGTTTGCAGACGGCCATGCAAAACTGACGGGCGATCTTAAGATCTTCCTCGACACCTCGAACCCTGCGCCGCGCGCCACGATGGAAGCAATGATTGAACGTTTCGGGGCCAAGCACCCTGATCTCAACATCGAAACCACTGTCATCGACCGCGAAGCTTACAAGACGCAAATCCGCAACTTCCTGACCGCCAACGCGCCAGATGTTGCAACATGGTACGCCGCCAACCGCATGACACCGTACGTCAATGCCGGTCTGTTTGAAGACGTGTCCGATCTGTGGGCTGACACCGCGATGGGCGAAGAACTGGCCTCCACCAAGGGTGCGATGACCATCGACGACAAGCAGTGGGGCGTGCCGTACACGTACTACCAATGGGGCGTTTACTACCGCAAAGACATCTATGAAGATCTGGGCATCAGCGAGCCTGCGGACTTCGACGAGATGCTGGCCAACTGCCAGAAAGTCCTCGATGCGGGCATGAAATGCTACACCATCGGCACAAAATGGCTCTGGACCGCGTCAGGTTGGTTTGACTACATCAACATGCGCACCCATGGCTTCGATTTCCACATGGAGCTTGCAGCGGGCAACGTCGCTTGGACAGACGACCGCGTGCGCGAAACCTTCGCAAACTGGGCCAAGCTTGTCGAAATGGGTGCCTTTGTAGACGATCACCAGAACAAAGACTGGCAGCAATCCCTGCCGCTTATGGTGAACGGTGAAGCCGCCGCGATCCTCAAAGGCAACTTTGCCGTGGCACCGCTGCGCGAAGCCGGTCTTGACGACAGCAAGCTCGACTTCCACCAGTTCCCGGCCATCACACCCGGCATCGCACTGGCAGAAGACGCGCCAACGGACACGTTCCACATCCCGGCAAAAGCTGAGAACAAGGACAACGCCCGCGCATTCTTGCTGCACGTGGCCTCTGCTGAAGAGCAGACGATCATCAACAACGGCGAGAACCTTGGCCAGTTGCCAGTGAACTCCAAAGCCAGCATTGATGACGACAAGTTCCTCAAAGAGGGCTTTGAGATGCTGTCCTCGAACTCCCCAGGCGGCGTGGCGCAGTTCTTTGACCGTGACTATCCGGCTGAAATGGCCAAAGCGGCGATGGAAGGCATGCAAGAGTTCATGGTCTACCCGGAAAATCTGGACGACATTCTTGAGCGTTTGGAAGACGTGCGCGCCGACCTCTAATAGGAATGCCCAGACAAACGGGGCTGCGCCACGGCGCGGCTCCCACCCGACACCAAATGCGTCCCATCAAACGCTCTACGTCAAAATTGACAAGTCGAGACATTGCTCTGTTTTTCAACACTGCTCCGCTTTTCAATCGTGATGTACGTAACCCCAGAGGTGCCCCATGGCCGAGACATCTGACATGCAGCACAACACGCGTCCCAAAGGCTGGTACGCGCGCAACGAGATTGCGATCACCCCGTGGCTGTTCCTGATCCCTGCGATGATCATGTTCACGCTGTATGTGGTCTGGCCGATTGGGCAGAGTTTTTACATTTCGATGTTCAAATGGGATGGTTTAGGCCCGATCTCAGAGACGGGCGAATACGTAGGGCTGGCGCATTACGAACGCCTTCTGACACGCGACAAGGCTTTCACGGTCTCGCTTTGGAACAACGCCAAATGGCTGGTGTTTTATCTGCTCGCCATTCCGGGTGGTCTGTTCATCGCGCTGTTCCTGAACCAGACAGTGGGTGGCATTCGCCTGTATAAGTCGTTGTTTTTCTTTCCCTTCGTGATCAGCCAGATCGTCGTCGGCCTGGTGTTCACATGGTTTTATGACCCGACCTTTGGCCTGTTCAACGGCATCATCGGGGTCTTTGGGTTTAATCCAGTCAACGTCCTTGGGGACCCGAAACTGGCGACCTACGGCATCATCGCGGCGGGGCTGTGGCCGCAGACCGCCTATTGCATGATCTTGTACCTGACTGGCCTCAACGCCGTTGACCCCGAACAAATCGAAGCGGCGCGTTTAGACGGAGCCAAGGGCCTCAAAATGCTGTGGTTCGTGATCTTGCCGCAACTGCGCCCTGCCATGTTCATCGCATTCGTCGTGACGATCATCGGGGCGTTGCGGTCGTTCGATCTGATTTCGATCATGACCAACGGCGGGCCATTCGGTTCCACCCGCGTGCTGTCGTTCTACATGTTTGAAAAATCGCTGTCTGAATACGGGTTCAAGATGGGCTACGGCGCGGCCATCGCCGTGATTTTGTTCCTGATCATGCTGCTGTTCATCGGCTATTTTCTATTCCGCATGTACCAAGATGAAAGGGAGGCGCGCTGATGTTTCCCAAACCAATCGAAAAATCCTCGCGCAGTACGCAGCTGACCTATCAGGCGCTGCTGCCCGTGGCCTTGTTGCTGTGGCTGGCGCCGCTGATTGCTGTTGCCCTGTTTGCGATCCGGCCATCGGTCGATTTCACGGTCGGCAACTACTGGGGCATGCCTTCGTCGTTCGAGTTTTTCGAGAACTTCGCGCAGGTGTTTAACTCTTCCATGCCGCGCTACATTCTGAACTCGTTCATGATCACGATCCCGACGGTGATCGGCGCTGTGGCGCTTAGCGCGATGGCCGGTTTTGCGCTTGGTGTGTATAAATTCAAAGCCAACCTGCTGTTGTTTTTCATGTTCATCGCCGGCAACTTTGTGCCCTTCCAAATCCTGATGGTCCCGGTGCGGGATCTGACGTTGGACATGGGGTTGTACAACACCAAAACTGGGTTGATCCTGTTCCACGTCGCCTTTCAAACTGGGTTCTGCACGCTGTTCATGCGCAACTTTATCAAGGCGCTGCCGTTTGAGCTGATCGAGGCGGCACGCGTTGAGGGCATCCGCGAATGGCAAATTTTCTGGTACGTGGTTTTGCCTTTGATGAAACCCGCACTGGCGGCTTTGTCGGTTCTGATTTTCACCTTCATCTGGAACGATTATTTCTGGGCGATTGTCTTGACCCAAGGCGAAAATGCACAACCCGTAACCGCTGGCATCACCAGCTTTAACGCCCAATTCCGTGCGATGTATCACTTAATGAGCGCGGGCTCGCTTGTGGCCGCCCTGCCCCCTGTTGCGATGTTCTTTTTGATGCAAAAACATTTCATCGCAGGCCTGACCTTGGGCGCTGTGAAATGAAACCTAACCTCGAGTAAACGACATGACAAAGATCACCTTCATCGGTGCGGGTTCTACGATTTTTATGAAAAATATCGTGGGCGACGCGCTTTTGACGCCGGCCCTTGCTGACAGCCATTTTGCCTTGATGGACATTGACGCCGCGCGTCTCGCCGAAAGCGAAATCGTCGCGCACGCCATGATCCAAACCGTCGGCACAGGTGCGACCGTCAGCACACACACGGATCGGCGCAGCGCGCTGGATGGCGCTGATTTTGTCGTCACAGCGTTTCAAGTTGGCGGTTATCAACCTTGCACAGTAACCGATTTCGACATCCCCAAACAGTACGGCCTGCGCCAAACAATCGCTGACACCCTGGGCGTTGGTGGCATCATGCGCGGCCTGCGCACTGTGCCTGTGTTGTGGGATGTGGCGGCCGATATGGCAGAGCTTTGCCCCGACGCGACCTTGCTGCAATATGTGAACCCGATGGCGATCAACACGTGGGCACTGGCCGAACGCTTTCCTAAACTGAAGCAGGTTGGCCTATGCCATTCCGTCCAAAACACGGTGCAGGAATTGTCGCATGATCTGGACATCGATCAGGGGTCTATCCGCTACAAAGTCGCTGGCGCAAACCACGTCGCGTTTTTCCTGCGCTTAGAACAAGAGGTCGGTGGCCAACTGCACGATCTTTATCCGCGTTTGCGCGACGGGTACGCCAATGGGTCGCTCCCCAAAGCACCGCTTTTGATGCCGCGTTGTGGCAACAAGGTACGTTATGAAGTCATGGATCACCTCGGATTTTTCTGCACCGAAAGTTCCGAACATCTGGCCGAATACGTGCCGTGGTTCATCAAGGACGGGCGCGACGATTTGATCGCGGACTTTGGCATTCCGCTCGACGAATATCCGACCCGTTGCGAGGAACAGATCGCCGATTGGCAAGACCAAGCCAAGGCCATGCGCGCCTCTGGCAAAGTCGAAGTTTGCAAAAGCCACGAATTCGCATCCGAACTGATGAACGCCATCGTCACCGACAATCCGTATGTGCTGTATGGCAACCTGCCCAACACTGGCCAAATCCCGCAATTGCCAATGGGCGCTGCGGTCGAAACCCCTTGTCTGGCGGACGCCAATGGCATCCAGCCCACCGTCGTAGACAACATTCCTCCACAGCTGACGGCGCTGATGCGCACCCAAATCAACGTTCAGGAATTGACAGTGCGCGCGTTGGTCGACGAAAACCCCGAACACATTTACCATGCGGCCATGATGGATCCTCACACCGCAGCCGAGCTGGATTTACGCCAGATCCGGTCACTGGTGGATGATCTGCTGGTGGCACACGGCGATTGGCTGCCTGCCTTCGCCCGCAAGAAAAAGGCCTGACGACCATGACCAAAACCGCGACATTCCACGACCTTTCGGGGCAATCCGTCTACATCACAGGTGGCGGCAACGGCATTGGCGCGGCCCTCACGGACGGGTTCATGGGCCAAGGCGCAAACGTCGCCTTTATCGGCCGTTCAGATGCGTCGAAATTTGTCGCCGAAATGGAGATGAAACACGGCCGCGCGCCGTTATTCCTGCAAGGCGACATTACCGACACGGAGCTATTGCAAAAGACGATGCGACAAGCATCAAAGGTGCACGGCCCAATCACTGTTTTGGTCAACAACGCAGCCAACGATGATCGCCACGAGCTGGACAAAGTCACGACAGACTACTGGGACTGGATGCAAGCCATTAACCTCAAAAGCTACTTCTTTTCGTGCCAAGAAGCGGCACGCCAAATGCAGACAGCCGGCTTTGGATCAATCATCAACTTCAGCTCGATCAGCTACATGATGGGCGGGGCGGGTTACACGGCCTACACCACGGCAAATGGCGGCATCACGGCAATGTCTCGCAGCTTGGCGCGCGAATTGGGGCCTGACAAAATCCGCGTGAATGCGCTGGCCCCGGGATGGGTTTTGACGCCAAAACAAATGGACAAATGGGCGACACCAGATGCCTTGGCCGCACATCTCGAAAAACAGTGTCTGAAAGAATATCTTGATCCCCAAGACATCGTCGATGCGGTTCTGTTTCTCGCCTCAAAAACCAGCCGGATGATGACCGGCCAATGCGTGGTCGTCGATGGCGGCACCGTGGTGACAGGCTGATGACGCGCGCCGATTGGATCGCCGCCGATTGGGGCACAACCAACCTGCGGGTCTGGGCGATGAAGGGCGGCAGCGTTATCGACACCGCGAAATCTGACGCGGGCATGGCCCAGTTGGATCGCGACCAGTTCGAGGCTGCATTGCTGGCGTTGATTGCCCCTTGGCTGAGTGACACAACACCCGTGATTGCCTGCGGCATGGTTGGCGCGCGCCAAGGCTGGGTCGAGGCCCCCTACAGCGCGGTTCCGTGCATGCCCATCGCCAATGGCGTCGTGCTGGCCACCAGCATCGACCCCCGCTTGCGCGTCCACGTGATCGGCGGTTTAAAGCAGGAAAAACCTGCGGATGTCATGCGCGGCGAAGAAACCCAGATCGCCGGTTTCCTTGCTCTGAACACCGACTGGGACGGCGTCATTTGCCTGCCCGGCACGCATACAAAATGGGTCCATGTCAGTGCGGGCGAAATTGTCAGTTTCCAGACATTTATGACCGGCGAACAGTTCAATCTACTCTCTGGCGCGTCGGTGCTGCGCCACTCAGTTGACGCCAAAGGGTGGGATGCCCAAGCGTTCGAGGAGGCCGTTTCAGACACGCTTTCGCGCCCCGAACGGCTTGCCGCATACCTGTTCAATCTACGTGCCCGCGACTTGTTGCATGGACAAAGCAAAGATACCGCGCGCGCCCGTCTATCCGGATTGTTGATCGGGGCAGAACTGGGGGCAGCACGCCCGTTTTGGCTTGGTCAAAACGTGGCGATCCTCGGGGCGGATGCGCTGGCAAAAGCCTACAGTGACGCGTTGCAGCTGCAAGGTGTTCACGCCACAATCGCCGATGCGGAACGCATGACTTTGGCCGGGCTTCAGGCCGCGTATCGCCAGATCAAGGAGACCACATGACCCTTCCTATCATCGCAATTTTACGTGGGCTGAAACCTAGCGAAGCTGTTGATATCGCATCTGTTTTAATCGATGCTGGCATCACCACGATTGAGGTTCCAACCAATTCGCCTGACCCGTTCGATAGCATCGCAAAAATCGTTACGGCCTTTGGGGATCGTGCCGTGATTGGTGCGGGAACTGTGCTGACGTGCGACCATGTCGATGCGGTGGCGCGCGCTGGCGGAACACTGGTTGTTTCCCCCAATTGCGACACCGACGTCATCCGCCACACAAAGGCGAAGGGTCTGCAAAGTTGGCCCGGCGTCTTCACCCCGACCGAGGCGTTTGCCGCCCTGCACGCAGGCGCTGACGGGCTAAAACTGTTCCCCGGATCGATGGCAGGCCCGTCGGGTTTGCAAGCCATGCGGGCCATTTTGCCAACAGGCACCCAAGTTTACGCTGTTGGCGGTGCTGGCCCCGAAAACTTTGGGGAATGGATCGCGGCAAGTGCTGACGGTTTCGGCCTCGGATCTGCGATCTTCAAACCGGGGATGAGCGTGTCTGACGTCGCTAAAAACGCCACCGAAATAGTCGCGGCATACAAGGCGGCAACCTCATGAGCACGGTTTTCGATGATCGCATTTGCGAGCTGGGCGAAGGACCGTTGTGGCACCCAGTGCGCCAGCAACTTTACTGGTTCGATATTCTTGGAAAACGTCTGCTGACACGAAGCGGCGATACCACAAATGAATGGCACTTCGATGAGCATTGCTCGGCCGCGGGCTGGGTAGATCGCGACACGCTGTTGATAGCATCAGAGACGGGCCTGTGGCGGTTTTCACTGGAAACAGGCGCGCGCGAATTGATCACACCGCTAGAGGCAGACAACCCTGTCACCCGGTCAAACGACGGGCGTGCGGACCCATGGGGCGGTTTCTGGATCGGATCTATGGGCAAGAACGCTGAGAAATATGCAGGCTCTATCAGCCGTTTTTACAAGGGTGAGCTGCGCACGCTTTTCACCTCGATCACGGTGTCGAACGCGATCTGTTTCGCGTCGGATCGCAGCTGCGTCTACTATACGGACACGCATTCACGCCGCGTCATGCGTCAGGATTTGGACGCCGTTGACGGGTGGCCTGTGGGCGCATCGACAGTGTTTCTAGACCTACGCAAAGAAGAGCTAAACCCCGACGGGGCAGTGATAGACGCCGGTGGAAACATGTGGGTGGCGCAGTGGGGCGCGTCACGGGTCGCCGTCTATTCACCCAACGGCACGTTCCTAAAAGCCGTTGAAATTAAAGCAAAACAAGCCTCTTGCCCGGCATTTGGCGGCCCTGATTTGACCACGCTGTACGTAACTTCGGCAGCTGTCGGTCTAGATGCTGGGCCAAACGATGGCATGACGTTTGTGGCCCAAGGTGTCGGCACCGGCCTGCCTGAATATCAGGTGATCTTGTGATCCCGGCACTTGGCGTTTGCTACTATCCCGAACACTGGGACAGGGCGTTGTGGGCACGTGACGCCGCCCGCATGATCGACGCTGGCATCAGTTGGGTCCGCATCGGGGAATTCGCCTGGAGCAGGATTGAACCAAAGCCGGATCAATTCGAATTCGACTGGCTGGACCAGGCAATCACGGTGCTGGGCGAGGCTGGATTAAAGGTCGTGATGTGCACGCCAACCGCCACGCCGCCACGCTGGATGCTGGACAAACACCCCGACATGTTGGCCGTGGATGCGCAAGGCAATCCGCGCAAATTCGGATCACGCCGCCACTATTGTTTTTCCCACCGCCCCTACATCGCAGAATGCCAACGCATTGCGCAAATTTTGGGCGAAAGATACGGGCGCAATCCACACATCCACGGCTGGCAAATCGACAACGAATATGGCTGCCACGACACCACCCTCAGTTATTCAGCACCCGCAACAATAGCTTTTCGCGATTGGCTTAGATCCCGCTATGAAACAATCGAGGCCCTAAATGCGGCATGGGGCAATGTTTTTTGGTCGATGGAGTACGACGCCTTTGACCAGATTGACGCGCCCAACCTGACCGTCACAGAACCAAACCCCGCGCATGTGATGGCGTTCCGGCGGTTCAGTTCTGACCAAGTTGCCGCATTCAATCGCGCCCAAGTGGATGTCATGCGCGGGCTGACCGACACGCCCCTGATCCACAACTACATGGGGCGCGTGCTGGATTTTGATCACTTTGACGTCGGTGCGGATCTGGATATCGCCAGCTGGGACAGCTACCCGATTGGCTTTTTGTCGGACCGGCTAGAGGCATCAGACGCACATAAATCTGCGTATTTGCAGCAGGGCGATCCTGACATGCAGGCGTTTCATCACGATCTGTACCGCGCCGTCGGACGTGGGCGTTGGTGGGTGATGGAACAGCAACCGGGTCCGGTGAATTGGGCCCCGTATAACCCCGCCCCCCTGCCCGGCATGGTCCGGTTATGGAGCTGGGAAGCCATCGCGCATGGGGCCGAAGTCGTCAGCTATTTCCGTTGGCGCCAAGCGCCGTTTGCCCAAGAACAAAATCACGCAGGCCTGCTGCGCCCCGATGATGTGCCCGCACCCGCACTGGCGGAAGCCAAGGCAGTCGCTGACGAAATCGCCAAGATGAGGGCTGTGGAACAGACCCGCGCAGATGTCGCATTGGTCTTTGATTACCCGTCCGATTGGGCATGGAGCACGCAACCTCAAGGCGCTGATTTCGACTATTTCCGGCTAACGTTCGATGCCTACCGCGCCCTACGCCGTTCCGGTTTGTCCATCGATATCGTGCCCAGTTCAGCGCGTGAATTCGACGGTTACAAACTGGTGCTCGCCCCCGGCTTGGCAGGCTGTGAACCCGCGCTTTATGCCGCTCTTGAGGCTGCAAATGCACAGGTCATCATTGGTCCGCGCAGTGCCACCGTGACAGGCGAACTGTCGATTCCGATCAGTGGGACGCCATCAATTGCAGGCATGACATCGCAGATTGAACTGCACGAAAGCCTGCCGCCACATCACAAACGACCGGTGGTCGGCGGTGGTCACGTTGTGCACTGGCAAGAGCGGCTCGCCAGTGTCGAAAGCCCGCTGCTGAACACCGAAAACGCGACCACGGTTCTAAGCGATGAAGGCAATTTTTGGTATTTGGGCGCATGGCCCGATGAACCGCTTTGGGATCGCGTCGTCGCAATGGGATGTGAGGCCAGTGGCGTTCAAATGCAGCACTTGCCCCACGGGCTGCGCGTGCGTCAGGCCGGAACGCGAACCTTTGCGATCAATTACGCAGCACATCCGGTGACGTGGCAGGGCTGCGAAATCGCCGCCTGTGGTGTTGCGGCATGGGACGCAGCCAAACGCGTTTTGTAACGCGATCATCTTACTTCGCAGATCGACAAACCGGTGATCGGGTCGTCGCCCGCCTGCGAAACTTTGCGGCTTTCAAAGCCTACAGCGCATAGACCGCGCAGGCCCAAATCATCGCCACATAGGTCAGCTGGTGCAGCAATTGGTCAACGCCAAATGTGCGCCAATACCCCGCCTCTGCTGGTCCATGCCCGGACCGATCCGAATACGCCCCTTTGGCCCAATCGATGTGATAGTGAACCGCCCATTCCAGCACGCATAACACCACAATAAAAGTGCTTGGCGCGCCCAAAACCACCAACGCAATCGCAGACCCGCCCGCGTGGATCGCGGCATGTTGCGCGCGGCCCATGTGCGCGTATTGCCCGCGCCCTGCCAGCATCTTTGGTGTCTGCAGAAAAAAGTCCGCAAACATGTGTTTGACTTGCAGCAGGATAAGCAAAATCAAAAGCGTCTGGATCGCTGGCGTCACAGGTGGTCCTTTCAATGCAACTTTAATCTAGCGCATCAAACAGGATGCGCAAATCAATTGATAGGTTTAGAGTAGGCTTGTTAACCTAAATTACGAGTCGCTGACTTTTACTTTTGAATACTGGACCGCCCCATAGAACGTTGGCTTTTCACCTTTATCTGGAAGTACTCCAAACGCGATCAGCTGATTTTGCTGGTGGTGACGTTAACCCTGTTTCCGCTGCTTTACCTGACCCTTGAACTGCCCAAACGGATCATCAATGACGCCATCGGGGCTGGTGCCGATCAGGTTACCGTTTATGGCTACCAAATGGGGCAGATCACTTTTTTGATGGTGCTGTGCGGGTTGTTCCTATTGGCCGTCTTTGCCCATGGCATTATGAAAATGCGGATCAACACGATGAAAGGTGTGCTTGCTGAACGCTTGTTGCGCCGCTTTCGCTACACCCTGATCGCCCGCATTCTGCGGTTTCCGGCACCCTATTTTGAACGCACCAGCCAAGGCGAATTGGTGTCGATGGTCACGTCAGAATCCGAGCCCATGGGCGGATTGATGGGGGATGCGGTCGCCCAACCTGTGCTGCAAGCCGGACAGATGTTAACCATTCTAGGCTTCCTGTTTTTCCAAAGCTTTGCGTTTGGCATCGCCGCCTGCGCGCTGATCCCGTTGCAGGCGTGGATCATCCCAAAAATGCAAAAGCAGATCAATCAGCTGAACAAAAAACGGGTTGTTCAAATACGGGCTTTGGCCGCCGAGATTGGCGAAGGCGCGGCAGGCGCGAGTGCATTGCGCACCAACGGCGGCTGGCGCTACCGGATGGCGATGATTTCAGATCGTCTAGGTCGGCTTTATGCGATCCGGTTCGAGATTTTCCAAAAGAAATTCTTTATGAAGTTCACCAACAACTTCATCACCCAACTGACCCCGTTTTTCTTCTTTTCGCTTGGCGGGTATCTGGCGATCCAAGGCGAAATCACTGTTGGTGCTCTGGTCGCCGCTCTCGCTGCGTACAAGGATTTGTCGTCGCCTTGGAAAGAGCTGCTGGCGTATTATAACCAATCCCAAGACATGTCGTTGCGCTGGGACACGATCACCGAACGCTTTGCCCCGACCGGCATGATCGACACGGCACTGTTTGACACGGATCCCGGCGAAATTCCGGCGCTGATCGGTGACATCACCCTCAGCGGTATCAGTGTGCGCGACGAAGAGGGAAATTCGGTTCTTGAGGATTTGAACGTCGCCTTTCCGGCCGCCAGCACCATCGCGATCACCGCGCCCAGCGACGAGGACCGGCGCGCCTTGGCAGAGCTGTTAACCCGCGAAGTTATGCCCGCGAGCGGCACGCTGAGCATCGCAGGCCAAGACATCACCAAGATGCACCAAGCCACGATCGCCACGCGGATCGGCCATGCCACGTCACGTCCGGTGATGTTCATGGGCAGCTTCGGTGACAACGTGATGATGCCCCTAAAATTCCAACCCATTGATCCACCTGCCGCCACGGACGGGCACCAAGAAACGCTGCGTGCCGGCAACAGCGCCGACATGCTAGAGGCCGAGTGGCTGAACCCCCAAGGGGCCGGTGTCGACGACCCCGCGCAACTCAGCGATTGGTGGTTACAACTGATCACCGGCATGGGCAGTGGCGATGCATTGTTCCGTCGTGGGTTAGATCAAAAATTCGATCCAAACACCCATCCGGAACTGGCAGCGCGGTTGGTTGATCTGCGGCCCAGAGTTACCGCTGCTATTGATGCTGCGGGCCTGTCACAGCATGCGTGGCGGTTTGATCCATCCGAATACAACCCCGCCCTGCCGGTCGCCGACAACCTGCTGTACGCGACCCCGCGCACGCCCATAACGGCTGATGTTTTGGCCGCGCAAACCGATTTTATGGACCTGATGGCAAGTCTGAATTTAGAAGATGACCTGCTTCAGCTTGCAGTCGACACCGTTGACATGCTGCGCCAAATCTTTGGATCCGACGGCACCGATCACCCCTTGTTTCGCAAGCTGGGATTTGAGGTTGCCACCTACGAGGACGCCTCGGCGTTGATCACAAAATTCCGTGACTCCAAAGCCCTCGACATACGAGAAAAGGCGCAACTGCTGGCCGTGCCCTTCGTGATCTCTGCGGAGAAAATCGGCCCCGCATTTCCGGACGAAATCGTCGCCCGCGTGCTGGACATGCGCCGCGAACACGGCCCCGCATTGCAAGCCAGCATGAAGGATCTTTTCACGCCCTTGGTCGACGACCAGCCAGTCGCGGGCCTAAGCGTGATGGAAAACGCATTGTTTGGCAAAGTGTCAGACGGCTCTGGATCCAGAGGCGACGATCTGCGCCGCACGGTGGCCGACGTTTTGCAAGACGCAGACCTGAACGGGCTGGTTCTGGCGTTGATCTTTGATCTGCCGATCCCGCGTGGCGGCGCGAATGTGCCCGCAATGTTTGCCGAACCGCTGGCCGTCAGCCGCGCAACAATCAAACGCCCACACGTCCTGATCCTCGACAGTGTTTTGTCCAGTTACGACGCACAGGCGCAAAGCAACATTCACGCCAATCTGCGCGCCGTTCTGCCCGAGACCACGATCATTTGCTTGGCCCCGTCCTTTGCGGACATCACCAGCTTTGATCTGCATTTCGAAATGAAACAGGGGCGCCTTAGCACGGATGATGCCCAAATCGACGATGCCGCAGACAGCACAGTCAGCGCCGATCTGGCCCGCAAATTGCGCGCGATAGAACAGACCGATCTGTTTTCCGGTCTGGATCGCAAACAATTGCGCCTGCTTGCCTTTGGCGCGCGCTGGTATTCCGCTGAACCCGGCGATTATGTGTTTCACAAAAACGATGATCCCACCGATGGGGCGTATCTGGTTATCGAAGGCGAAGCGGACTTGCTGTTGCCCCAAAAAGACGGCGACGACACGTTCATTGCCACCAGCGGTCCGGGTAAACTGATTGGCGAACTGGGCCTGATCCGCAATGAACCACGCGCGCTCGACATGCGGGCAAAAACCGATCTGACGTGCCTGCGCATTGGTGCCGAAGAGTTCCTTGCCGTTGTCGAAAACGACGCCTCTACCGCATACAAGCTGCTGCAAGTGGTTGCGGGCTACGTTTCAAACTAAAACTATTGCCATTTTTTGCGTATTAGCCTAGTTAAGCGGAACTGTTAGCGCTAACAATACGAGGTGACCTCAGATGCCAATCCACAAAACATTGGACGACGTAACCAAACGTATCATTGCACGCAGCGCCCCGACGCGCGCCACCTACCTTGCGCGCATGGACGCCGCACAGCGCAAAGGCCCGTCGCGCGCGCATCTGTCGTGCAGCGGGCAGGCCCATGCGTTTGCAGCTGCGGGCGAGGACCAAGACCCGCTCGCCACCGGCACCGGCGGCAACCTTGGCATCGTCACCGCCTACAACGACATGCTGTCCGCGCACCAACCGTTTGAGCGTTTCCCCGATTTGATCCGCACCGCGGCCCGCAGCATTAGCGGCACAGCCCAAGTCGCAGGCGGCGTGCCCGCGATGTGCGACGGCGTGACCCAAGGCGAAGCCGGCATGGAGCTGTCGTTGTTTTCGCGCGACCTGATCGCCATGGCGACAGGCATTGCGCTATCGCACAACACATTCGACGCCGCCGTCTATCTAGGCGTCTGCGACAAGATCGTTCCCGGCCTTGTGATCGGTGCCCAAGCGTTTGGCCATTTGCCCGCCGTGTTTATCCCCGCAGGCCCGATGACCAGTGGCTTGCAGAACGACGAAAAAGCCAAAGTGCGCCAGTCTTTTGCCGCAGGCGAATGTGGGCGCGATGCCCTGATGGCCGCCGAAATGGCTGCCTACCATGGCCCCGGCACCTGCACGTTCTACGGCACCGCCAACACCAACCAAATGTTGATGGAATTCATGGGGCTGCACCTGCCTGGCTCCAGCTTTGTGACGCCGAACACCGAATTGCGCGAAGGGCTGACCAAGACAGGGGCGATGCGTGCTTTGTCGCTCAGCGCCTTGGGTGAAAACTATACTCCCGTCTGCGAAATTCTCGATGAAAAGGCTTACGTCAACGGCATCGTCGGGCTGATGGCCACTGGCGGGTCGACCAATCTGCTGATCCACTTGGTGGCCATGGCGCGCGCCGGTGGGATCATCCTAGATTGGCAGGATTTCTCGGATATTTCCGACCTCGTGCCGCTGCTTGCGAGAGTCTATCCAAACGGGCTGGCGGACGTGAACCATTTTCACGCAGCCGGTGGATTAGGCTATCTGATCCGCGAATTGCTGGGCGGCGGGTTGCTGCACCCTGACACCAAAACCATCGCCGGCGCGGGGCTGCACCACTACACCCAAGAACCGTTTCTGGACGGTGCCGACGTGGTTTGGCGTGACGGCACACAGCACAGCCTGAACGAAAAGATCGTGACGCCGCTGTCCAAACCGTTCCAAACCTCGGGCGGTCTCAAACGTCTTGCCGGATCGCTGGGGACAGGCGTGATGAAAATCTCGGCCGTGGCACCAGAACACCGCGTTGTGCAGGCCCCTGCCCGCGTGTTCCATTCCCAAGACGCAGTCAAAGCCGCCTTCAAAGCCGGTGAATTCACAGGTGACGTGATCGTCGTTGTCCGGTTTCAGGGGCCCAAAGCCAACGGCATGCCAGAGCTGCACAGCCTGACCCCGATGCTGGCCATTTTGCAAGGGCGCGGCCACAAAGTTGCGCTGGTCACAGACGGGCGCATGTCTGGTGCATCAGGCAAAGTCCCCGCCGCGATCCATGTCTGTCCCGAAGCACTGGACGGCGGCCCCATCGCCTATATAAGCGACGGCGATATGGTACACGTTGACGCGCTGGACGGGACGCTGGACGTTCTCGTGGATGACCTGCTGACACGCAGCCCTGCGCACGCAAACCTAGACGATAACCAGTGGGGCACAGGCCGCGAATTGTTCGCGCCTTTCCGCGCCGCAGTCGGATCTGCTGACGCAGGTGCCAGTGTTTTTGGAGACTAAAATGATAAGATCAACCTACGCCCGTAAACTATGCGAAATCGCCCCGATAATTCCGGTGTTGGTGGTGCACGATGTCGCCCACGCGCGCCCCTTGGCCCAAGCCTTGGTCGCAGGCGGTTTGCCGGTTCTTGAGGTGACGTTGCGCACGCCAAACGCGCTGGACGTCATTTCGGAAATGGCCAAAGTCGAGGGCGGATACGTCGGCGCAGGCACGCTTGTAACACCTGATGATGTCGTGGCGGCCAAGGACGCCGGGGCCACCTTTGGCGTTTCGCCCGGTGCGACGGACATGTTGTTGCAAGCCTGCGAAGACAACGATCTGCCGTTGCTGCCCGGTGCGGCAACCGCCTCTGAGGCGATGCGCCTGCTGGAACGCGGCTACGACATGTTAAAATTCTTCCCTGCCGAGGCGTCAGGCGGCGTCGATGCCCTAAAAGGAATTGGCGCGCCGTTGCCTCAGATTTCGTTCTGCCCCACCGGCGGCGTGAACCCGCAAAATGCGACCAAATACCTGTCGCAGCCTAACGTTGTGTGCGCAGGCGGATCCTGGGTCGCCCCTGCCGATCTGGTGCAAAGCGAAAACTGGGCCGAGATCGAAAACCTGGCCCGCGCTGCCAGCCAACTGCCGCGCTAAGATCACCAAAGGGCATCAGTCAGGTTTGACCGGTGCCCCGCCCTTGACGGTGCCGTCCGCAATCCATCCGTCCAGCACGGCGAGTGCCGCATCTGCGAACCCTTGATCGTTGATGTGACAGTCTAGCATGCTAAGCTGGACCGGGTCTTTGATGGCTTTGCCCATCTCGTCAACCATCGCGGCCAGGCCCTCTGGATCATGGGCTGGTTCGCCGATTTTGTCCCATTCTTCAATGCCTTGCGTGGGCATCAAAACGTGAACTGGGCCTTTCGCCTGCTCTAGCCGCGCTGCGATGTCGCGCACCAACGTGCGGCGTTCCTCCGGACTAAGCCCGGAGGATTTGATCAACCGGTTGTGCGCATGAAACGGGCGGTCCGCATAGGCTGCGGGAATGTCTTGCCAACCTGCAAAGTCGATCAAATCCGCACAGCCGGGGGCCACCATTTGTGGAATGCCCATCGCGCCTGCATTGGTCATTCGATCGGTGCCGGAATTCGCCACGGAACCGCCCATCAAATTGGTGACCTCTGACAAAGCAAAGTCCATCACTGCGGCGAAATACCCTTGGCGGGCGAGCGCCTCAAACGCCATGCCGCCCATGCCAGTGGCGTGGAAAACAGCGACCTCAAAGCCACGCGCCTCAAGCGGATCGCGCAAGTGTCTCATGTATCGCAGACAGGATGACCCAAGGCTCATCATTCCGATCACCGGACGACCGGCCACTGGTTTTTCGACCGCATTAGCGGCCCCCAAAACGGCGCCCGCGGCTTGCGACAATGAGGATTTGCAAACCGAATTCAACCCATACAATCCGCCAGCCCAAAGGATCATTTGAATGTCAGGCGACAAACGATCCGGCGGAATCAAAGGCGAAAAACTGACCGTCGACACCAAATATTTTGGAACACCCATGGGCAAGGCTTGCGCGCAATCCAATGCCAAATCAGTGCCCATCGTGCCGCCCAACGCGAGCATTGCGTCGATCTTGCCCTCGGCATGCAACTGAACGCAAAGTGCCGCTGCACCACGCGCCATAATTTGCATCGCAGTGTTTTCATCACCACTGTCGATGGCCGCTTGGATTGATGAACCACCAGCCTCGGCGACCGCGTGTTTCGAAATATCCGTCGGTTTGGACGGATCACCTAACACGCTGACATCCATACTTAAAACCTGCCCGCCCAAGCTTTGGATCCGCTCACAGATATAGTGTAGTTCGTCGTCTTTGGTGTCGTAAGTGCCAATCACCAAAATGGTCTTGGTCATGTCATATCCCTTTCGTCATCGGCCAATCCGTCGCGCAGTTTTGTCGCCCTTTGGGGGCGTGCTTGGGAAACAAGTGCATTATTTTGCGGGATCAAAGTTGTATCCAAGCCGTTTTTAAATTGCGGAATTTATCCAGCGCGTGGTGCGATTTATCGTGACCATTGCCCGATTGCCCGACGCCGCCCAAAGGCACCGAACCATCCGCCCCACCGTAGGTGTTCACGTGCACAACGCCAGCTTTCAGCCGCGCGACCATGCGATGCGCGCGGCTGATGTCACGGGTGAAAACAGCAGAGGACAACCCGTAGTCAGTCCCGTTGGCGAGGGTCACGGCCTCGTCCTCAGTATCGAACGGCTGCACCGCCAACACGGGGCCAAAGATTTCCTTTTGCACCAACGCGCTATTTTGCGGGACGTTGTCGAACAATGTCGGACCGATGTAATACCCCCCCGTTTGCGAGAGTTGACGCGTCCCCCCCATTCGCAATTCGGCACCTTCAGCTTTCGCCAGATCGATGGCGGCCAGAATTGAATTCATCTGGGTTTCTGACGCGATAGCGCCGGCGGATGTTATCAAATCCAGCGGATCACCGATCTGCATTTTGCTGGCCAGCGCGATCACCTTTTCGGTGAATTCAGCATGGATCGACCGTTCGACCAAAAGGCGCGAGGCCGCTATGCACACCTGCCCGCTGTCGCGGAAAATTCCGCCAACGGCGACGGCGGCCGCTTTGTCCAAATCACCGGCATCAGCAAAGATCACGTTGGGGGATTTGCCGCCCAATTCCAAATAGACGCGTTTCAGGTTGGACTGGGCTGCGTACATCATCAGCTGACGGCCGACGCCACCCGATCCGGTGAAGGTCATCACGTCCACATCCATGTGTTTGCCAAGGGCGGCACCCACGTCGATGCCGGTGCCTGTCACCACGTTCAACACACCGTCCGGCAGGCCTACCTCGTGGCAGATTTCGACCAAACGCAGCAGTGATAGCGATGCGACTTCTGACGGCTTCAGGACCACTGTGTTGCCCGCAGCGAGGGCCGCCGCGATCTTCCAAGCGCCGATCATCAAAGGGAAATTCCACGGCACGATCACGCCAACAACGCCCACCGGTTCATGGTGCACAAGGCCCAACGTGCCCGGCGCAGTCGGTGCGATTTCACCGTAATCCTTGCCGCATAATTCGCCGTAAAACCGAAAGGTGGCCGCAGCGCTCATTGGCTCCGCTTTGATCGCCATCGAGATTTCAGTGCCGTTGTCGCGCACGCCCAAAACCGCAAGACTTTGCGCCTCTGCTTCGATTTTATCGGCGATGCGTTGCAAAACACGACCACGCGCAGTGGCGGCAATGCGGGACCAACGACCGTCTTCAAACGCGGTGCGCGCTGCTGCAACTGCGCGGTCAACGTCAACAGTTCCACCGGCGGCAATTTCCGTCAAGCGCTGCCCGTTAATCGGGGACGTGATCTCCATCATGGCGCCATCGCTGGCCGCCACTGTTTGGCCATTAATCACGTGTTGGGCGTTTGAAACCGGCGCATCACGCAGTGCGTCAATTTGGGATTGGCTGATCATTGTTCGCCCTCTTGCTTCAGGTGGATGTCCGTGTCGAGGTTTTGTGGCCGGTTGCGCATTTCGCGCATCAAGGTTCGGATGTGCAGCGCAATTACGATCAGGATCATCGCAAAAATGATCATCGCGATCGGGCGATCAATCATGTCCAACGGCGTTTTGACCCGTGGCATGGCAGAACGCAGTTTGACGTCCATAATGCCCCCCAGAACCATGCCCAAAATGATCGGTACAATTGGCAAATTCAACCGTTTCAGGATGAACCCGAACACCCCGAAACCCGCCGCCAATGCGCAATCCGTGATCGAGTTGCGCAAACTATAAACCCCCACAAAACTAAGCAGCAAAATCGTAATCCCGATCAGGCGGGTGGGCAGTTCGATGATCTTGGTCAGCAGGTTGGTCGACACCATCAAAAAACATAAAACGATTACGTTCAGCACCAGCAACGCCAGATACAGCGCCATGACAAAGTCCATTTGACCTTGGAACAATTGCGGGCCCGGAATGACGTTGTGAACGTAAAACACGGTCAGCATCATCGCCGTCAATGCTTCGCCCGGGATACCAAGCGCGAGCAGCGGGATCATCGCAGCCGCCGGCACCGCGTTGTTTGCGGCCTCGGATGCGATCAATCCTTCGGGTGCGCCTTTGCCGAACAGCTCCGGCGTTTTCGACGTTTTTTGCGCGTAGGTGTAGGACATGAATTGCGCGGTGAATTCGCCGACGCCCGGGATCATGCCCATCATCACGCCAAATCCGGACGACACGGTGGCGACCCGTTTGTACATCCACAGCTCTTTCAACCCTGAGAAAATCGACCCTTTGACCGAGATCATTTCGGGTTTTTCATCAGGTTCCACCAACAGCAGGAATGCTTGGCTCAGCGCGAACAGCCCCAACACCACAACGATCAGATCAACGCCTGATGTCAGCCAGCTTTGGTCAAACGTAAAGCGGCGCGAATAGGTCACAGGCTCTAGTCCGACCATCTGCAAAAAGATGCCAAACGACGCGAGCATACCGGCAGCAAAGATCTGCCCCCGGTGCGCCAGAACGACCAGTATCAGACCCAACGCTGCAGCTAGAAAAATCTCGCGAGAACCGAAATGCGGTGCGATCTTGGCCAACAACGGAGCCAACAAGATCAGCGCAACAATCGAGAAAATGCCGCCAAAAAAGCTGGCGGAATAGGCCAAAGCCACCGCGCGCCGCGCCTCGCCCCGTTGCGTCATCGGATAGCCGTCATAGGTTGTCAGCGCGTTTACGGCAGTGCCGGGCGTGTTGATCAAAACCGCAGGCAGCGCGCCGCCGTACATGGATGAACCGTAAATCCCCAGCAGCATTGTCAGGCCAACAAGCGGCGGCATCGCAAACGTTGCGGGCAGCAAAATGGCGATCGCAACGGCCGCACCGACACCCGGAATAGCCCCGATAATGACGCCGCCAATCGAACCGATCACCAAGGCCAGCAGCACTTGCCAATCCATCAAGAGCGACACCGCAGAATAAAAAACATCCATTATATCAAGATCTTAGAAATAGGTCAGCATAAAGCTGCGAAGTGTGGTTGGCAGGTATTCGTAAATCGCGCCGCCGGGGATTCTGACCTGCAAAAACCCTTTGAATACCACGACAATCGTGATGCTTAGCGCGACAATCGACAGGTACATTCGAACGCTCCGGTAGCCCGCACGCGCCGCCAACAGCAAACCAAACACAATAGTCGACAGCAAATACCCGAGCTGCGGCACGACAAAAACATAGGCCATAAACCAGCCCGCATATTCCAGCGATTTGACCCATTGCCAGACCTCTTCCCACCGCCCAACCAAACGCGGCGACAACGCGGACGACAGCAAATGCAGCCCGCCAAAAAACACCATCAGAATGACTGAGCTCGTCGGCCAGAACGCAGGTTGCGAGAAAACCTTGCCGCCCCATTTCCACGGGGATTGCGTGCCAAGTTGCGTGAAAAGAAACACCGCCAGCGCAAAAAACATCCACGCAAAGACAATGTCCCCCGGGCGGCGATAACGTTTGAACAGCTCTTGCAGCCCTTTGAAACGGGTCATGGTTCGCCTTTTTGTGAGGGGGTAATTGTACAGCGCCGCCCGTTTCAAGGCAACGCTGTTGCGTTAACTTATTCGAGCGACGCGTTAATCGCGCCCAAAGTTTTGATGTCATTTTCGATCAGAGCAGTGGAATCGTCTGCGTTCTGCCAATAGACCAAAGCACCGGTATCTGCGGCCAGCTTTAGCGCCCGCTCGGACTTCATCGTTTCCTCAGCAACCGCGATGATCTTTTCGCGCACGTCCGTTGGGGTGTCTTTGTGCACAAACAAACCGTTCCACAACGAAATGTTCAGCGCCGGATCGATTTCGGCAACAGTTGGTGTATCAGGCGTCAGCGCGATGCGTTCGCCGCCGATGGATGCCAGCACTTTGACCGTGTCCAAGCACGGCAAAACCAACTGCAATGTTGTGTTCATCACGTCCACGTCGCCAGAGGCCAGCGTGTTGCAATCCAGCGCGTCGAACGCGGCGTCAGAGGCAAAATCAAACCCTTGCGATTTCGCCAAGGCCATCGTCACTTTGGTCGGAACCAAAGGCGCGCCAAAGTGGCCCAAAACAACATCGTTGTCTTTGGCATGCGCGGCCAAGCCTGCGATGTCATCATAGGGTGCGTCGGCCCCTGCAACGATCACAAACGGGTAGGTCAGGAACGTGCCGAGTGGTTCAAACGGGTTTGGCGCAAGCTCTGGGATACCGATGTTTGGGCCAACAACCGGAACCGCAATGATGAACGACCCGATGGTGTAGCCATCTGCCGGTGCGTTCGCGACATCAATCGCGCCGGGGAACGGGCCCCCGCCGCTACCGGGCTTGTTCACAACGGCCGCAGGCGAACCGTATTTGGCTTGAAAATCTTCCGCAATGTAACGCGTCAGCACGTCTTCTAGATCACCGGGAGGCCACGGCACAACAAACGAAACCGGCTTCTCTGGGTACTCTGCAACAGCCGCGACTGGCATCGCAAGAACGGTCATTGCCGTGCTTGCTGCCAGAATGGCCTTGGTGAAATTCTTCATAGTCATCTCCCTAGATGGTGGTCTTTCGATCTTTTGATCTTGACCTTATTCACTTAACGGTACACTATTGTTACCGACGGTACATATAGTTTGCACTGAGCAATTTCTTCTGTCAACATTTCTTAAAGACCAAGCTGCCAATGCAAAGGAACCCGACGCAAATGGCCAAAACCACAATGGGCACAGTAGACAAGGCGCTATCACTGCTGCGCCATTTTTCTGTGCAAAAACCAGAAGTTGGCCTAAGCGAACTGTCCCGACTGGCAGGCTATGACAAGACGACAATCCTGCGGTGCATGAACGCGCTAGCGCGCAACGGATTCGTCGAGCAAAACCCCGAATCAAAGAAATATCGCCTCGGGCTTGCCCCCATCAGCTTTGCCCGAATTCGCGAACGTAGCTTTCCGTTGCTGTCGATCTTGCAGCCGCATCTGGACAATCTGGCCCGAGTTACCGGCGAAACAGCCCACGCCACGATCATCACCGGCACCACGCTAATGACTGCATTGATTTCGGAGCCAGAGCGCGCAACGCGTGTGCATCTGGACCCTTCGATCGCCCTGCCCGTGCATGCCACCGCGTCCGGATTGGCGATCGCAGCGCATCTGCCAGCGGACCTGCGCAAACGCATGATCGAACAGGATGCGTTTGAACGGTTCACCGATCAAACCCCCGACGATCCGGCCGCACTAGAGACCATGTTAGAGCAGGCGCGCCAGAACGGATTTACCCGTGCGGATCAGTATTTCGAGGCTGACGTGATCGGCACCGCCGCTGCGTTCTTTAACGCCTCAAATACGCCCGCAGGGGCGCTTGCCGTTGCTGCCGTCGCAACACGATTTAACGCAGACCTAACCGACCTGATCACCACGCACCTTATTGCGGCGGTCAACGACGTGACCCGAGAATTGGGCGGCACAATGCCCGCCCGCACCACTGTCGCGGCCTGACCAAAACCGCCCAACCCGAACGTCCGAAAAGAGAGCCCCATGAAAGACGAGAATTTCCTGAAAGAGAACAATGCCCGCCACATGTGGCACCCGATGTCGCATCCTGCCGACAGCGTAGCCAACCCGCCAAAGATCGTCACAGGCGGTCAAGGCGTGCGGATCACCGACGTGGACGGGCACCAAACCATCGACGCCGTGGGTGGTTTGTGGAACGTGAATTTGGGCTATTCCTGCCAACCGGTCAAAGACGCGGTGAACGCGCAAATGGACGCCCTGCCCTACTATTCCACCTTTCGCGGCGCGTCGAACGACCAAGTCATCGAACTTAGCTACATGCTGCGCGAATTTTTCGCCCCCGAAGGGTTAACGCGCGCGTTTTTCACCTCGGGTGGTTCGGACAGCATCGAAATTTGCCTGCGCCTTGCGCGCCAGTATCACAAGATCAAAGGCCAGCAGGGCCGCATCAAATATCTGTCCTTGAAAAAGGGCTATCACGGCACGCATACAGGCGGCGCGTCGATCAACGGCAATTCGAATTTCCGCACGCAGTACGAACCGATGATGCCCGGCTGCCACCACATTCCCGCCCCCTACACCTACCGGAATCCGTTTAACGAAAGCGATCCTGAACGCCTGTCGCAGCTATGTCTGAACGCGCTTGAGGACGAAATCGCATTTCAAGGGGCGGAAACGATTGCCGCTTTCATCATGGAGCCGATCTTGGGCGCAGGCGGCGTCATTCCACCGCATCCATCCTTCATGCCGGGCGTGCGCGACATCTGTGATCGTCACGGTATTTTGCTGATCGCGGATGAGGTGATAACAGCCTTTGGGCGCACAGGATCATGGACCGGATCGCGCCACTGGGGCGTCAAACCCGACCTGATGGCCACAGCCAAAGCGATCACCAACGGTTACTTTCCCTTCGGGGCAGCGATGATCGCAGATCACGTGGCAGAGGTGTTCGAAAATGACACGATGGGCAAAGCATTCGTCGGTTCGGGGTACACCTATTCAGGCCACCCCGTCGGGGCCGCAGCCGCAATCGCTTGCCTCAAAGAAACCCTGCGTCTGGACGTGCCGGTAAATGCCGCCGCGCGTGGTACGCAGTTGCACAACGGCTTGATGGCGCTGCAATACAAACACGAGGTCATCGGCGATGTGCGTGGCGGTCACGGCCTGATGTGTGCCATCGAACTGGTGTCTGATCGCGACGCGAAAACCCCGCTCGACAAGGCAACAAGCGCACGCATCTTTGATGCGACGTACGCCAGCGGCACAATGGTGCGCGTGTCAGGCCCGAACATGATTTTCTCACCGCCTTTGGTCTTGACCGAAAACGACGTGAACAAAATCCTGTCGGACCTAGATCATGGGCTGTCCCACGCGTAAGCTCGCTTTTAAAAGCACTGCTTGCGAAAGGATGAACCGTGGACATAGGCGTCATTGGATGTGGGAATATGGGCGGCGGCATGGTCGCCCAATTGCTGGGTGCGGGGTTTGGCGTCAGGTGCTTTGACCCTGATCCGGCGACGCGCTTGCGCATGGCAGACACCGGCGCGCAAACCACGGATACGGCGACGGAATTGGCCAGCCTCTGCGACGTGATCATCCTGTCCTTGCCCAAGGCCGAAATCGTCACCGCTGTTATGAACGACATCGCGCCACACATTCGTCAGGGCGCAATCGTCCTCGACACTTCGACATCGGTTCCCGCCACCTCGCAGGCGATGTCCGCGTTGGGCGAACAGCACGGTTTTGCATTCATCGACGGTCCCGTCAGCGGCGGCCCTGCGGCAGCAATCGCAGGCACGATGACGATGCTGTTGGGCGGCGATACGGATCCGATCAAACGGCTCGCGCCAGTGCTCGATATACTGACGGCCAAGACCGTGATCGTCGGCAAATCCGGTGCCGGTCACGCCGCCAAAATTGCCAACAACATGCTGTGCGCCGCCAATCTTGTGCTGGTCGCCGAGGCCGTGCGTTTGGGCGAAGCCGCAGGCGTGAACGCAGCCAATTTGCTAGACGGGATCAACGCAGGGTCAGGGCGCAGCGGGGTTAGCGAAGTCAACTTTCCCAAATGGGTGCTCAACGACGGCTTTGATTCCGGGTTCACCATGGGCCTCATGCGCAAGGACGTGGGCCTCGCTTTGGCGCTGGCAAAAGACACTGGTGTCGCCCTGAACGGTTTTGAAAACATCGCCGACATCTGGCTGAACCAGTCGCCCTCCATTGCCGACGCCGCAGATTTCAACGAAATTGTAAAACAAGGCGACACCAATGATTGATCGCACAAATCTGTTTATCGACACTATGCAAACCCTCGGGCTGGGTGCCCATCCACAAAGCCTGATCGACGGTCAGCTACAAGATGGAACCGGCGCAACGATCACCCTGGTTGATCCCTTCACCGAAGCGCCGCTGACCCAGTATCCAGACGCCGGTGAAACGCGCGCCAATGCAGCATGCGAGGCGGCAGCATTGGCACAAATCGCTTGGTCAAAATCCATGTCGGCCGCCGCACGTGGGCAAATCATGCAAGACATCGCGCGCGCCGTTCTCGACCATGTTGCCCCCCTCGCGACGCTGGAATCCCTCGCCGCTGGCAAACCCATTCGCGATTGCCGGATCGAGGTCGCCAAAGTCGCCGAAATGTTCGCTTATTACGCTGGATGGGCCGATAAACTGCATGGCGAAGTCATTCCTGTCCCCTCAGGTCACCTGAATTACACCCTGCGCGAACCTTTAGGCGTTGTGTTCCAGATCACCCCTTGGAATGCGCCGATTTTCACCGCCGGTTGGCAGATCGCACCAGCAATCGCGACCGGCAACGGCGTTGTGATCAAACCCAGTGAACTGACGCCCGTGACCACCGTTGCTCTGGTTAAAATCGCGGAAAATGCGGGGCTGCCAAAAGGGCTGGTCAATGTGCTCTGCGGTCTTGGACCGACAACTGGCCAAGCTGCGATTGAACACAAGGCCGTGCGCAAGGTTATCTTTGTTGGTTCCCCCGAAACCGGAAGGCGCGTGGCAATCGCCGCGGCTTCATCGCTCAAACCTGCGGTGCTGGAACTGGGCGGGAAATCGGCCAACATCGTGTTTGACGACGCCAATCTGAAACACGCATGTTTGGGCGCGCAGGCGGCGATCTTTTCGGGCGCGGGGCAAAGCTGTGTGGCGGGCTCACGCCTGCTGGTGCACCAATCCGTGCACGCGCAAATGATCGACATGTTGTCAGAGGGCATGAGCGCGATCACCTTGGGCGATCCGTTAGACGATGCAACCGAAATCGGGCCGATCAGCAACGCGCGCCAGTTTGCGCATGTGTCCGGCATGATCACATCCGCACGCGCAGACGGGGCCGATGTGCGCAGTCGCGACGCAACCCCGGACACCGGATATTTCGTCGCGCCAACCGTCCTGAACGGTTTGAAAAATAACGCAAACGCCGCGCAGACCGAAATCTTTGGGCCGGTCGTCACGGCCATCCCGTTTGCGGACGAACAAGAGGCAGTCGCACTGGCCAACGACACGCAATTCGGACTAGCAGGTGCCGTCTGGACATCGGATGTCGGGCGCGCCCACCGCATGGCCGACGCCGTGCGCGCAGGCACGTTCTGGATCAACAGCTACAAGGCGATCCACGTGTCCTCGCCTTTTGGTGGCTCCTTGAATTCCGGTTTTGGACGGTCCAGCGGCACCGACGCTTTGATGGAATACACAAGCGCCAAAAGCGTGTGGCTTGACGCAGCCCCCATCCCGAAAATCGCATTTGGCTATGTGTCCTGAGGTGCAATATGAAACTGGTTGATGACGTTCGGGCTCTGCTGAACAACGATACTCAGATCGCTGGGATTTTGGATCTAAGTCCCTTTGACGATGCACCAACGTTGCTCGGTAGCCTGCTGGGCAGCATCTGCAAAAGCACCCACGTCGCCGAGGCCGTCACGCGCGTCTATCGCAGCAATCCGACGCTGCAAAATCAAACCGAATACGACATCACCGAAACTGCCCGGCGCAATTTCGAACCCGGCGGGCCAGCGGCAACATTTCTGTTTGCGCGCGGCAGTCACGCGACCATGGCCTACCGGGTGACGCATCAGCTTTGGCAGGACGGCGACACCAATATAGCGCTGGCACTCAAGGCTGCATTCGGACGCGCGTTCGGCACCGATATCCACCCCGCAGCGCAGATTGGCGCGGGGCTGTGGCTGGATCACGGTCTTGGGTTTGTCGTGGGCGAGACCAGCGTCATCGACGAAGATGTGTCGATCTGGCACAACGTCACGCTGGGCAGCACGCTGGCAGACACCGGCCCCAACCGGCACCCCCACATCGGGCGCGGCGCTGTGATCGGGGCGGGCGCGACCATTTTGGGCAACATCAAAATCGGCGCATTTGCCAACATCGCGGCAGGGGCAATTGTGCTGGAAAACGTCCCCGAACGGATCCTCGCTGTTGGTACCAAAGCCCGAAATGTCGGGCCTGCGACGATAACATTTGCACCGCCAAAGAGCACGCCATGAACGCATCCTTCGGCATCGACCACCCGCTGCTCGCGACGCATGAAATTGAGGGGCTGCGCGCGCGATTGATCTCGCTCGGGTTCAACATGACGGCCATCGGCAAACACCCGTGGGGCACCAGCACCAGCCTCGCGATGTTCGATGGTTGCTTGGTCGAAATCATGGGGATTTACGACGACACCCTGCTAGATCAGGTCCCCGCCGGTGATTTCAGATTTGGCCGCCACGTCCATGATCACTTGCAAATCCGCGAAGGCGTGGCCCTATCCGCCCTGCACAGCACCGGATCACACATCGATGCCGAAATGGCCGCTGCCGCCGGTTTCACTGTCGCCGGTCACCTCGAATTCGGGCGCGACGTGACCTTGCCCGATGGCACAACCGGGCGTACCAAAACAACGCTGGCGCTGTTGCCAGATACCGACTACCCGCGCCTGTCATTTTTCCTATGCCAGCAGCATCGCCCCGAATTGATCTACGTGCCAGAATGGCTAAAACACCCCAATTCCGTGTTCGGAATTTGCGGAGTGAGCGTGTTGGCACAGGCATTCGATCACGCGGCACTGAACACAAAGTTAACTGGTTTATACGGCGCAGCAAAACCGATCAACGGCGGGTTTCAAGTCGACACCGCCAATGGCCCAATTCGGGTTCAAACGGCGCATGCGATCAAAGCAGAATTCGGGCCACTGCCCTTTGCCCAAGACACGGCAGGTGGACCATGCATCGTCGCTATGGATTTAAAATTTCGCGACGCCGAGGCGTTCGAGACCCATGCGAAAAACAGCGACATCGCATTGATCCGAACACAAAACGGATGGGTCACGCATGCCCCCAAAGAGACAGCCAACACGTTCCTCAGGTTCACTCAAAGTGAAAATTGAAACGGCAAAAGGGCGACCAAATAGACCGCCCCTTTTAAGGTATTCTAAAGCGTTGTCGCCAATTGCGCCTTGATCGCATCAGCTGTCCGCATCGCCAAAGCCGCCAAGGTCAACGTCGGATTAGCCGTTGTAATCGTTGGGAAAACACCGTCGCCAACCAAGAACAGAGTGCTGTGATCCCAACTGCGACTGTGACTGTCGACAACCGATGTGCGCGCGACTGATCCCATCCGGTACGTGCCAACCAGATGGCCCGCCCCAAAATAGGTGAACCCGTCTGGCACCGCCTGCCCGTTTGCACACAACTCGGGTGCCTTCAGCGCATCAGGCAAAGCCTCGAACATGTCGCGATCAGGGTTTTCGAACCAAACAGGGTTTGGAAATTCGGTACCGTCGGCAGCGGTCAAATTTTGCGCGTTGCGGGTGAAATTGGTTGCACCCAACATTTGATAGACCTGCCGCGAGAACACCTCGGCCGAGGCAAAACCACGACGCGTGTATTCCGACAATTTATAGTTAATCACAGGGCGCGGTAAATGCAGGCCATCGACGATACCGTTGTCGCGATTGATCGTCACACGACTGTCGGCCTCGGGCGTTTGTTCGACCAAAAACCCCATCCGCCATTGCCGCGTAAAATGACTGTTCAGCTGTTCGATCAACCCGGCCCCGAACAGCCGATCCATGTTCGCATTGGTGTGCGACGCGTTTTTGCCATCCACAAAATCACTGACAGTCGTCCAAGGGTCACCGATGGCAAAATTCCAGCCTTCGTTGCCAATTTCACACCGCCAAGCCGCCCGATCTGACCGGAACGGACCATCACGCAGCGACTCAATACCTGACGTCGCCAAAGGCCCGCGAAAGCCAAAGATCTGCTCGGGCATCAACGACCACGACAGGTACAGCGGGTGATCCATCAGGTTGCGCCCCATCTGGTCGGATGAATTCGCAACCGTCTGCCCGTTGCCCATGTCAGACATCAACATCAGCTTGGGCGTTTCGATCGCGTGGGCGGCGATGACGTAGATTTTTGCAGTCGCCGTGATGGGCTCGGATTTGGTGATCTTTGTCGGGCCATTTTCCCAGTGAATATATTCAATTCCTGTCACCGGCTGGCCGTACCCTGCGGACACAACTTTGGTCACGACGCATTGTGATTTAAACGTCACATTGCCCGTCGACTGCGCCCCAGCCAGCGTCACCGTGCCGTCCCACTTGGCCTGAATAGGACAAATCGGGATGCAATTTGTGTTGCCCGCACAGGTGCGTCGATTGCCATCGGGTTGCGAATTTCGCCCTGCAGGCGTGGACGTCACAAAGACCTGCTGGCCCTCGAAATTGATGAAATTCTGAAAGCCGTTCAGCGCCGCAGCAATCTGCACATCCAAAACCGACGGCGGAATTTCTTGCATCGGATAGCTGTAACCGTCGGAATATTTCAAACCGATTTGTGCCAGTTCCTTGGTTTGAATTGACACGTCGGCAGACACGCCGATCTCGTGTTCAGCACGCCCGTAGGCGTCCAGTAAATCATCCACAACAATCGGCCAATCGGGCATCGGGTAGTCAGGGTCATCCGCGCCGTAGGTCGATTTCATCGTGAAATCATGTTCCAAAAAGCGCAGACTTGTACCCAGCCAATGCCACGTGGTGCCGCCTGTAATCCGCTTGTACCCTGACAAAAACGGCTGCGGGCCTTCTTGCAAAAGATACGACACATCCGCGTTGTAAATGTAGTTTCCCGCCCCAAGATCAGCGTGCCACGTTGGCGAAACATTGTTGCCAAAGGTCTGCGCAATGGTGGCGCGCGGCGTTGCTTCTTTGGCTGGATTGGCACCCATACCCGGTGGGTAGGGCGATTCCAGCGTCTTTACCGTGTTCAACAAAAAGTTGCTCATATACTCTTCGCGGTTCGTGGGTGGTGTCTCTGGCCCACCCTCGATGATCAGGATTTTTGCACCCGCTTGCGACAATTCTTTGGCGATAATCGGGCCCGCAACGCCGGCGCCAACAATGATGATATCGTAGTCAGGATCGCTCATGCGCTTGCCCCCCATCCAGAGGTGTCGGGCGGCCCGCCAGCGGACACCTCATCATTCCCTGTCGTCACCTGCAACGATGCGGCAGGCGGCTTGTCCCAGTACCCGAAAGTCAGGGTTGAATTGCCCATCGCGTGGCTTTGCATCGACTGCGATGCAAGGCCTTTGATGTAGGCCTGATCGGACACGACGGTTTCCTTACCTTTGGCCGCACCTGCGATGTCAAAGGGCTGATACCACGATCCCAAATACCACAGCTTTAGGATCGCTTGCGCCACAGCCGTTTGGTTTTCGTCGATCGGTTCACCGGTTGTCGGATCAGGCGACACCCCCATGATGACAGACCCGATTTCGTCTGTGCTTAAGGCCGGAACAATGGCCTGAAGGGACGCGAATGTCGCCAGCAAATTGGCACAGTCCCCACCAGAATGATCCGTCGCCCATTGCAAAAACAGCTTTGGCAAACCAATCGGATCAACTTGTGGTGCAATCAATTGTTCGTTGAACCCCGTCAACAAAGCCGACATCGCATTGAATGTTTTTTGATCAGAATTGCTCATTGGCTTGGCCCCTCTTACGGCCCTCGGGCACGTTCTAGCAAATACGTGAAATCGGAAAACTGCCCGTCCGTCATCGTCGCGTTCAAGTGACAATTGATGCAGCTGGAACTGGCTTGCGGGACCGTGCCTTGGATGTAGGTTTCAAGCGTGGTGTTGGCCAAAAACGCAGGTGCAGGATTGCCCGATTTGTCGACTTCGTTGATCGCGCTGCACCAGTTTGTCGCCGCAGTTGGCGCGGCATTTGGGGCGGTTGGCGCTGTGGGCCACTGTGTCGAAACCAATTCGTAATTGGCCCAAACCGTGCCGGCCAGCAATTCGGATTGCACCTGTGCATTCATCGCATCCGTGTCTTGATGGATCGCAATGACCCGCTCAATCTGGCTGCGATCACCAATACGCGCGTCGCTTAGCGGCTGGTCATCGGGGTTCCAGGGCTGCGCGGGCGGCTCGTTCACCGCGTTACAATCAGCGCAATCAGGGTTGAAATAATTGTACTTTGGCTTGTCAGCGCCTTGGCCTTTTGTTGGCGCATTGTCCGCGTGTTCAAACGTCGACCACAGCCCTTGCGTGTCGTTGCTGGTCTTTTGAGCGATGTGAAAACCGGTCAATCCGACCAGTTGCTTTTCGCACATTGCCGGGCGCGATCCGTCTTTGGCCGCCTCGGTGAACACCAGTGCCTCGACCGTGTGAAACAACGACGGATCATCGTTTTTGGCAGTGTCGATCACCTTCCACGCGGCTTTGGCCATCACGGCCCCTTGCTGGCCGCCTTGTGCGCAAATCGGATTGCCGTCAGCGTCTGTTCCCTCGTTGCAGCTACAGGAAAAATTCACCTCGTTGCCTGCTTGCGAAAACGTCTTTTGACCGGCTTTGTTATACAGTTCGTTGTCCAAAATATAGTCGTACATCGACTGGTTCACCGAAATCGCAAAGCGGCTGTAATGCCCGTTTGCATCGATCAAAGGACCGGATTGAAACGGCTCTGTGAACTCTTCCAGAACGTCAGGACGCTTGCCAATTTGGAGCACGATTTTCATCGCGCCATCATGCAGACCGGCACATTCCGCAGGTACATTGCGCGGCGGAAATGACCCGTCAGTTGACGCAGGCGTGGCACCATCCGGTAGGAAAATATAGCTGCTCTCAGCCCAGCTTTCCCAGACTGTCGGATCATCGCTGCCGCCGGTGACAAGCGCACCATCCGCGTCGTGATTGAGCGCCAAAAACAAATCCCAGGAATACGCATCAAACGAACATTGCAGGCTCTCGACGCTGATGTCTTCGGACGCGATCATCGACGCATCCGGCAAATGCGGGATCGCCGCGCCATTGGTGATCACGTGATCCGCGCCCTGACAGCTGACCGTTGTCGACATGGCGCTGGCTTGCGGCGTTCCGCTCGCCAATGGCCCCTCGGTCGAATTTTTGCCTTTGATTTGATAGTGATAGATGGCGTAAGCACCAACAATCAGCACGCAACAAAGCAGCGCTAGCTTGAGCAATCTCATAGAAATTTCCTAAAATCTGAATCGTTTAATACAACCACAGCGTACCACGAAGCTGTATTTTAGCGAGCATTATCTCTCGCTCAGATTGTGCGCGCACACGGCACGAAAAAGGCCGGTGCAAGTACACACCGGCCTGATCTATTTTGCGGATGAACGACGAATGCGGCTATTCTGCCGCCTCTTCGTAGTTTTCCATCGGCGGACACGTACAGGTCAAATTTCGATCCCCCCAGACGTTGTCCACACGGTTCACAGGCGGCCAATATTTGTCGACACGGAACGCGCCGGGCGGGAAACACCCGACCTCGCGGCTGTAGGGACGATCCCAGTCTTTAACCAAATCCTCCATCGTGTGTGGCGCGTTTTTCAGCGGGTTGTTGTCCGCGTCGATCTCATCGTTTTCGATCTGCGTGATCTCGGCACGGATCGCCAACATCGCATCGCAGAACCGGTCCAACTCGGCTTTGGTTTCAGATTCCGTCGGCTCGATCATCAAGGTGCCCGCAACAGGCCAGCTCATCGTTGGGGCGTGAAAGCCGCAGTCAATCAAACGCTTGGCGATGTCGTCCACCGTCACATGCGCAGAGTCCGCAAACGGGCGCGTGTCGATGATGCATTCATGGGCCACACGTCCGGTTGGCCCCTTGTACAAAACGTCGAACGCGCCTTCCAATCGCTTGGCGATGTAATTGGCGTTCAGGATCGCCACACGGGTCGCTTGGGTCAGCCCTTCGCCGCCCATCATCAGGCAATAAGCCCACGAAATCGGCAACAGCGATGGCGACCCAAAAGCCGCGGCAGACACAGCGCCGGTCCCTGTGTTCGGATCCCCCGGAAGATGCGCAATCAAGTGTTCTTTCACCCCGATCGGCCCCATGCCCGGACCACCACCACCGTGCGGAATGCAAAAGGTTTTGTGCAGGTTCAGGTGGCTCACGTCACCACCCAAATCACCGGGGCGGGACAGACCGACCATCGCGTTCATGTTGGCCCCGTCGATATAGACCTGACCACCGCGATCGTGGGTCATCTGGCACACGTCAATCACGGTTTCCTCGAACACCCCGTGGGTCGACGGATAGGTGATCATGCAGGCGGCAAGGTTGTCTTTGTGCAGGTCCGCTTTGGCGGCAAAATCCTCAAGATCAATGTCACCTTTGGCGTCCGACTTGATCGGAACAACCTTCCAACCAACCATCTGCGCCGAAGCCGGATTGGTCCCATGCGCAGACATCGGGATCAGGCAAATGTTGCGATGCCCTTGGCCGTTTGCGCGGTGGTACGACGCAATCGACAACAACCCGGCGTATTCGCCCTGCGCACCAGAATTCGGCTGCATCGAAATCGCGTCATAGCCCGTGACGTCACATAATTTGGCCGACAGATCATCGATCATTTCCATGTAACCGGCCGCTTGATCCATCGGGATGTAGGGATGCAAAAGCGAAAATTCATCCCACGTCACCGGCATCATTTCGGCCGCAGAATTCAGCTTCATTGTGCACGATCCCAGCGGGATCATCGCGCGATCAAGCGCCAGATCACGATCCGCCAAACGACGCATGTAACGCATCATTTCCGTCTCAGCGCGGTTCATGTGAAACACCGGATGGGTCAGGTAATCCGAGGTGCGGATCAGCTTTTCCGGCACGTGGTAATGCGGGGTATAATCCTTGTCCTTCAGCTCGATCCCGAAGGCGCGCCAGACGGCCTCGATTGTCTCGGATCGCGTGCGTTCATCCAGCGTGATCCCGACCTGAGTGGTGCCAACTGCGCGCAGGTTGATCCCTTCGTCCACCGCCGATTTCATGACCGCCGATTGCAACGGGCCAACGTCCACAGTGATCGTGTCAAAGAATGTCGCAGGGCGCACATCAAAGCCTGCGGTTTTCAGACCTTCGGCCAATCGCGCAGTCTTGCGATGGATGCGTTGCGCAATCGCCTTTAACCCCTCAGGTCCATGAAATACCGCATAAAATCCGGCCATGACGGCCAGCAGCGCTTGGGCTGTACACACGTTTGACGTCGCCTTTTCGCGCCGAATATGTTGTTCGCGGGTTTGCAGCGACAGGCGGTAGGCGCGGTTGCCAAGGCTGTCGATCGACACCCCGACAATGCGCCCCGGCATCGAGCGCGCGTAGTTCGCTTTGGTCGCCATGTAGGCCGCGTGCGGGCCGCCATATCCGACCGGCACACCGAACCGTTGGGTTGATCCAACAGCAATGTCCGCGCCCATCGCACCGGGTTCCTTAAGCAAGGTCAGCGACAGTGGATCAGCCGCAATAATGCCGATGGCTTTGGCGCCATGCAGGGCCGCGATCTGATCCGTGAAATCACGCAAATGCCCGTGCGTTCCGGGGTACTGAAAGATCGCGCCAAAGACAGTCGTAGCATCCAGATCATTCGGATCGCCAATCGTGATTTCGATCCCCAGAGGCGCTGCACGCGTCTGCATCACCGCGATGTTTTGTGGGTGACAGTTTTCGTCGATGAAAAAGCCAGTGACTTTAGATTTCGACACCCGCTGCGCCATCGTCATTGCCTCAGCACAGGCCGTCGCTTCGTCTAGCAACGACGCGTTGGCGATCTCTAGACCGGTCAAATCCGACACCATCGTTTGAAAGTTCAAAAGCGCCTCAAGACGCCCTTGTGAAATCTCGGGCTGATAGGGCGTGTAGGCCGTGTACCAAGCCGGATTTTCCAGAATGTTGCGCTGAATTGCAGGCGGCGTGACCGTGCCGTGATAGCCCTGCCCGATCAACGACGTCAGCACTTTGTTTTTGCCCGCGACGATCTTCATGTGGTGCAATAGCTCGCGTTCGGATTTGGCTTTTCCAAACTCAAGCGGTTCTTTCTGACGGATTTTTGCAGGCAGCGTGTCGTCGATCAACGCGGCCAGATCTTTTGCCCCCACCACGTCCAGCATTTGCGCCATTTCCGCAGGGGAAGGTCCAATGTGGCGGCGGTTTGCAAAATCATATGGCAGGTAGTCGGTGGGGGTAAATGTCATTTTCAGGCTCCGATAGGTGCGAGGTAAAAGCGCTTAGGCAATCAATTTATTGTACGCGGCTTCGTCCATGTATTCGTCCATTTGCGAAGTATCATCGGGCTTGATCTTAAAGAACCAACCGGCACCAATCGCATCCTCGTTCACCGCCGACGGGCTGTCCGCCAAAGCCGTGTTTACCTCGACGATTTCACCGTCAATCGGGGCCAGAATATCGGACGCCGCCTTGACGGATTCGATCACCACGATCTCGTCATCTTTGGCCACTGTGTCGCCAACTTCGGGCAGTTCAACAAAGACAATATCGCCCAGTTGTTCAGCCGCGTGTGCCGTGATGCCAACCACCACAACGTCATCTTCGACGCGCAGCCATTCGTGTTCTTCGGTGTATTTCATCTGTCGTTTCTCCGCTTTGGTTTATCGTTTAAAATTGGCCGGGGTGAACGGCATTTTGGTGACGTTCAAAGGCAAACGTTTGCCGCGCAGTTCCCCGTAAATTGTCGTGCCTATGGATGCGTGATCACGCGTGACGTAGCCCATCGCAACAGGGCCACCGACCGTTGGGCCAAAGCCACCGGACGTGATTTTGCCGATCTGTTCGCCACCCTCAGGGCCTGCAAACAACGGCACACCTTCGCGCATTGGCGCACGTCCGGTCGGCAACAGGCCAACGCGTTTGCGTGCAGCCCCGTCCGCCATTTGTGCAAATATCTGCGTGGCCCCCGGAAAGCCACCGGCACGTGCGCCACCATCGCCCCGCACCTTTTGGATCGCCCACGTCAGCGCGCCCTCAATCGGGGTCGTGCCGGTGTCGATGTCATGGCCATACAGACACAATCCGCCCTCAAGGCGCAGCGAATCCCGTGCGCCCAAACCGATCGCTTCGACCTCTGGGTGATCCAGCAAGGCCCGCGCCAAAGCTTCTGCCTGATCCGCAGGCACCGAAATTTCATAGCCGTCTTCGCCGGTGTATCCTGACCGCGACACCCAGCATTCCGCACCATTCAGGGACAGCGTCGCGACATCCATAAACGCCATCTCGGCAGCCCTTGGATCAAGCGTTGCCAATACGGTTTCGGCCGATGGTCCCTGCAAAGCCAGCAATGCGCGGTCGGTGATTTCAGTGACTTCGACACCCGCCAAATGTGCTTGCATGTGCTCGATGTCAGCCCCTTTGCAGGCCGCATTCACCACGACAAACAGATGATCACCCCGATTGGCAAACATCAGATCATCCATGATCCCGCCCGCATCATTGGTGAAAAAACCATAGCGCTGGCGATCCGTATCCAACCCCAAAACGTCCATCGGCACCAAGGTTTCAAACGCCCGCGCCGCAGTCGCAAAATCAGGCCCACGCACAATGACTTGCCCCATGTGCGACACATCAAACAGACCGGCGCGCGTGCGCGTATGATCGTGCTCTTTCATCACCCCAAGCGGATATTGCACAGGCATCGCATACCCGGCGAAAGGCACCATTTTGCCCCCGAGTTCCACGTGCAAATCATGCAATGGCGTATGCAGTAAATCAGACATCTCAAACGGCCCCTATCCATGCACCGCATTGATTTTTAATAAAATCATCCGGCACCAATACACAGCAAAGACATAGCCTTTGCCACTTGATGCCCCCTCTGTCCTGTGCGCCTGAGATTGCTATCCCTTCGGCGGGTGCGTGTGGCACCACTCTCCAGAGTATTGTCGTCCGTATCGGTCCATTGGCCTGAGAGTTTCCGAGGCGGTTGCTCCTTCGGCACCAGTATGTCTGGTTCTCCCGATGACGGTCGTGCGTCCATGGTGGACACCGTCGCATACAATTCAGGTTCCACATTCTTGTCAACTCAAATTCGCATGATCAGGCCCGCGATCCTTGACAAATTTGACCGGATCACCTGATTTACCGACATGAGCAATACCCAAAACATGCTAAAGCGCCGCGCCCGATTGCTGGGTCCCAACATCTCGACGTTTTATGACGATCCCCTGCATCTGGTCAAAGGCGACGGCGTTTGGGTTTGGGATGCCGATGGGCGCAAGTATCTGGATTGTTACAATAATGTGCCGCACGTCGGGCATTGTCATCCGCGGGTGGTTGACGCGATCTGCGCGCAGGCCCGCCAAATAAACACCCACACACGCTATCTGCACGACGGCATTCTGGACTACGTTGAACGGTTGACGGGGACATTCGAGGGCGATCTTTCAACCGCCATCATGACCTGCACAGGATCAGAGGCAAACGACATCGCCCTGCGCATGGCCGAGGCCGTCACCGGCAAGCGCGGCGTCATCGCAACCGACCACACCTACCATGGCAACACGACTGTGGTGGCGCAATTGTCATCCACAAACCGGCCCGCCACCGGCGACGGCAGCCACGTGCGCCAAGTCCCCGCACCCGAAAGTTACCGCCCCTTGGGGGGCGCGGCAGGCATGGCCCACGCCCACGCGTTCGCCGCCTCGGTCCAAGCTGCAATTGACGATCTAAACGCCTCGGGCATCGGGTTTTCCGCGCTGCTGGTCTGCCCTGCATTCCTGAACGAAGGCTTTCCCGATTTGGACGCAGGATGGCTGGCCCCGACCCAAGACGTCGTGCGCAAAGCCGGTGGCTTGATCATCGCAGACGAGGTCCAACCCGGCTTTGGCCGCAACGGCGAACGGTTCTGGGGGCATCAACGCATCGGACTGGTGCCAGACGTCGTCACGATGGGCAAACCCATGGGCAACGGCCACCCCGTCGCAGGGGTTGTGACCACTCCAGACATCATGGCCGCGTTCCGTAATTCATTCCGCTATTTCAACACGTTCGGTGGCAATCCGGTGTCCTGCGCTGCGGCCATGGCTGTGCTGGATGTGATGGTTGACGAAGACTTGCAGACCAACGCATTGCGTGTCGGGGCGCACGCAAAAGCAGGTCTGCAAAAGCTGGCGGAAACCCACGAATGCATCGGCGATGTGCGCGGTCAGGGCCTGTATTTCGGGGCCGAACTGGTCACGGATCGCGCGACCAAGGCACCCGCCTGTCTGTTCGCGATCAAGGTCGCCAACGAAATGCGCCAGCGCGGCGTGTTGATGAACAAACTCGGCATCCATTACAACACCCTCAAGATCCGCCCACCGATGCCGTTTTCAATCGAAAACGCCGACGTGATGCTGGATACTCTGGACTGCGTGCTGCGCGATCTTGGGCCTGCACGTGACTGACGTTGCGCTCAAATCGGCGCTGGTTCACTGGGGTCATGTTGGCGCAAAGGTCACGCTGATCGCAGCCCGCGAAAACCACGTTTACCGGGTCGACACTGCTCGCGGATCGCTTGCCTTGCGCCTGCACCGCGCCGGATATCGCAGCGCTGCTGAACTGCATTGGATGCAGATGTTGGCCGACGGCGGCATCACAGTTCCCGCGCCGATTAGGGCCCGCGACGGTAGTTTGTTTTTGACAGTGAGCGACACCGTCATCGACCTGCTCAGCTGGGTCGAAGGGGTCCCGTTGTCGCACGTTCCTGGCGTCGAAAACCGACCTGATTTGTACCGTGAACTCGGTCGCCAAATGGCGCAGATGCACGACCTTGCAGATTGTTGGTCGCCGCCCGCTGGCTTTGCCCGACCAGCGTGGGACATCGACGGTTTGCTCGGGCAATCACCGCTGTGGGGCCGGTTTTGGGACAATCCGACATTGACCACCAGCCAAGCCGCTCGACTTGCAGATTTTCGCGAAGTTGCCCGTGAAAAACTAACAGATACAACGGATTACGGGCTGGTTCATGCCGACCTCGTTCCCGACAATGTGATGGTTTCAAAAGCCGGCCTTCACCCCATCGATTTCGACGACGGCGGGTTTGGCTATCGGCTGTTCGACCTTGCAACCGTCACCCACCGTGCATCGCGCACAGCGCCGGACGGGACTTTAGGTCACGCTGTAATTGAGGGCTACACAGACGTGCGCGCCATAGATTTAGCCCAGCTGAAACTGTTCGAGGCCCTGCGCGCCTGCACCTATGTCGGCTGGATCATCACGCGCATGAAAGAAGACGGCGCACAGGCCCGAAACACCCGTTTTATCACCGAAGCCATCGCGCGCATCGACGCCTTATAGGTGGTCGCGGATCGAGCTGGCCTTTGGGCTTAGTTCTGCATCGATATTGCGCATTTCCATCGACAACATGAACGACGAACGCGCCATAACGTCGGCGCAATACGCCTCAAGTGCGGCAAAAATCAATGACGTCGCCGCTTTGCGTTTTTCCAGATCACGCCCTTCGCGCAGACGCACAGACAGGTCCAGAAACGCGTGATCCGGATTGCCGTCCGCTATGACGACATGCGCGGCAGGCGTCGCACGCACACGGATACCCGCCAGCGGAAACACCCCCGTTTGCACGGCTGCATCACGGACCACGACGCACAGCCCCGCGATGTCCAAACGCATCTCTAGGTTGGGTGAATAATCGATGTGAAAATGTGGCATCTTGGTCCTCTGGCTTGCAACATTCATGCGGGCACAAGGCGCAACTTGTCAACTTTCCCTTGGGCGCGGTATCGTGGGGCAAATCAACAAGAGCGGCCTCATGACATCCCCAAAATTGCGCCAGACCAAACGATCCCTGCCAATCGCCCTGTTGCGTGCGCGCGAAACGATCATGGAACCCGTGCGCGACATGCTGTTGCGCAGTCAAATCAGCGAACAAAAGTGGCGGGTGCTGCGGGTCGTCGAAGAAATCGGTCCGGTCGAGCAAACCGTGATCGCCAAACGCGCCTGTTTGCTGCTGCCCAGCCTCACGCGCCTGATGCACGCGATGGAACACGATGGGCTGCTGACGCGCAAACCGGGCACCTCGGACCGGCGTAAATCAATCGTGTCGATCACCCTAAAGGGACGCGCGTTGATTGAGGAACACGCAGGCGAAAGCGTTGCCCTTTTTGACAAAATCGAAGACCAGTTCGGGGGCGAAAAGCTCGAACACCTGCTTGATTTGTTAGAAGATCTTCAGGATCTCGACTTGTCAAAGTAGTCGCTATTTCGGCGTTGGAATTTCCACAGTACCACCCTGTTCAGCCCATGTCGAAAACCCTTCTTTCAGGTGGGCGGCGTCAAACCCCATGTCTTGCAAAGTCGCCACGGTGATCGCCGAACGCCATCCAGACGCGCAGTGAAAAACAAACTTTTTGTCCTCGCCAAAGATCGGTTTGAAATACGGGCTGTCGGGATCCACCCAGAATTCGATCATGCCACGCGGGGCGTGAAAACTGCCCGGAATATGACCGCGCTGACGTTCGCGCGGATCACGGATATCGACGATCACAACATCTGGGTCATCGACCATCGCGATCAAATCCTTGGTCTCGATTTCCTCGATGCGCGCACGCCCTGCGGCGACCATTTCAGCGGCTGTGATTTTCATTTTCGCCATATCAATTCTCCTGAGTTAACGCAGCCTGCCATGGGCGATAATCAACTGCAACCGCGCCGCACACTTAGCGGGCGGCAGCGATCAAACCTGCCACGTCCAAATGCGTCTCAACGTGGTCGGCCAAGGCATCCAGCGTCTGCTCGACCGCGCCGCTGTACGACAGCCCGCCCGCATCAGCGCCCAAGCTGCGCAGGAACGCCGCGCGCCATGCATCGTCGCTAAACATCCCGTGCAAATAGCTGCCCATGACCCGCCCGTCCGGCGACGCCGCACCCTCTGCAGTGCCGTCCACAAACGCAAAAGGGCGCTGGCAATCGCGCCCATCAGTGCGACCAATGTGGATCTCGTAGCCATCGAACGGCAGGTCGGTTTTTGCATGCACCGCGCGCACTGTGCTCAGCCGTTTGTCGGGGATCATTTGCGTTGTGACGTCCAGCAGTCCAAGGCCAGCACTGTCGCCCGCTACGCCTTCGATCCCGTCGGGATCACTGATCGTGTTACCGAGCATTTGATAGCCGCCACAAATCCCCAAAACATGGCCACCGCGCCGGTGGTGCGCGGCCAAATCCACGTCCCATCCTTGGGTGCGCAAATAATCCAGATCGCCGCGGGTCGATTTGCTGCCAGGGATGATCACAAGGTCGGTGTCGGCAGGGATAACTTCGCCCGCCTTGAGCATCACCAGCGACACATTCGGTTCCTGTGCCAGCGGGTCCATGTCGTCAAAATTTGCCATGCGGGACAGCACCAGACAAACGATTTTGAGGCCGCCATTTTGCGGGCCAGAGCGGATATCGAGCGCGTCTTCGGCCGGCAACCGCCATGCGTCGGCGAACCACGGCACGACGCCAAACCCTTGCCAGCCGATGTGCTGCGTGATCATCGCGTAACCGTCGTCAAACAGGCTGGGATCGCCGCGAAATTTGTTGATCATAAAGCCCGCGACACGCGCGTTATCGGCTTCGTCCATCACCGCCTGCGTGCCGACGATCTGGGCAATCACGCCGCCCCGATCGATGTCGCCACACAAGATTACGGGTACATCCGCGGCTTGGGAAAAGCCCATGTTGGCGATGTCACCGGCACGCAAATTCACCTCGGCGGGGCTGCCTGCACCCTCGACGATCACCAGATCATGGGTGGCTTTCAAACGTTCGAAACTTTCCAGAACCGCTGTCATCAGCGTTGGTTTTAGCTTCGCATATTCACGCGCTTTGACGGTCGCGATGCGGTGTCCTTGAACGACAACTTGCGAACCAACTTCCGACTCAGGCTTGAGCAAAACGGGGTTCATGTCGGTGTGTGGTTTCAGCCCACAGGCCACTGCCTGCAACGCCTGCGCGCGCCCGATTTCACCGCCATCCGCCGTCACAGCCGCGTTGTTCGACATGTTCTGCGGCTTGAACGGCGCGACAGACAGCCCACGCCGTTTCGCCGCGCGACACAGGCCCGCCACCAACATCGATTTCCCGACATTAGATCCGGTGCCTTGGATCATGATTGCTTTGCTCATGTCGCTCGTTTCCGCATCCAAACCATCAACGCAATGACGCACAAAGTCAGCTCGACCGCAAACGTCCAATGCACCATGAACGACAGTATCCAATGGCTCTGACTAGCAGGCACAACCACCAGCGTCACCGTGTCTGTTGAAAACGGCCAACCCCACGCGATTTGACCGGCGATACTGTCGAGCAACATATGCAGCAACCCACCCGCTCCTACACCCGACATGATCCGCGACGACGTCAGCAATCCGATCAGCACAAGGCTGCTCCAAATTATCGGCCAATGCGTCAGGTATTCGTGATGGTGAACCTGTCCTTGATCGACAAACAGGAACCACAGCATATCAATATCCGGCAGCACACTGCCAATCAGCAGGCCCCAAAACACCATTTTGGGGAGCTTAGCAGCGCGAGCAATCAAATATCCCGCAGGCAAATGGGCAATCAGCATTGAGGCCTCAGTTCGCCCCCTAAAACTCCACACCCTTCTGCGCCTTGATCCCATCGCGGAACGGGTGCTTTACGTTGCCCATTTCCGTCACCAGATCCGCCGCCTCGATCAGCTCTTCTTTGGCATTGCGGCCCGTCAAAACCACGTGGGTCATGAACGGCTTTTGCTCCTGCAAGAATTCAACAACCTCGTCGATATCCAGATAGTCATTGCGCAGGGCGATGTTGATTTCGTCCAGCAAAACGAACTGGATCTTCGGGTCCAGAATCACTTCTTTGGCCTGCTCCCAGCCTGCGCGCGCTGCCGCAATATCGCGCTCGCGGTCTTGGGTTTCCCACGTAAATCCTTCGCCAGAAACGATGAATTTGCACTCGTCCGCGAACCGTTCTGTCAGAAACGTGCGCTCGCCGGTCGCCCAGTTTCCCTTGATGAATTGCACCACAGCGCAGGGCATTTCATGGACGATACAGCGCATTATCATACCGAAACCACTGGAGGATTTGCCTTTGCCCGGCCCCGTGTGCACGACGATCAGACCCTTCTCTTCGGTCTTGGTGTCCATCATGCGATCACGGGCGGCTTTGATCTTTTTCATTTTCTCGGTGTGACGGGTGTTCGTATCGGTCATGGGATGCTCCGCAAATGCTTGACAACAAGGGCCCACAGAGGCAATGCCTTGCGTGCTGGTGCCTGTTCTAGAACAGGTGAAAAGGGAATGCGATAGGGGTAACACCACGTGATGGTATCACCCCAAGCGCAGCCGCCCCCGCGACCGTGACCGGAAAGGTCGCCCAAACCCACTGACGCAACACGTCGGGAAGGATGGGCAACCGCCAAGGGAAACCTTGATATCCGCAAGCCGGGAGACCTGCCAGCAGACGCGACGTAGACCAAACCGGACGGGGTGTTCCGGACATGTGATCCCCTGAAGTGCAGGGTGTCGGATGGCCCAACTCTTTCCCTCAACTCTTGAGGCCAAATGAATGACTGAGACCAATCTAGAACCTGTAGAATTGCTGGTCTGCACGACCTGCAAAATGGGCCGCGCCATCGAAGACGACACGCAGCGCCCCGGCAATCTTTTGCACAAAGCACTGGTAGAACAGGATTTCCCCGAAGGCGTCACCGTGCGCGCGGTGGAATGTTTCACCAACTGCAAGGGTGGATGCAACATCATGGTGCGCGGCGGCAACCGCTACGCCTATGTCTACGGCAACCTTGATCCCGACACCCAGCTCGACATCATCGTTGACGGCGCGACACGCTATTACAACACCGCAGATGGCCTCGTGCCGTGGCGCGAACGCCCCGAACATTTCCGCAAAAACTGCGTTGCCCGAATTCCACCACTGACCCTGCCACAGGATGCTGCAAAATGAGCGATCTCGCCAAACTTCCCGTCACCGTCATCACCGGTTTCCTCGGCGCAGGTAAAACCACGCTGATCCGCAACCTGATCCAAAACCCCCAAGGCAAACGGCTTGCCGTCGTCGTCAATGAATTTGGCGATGTGGGTGTGGACGGCGAGATTTTGAAATCCTGCGCGATCCCCGATTGCCCGGCTGAAAACATCATGGAGCTGTCGAACGGCTGTATCTGTTGCACCGTCGCCGATGACTTTATTCCGACGATTGAAGCGCTGATGGCCCTTGATCCGCGCCCCGATCACATCCTGATCGAAACCTCTGGGTTGGCCCTGCCCAAACCGCTGCTCAAGGCGTTCGACTGGCCTGACATTCGTTCCAAAATCACCGTCGATGGTGTGATCGCTTTGGCCGACGCCGAGGCCGTGGCCGATGGTCGTTTCGCCCCCAACGTCGCCGCGGTCGATGCCCAGCGCGAAGCGGACGACAGCCTTGATCACGAAACACCACTGTCCGAAGTGTTCGAGGACCAAATCAGCTGCGCCGACATCATCCTGCTCACAAAAACCGACCTTGCAGGCCCCGACGGCATCGCCAAAGCCCGCGCCGTGATCGAAGCCGAAGCGCCACGCAAATTGCCTATCGTTGAAATCAGCGAAGGCATCGTCGACCCGCGCGTGATCCTCGGGTTAGAGGCCGCAGCCGAAGACGACATGGACGCCCGCCCCTCGCATCACGACGGCCATGACGATCACGAACACGATGATTTTGAATCCACCGTGGTCGACATCCCTGAAATCGACGATCCCGCAGACCTCGTTGCCCGGATCGAAGCCATGGCCAAGTCGCAAAACATCCTGCGCGTAAAAGGCTATGCAGCCGTCACCGGCAAACCGATGCGTCTGCTGGTCCAAGCCGTTGGTGCCCGCGTACGCCACCAGTTTGACCAACCTTGGGGGGCGCAAGAACGCCGCGGTCGTTTGGTGGTGATCGCCGAGCACGACGACGTAAACCCCGACGCAATCCGCGCCGCACTCGTGGGCTAATGCAATGCACGTCGTCTTTCGCGAAAGCCACGGGTTAGAGGAAAGTGAAACCCCCATGGATCTCGGGCAAAGCCCCGCAGATCTCGTGGTGCTTTCGTTTTCCGACAGTGATCTCGGGGCATTCGCGGCGGGCTACAAACGGATGGTGGGCGACACGCCCACCTTACGGCTTGCCAACCTGACGGCGCTGAAACACCCCCTGTCTGTCGACACCTACGTGGAACAAACGTTGGACGGCGCGAAGGGCATTCTGATCCGGCTGATCGGTGGCTACGCCTACTGGTCTTACGGGTTGCAGCAGGTAGAAACCCTGTGTCGCGCCAAAGGCATCGCGCTTGCGGTTTTGCCTGCTGACGGGCGTGTGGACACGCGGCTTGACGATCTGTCGACCCTGCCCGTTTCGACCCTGCGCCGCCTGTCGCATCTGTGTGATCAGGGCGGCGAAATCGCAGCCCAAGCGGCCCTTGCGCAACTGGCGCTTGCGGCAGGTCTGTACGCAGGCCCCGTGCGCGGATCGAAAATCATGCCATCCGTCGGCGCATGGACCCCGGAACACGGCGTCACGTGCCCGATTTTCGCACTGCCAACTTCAGACAAACCGCGCATCCTGATCAGCTTTTATCGCGCCTACCTGACCGCCGCGGACATGGCCCCGATCAACGCCTTGTTCGACGCCTTCCGCGCCAAAGGTTGCGATGTCATCGCGCTGTTTGCCCCCTCGCTCAAATCACCGGACGCCGCCCCATGGCTCGCCCGCCAAGTCGCGCAGCTGGCCCCGGACGCCATCATCAACGCGACGTCATTCTCCGGCAAAGGCGCAAACGGCACCTCACCGCTGGACGCCGCAAACGTCCCCGTTTTCCAGATTGCACTAGGCACCTCGCGCCAAAAAGCGTGGCAAGACGCCGAGCGCGGCCTGTCCCCGACCGACCTTGCCATGCACGTGGTTTTACCCGAAGTCGACGGACGCATTTTCGCCGGTGTCGCGTCGTTCAAAGAGCCGGGCAAACGTGACGACGCCTTGCAATATTCGCGCTTTTCCCACCGCCCCGTGCCAGAGCGGATCACCGCAATCACCGACCAAGTCATGGGTTGGATCAGCCTCGCCAAAACGACCCAAGCGGACAAACAAACAGCCATCGTTCTGTCCACCTACCCCGGTCGCGACTGGAACATGGCGCATGCTGTTGGGCTAGACGCCCTCGCCTCGACTGACGCAATTCTTGATGATCTCAGCGCCCAAGGCTGGCAGATCGACGCCGGCGAACCGCTTGAAAATGCTCTGCAAAACACGATCTCATGGCCGCTCAAAGACTACGAAACCGCCCTTCAATCCCTCCCCGCCCAGCTGCAATCAGACTTGCAACAGGCATGGGGCAACCCGTCAGACGACCCAATGTGCGTCGGAACTGAGCTGCGTTTTCCCGCCACCCGCAGGGGTGCGGCGCTGGTCGCCCTGCAACCGGAACGGGGCGAGGTCGCAGCACGGATCAACGACTACCACGACCTGTCGCGCACCCCGCGCCACGGCTACGTCGCCTTCTATCTCTGGCTGCGCCACGCCCACAAAATCGATGCGCTGATCCACGTTGGCGCGCACGGCACACTGGAATGGCTGCCCGGCAAAGCTGTGGCCTTGTCCCACCAATGCTGGCCCACAGCCCTGATCGGCGACACGCCAGTGATCTACCCGTTCATCGTCAACGATCCGGGCGAAGCGGCGCAGGCCAAACGGCGCATCGGGGCCGTCACGCTGGGGCACATTCCGCCCGCGCTCAAGCAAAGCGAAACGCCCGACCAATTCGTGCGCCTCGAAACGTTGCTCGATGAATTTTCCAACGCCGACGGGCTAGACCCGCGCCGCCGTGATCGCCTGCAAGCCGACATTCGCGCCGAGGCCCAAGCCATCGGTGTTGAACAGGATTTGGGGCTCGACACGGCCACCTCAACTGCCGAGGCAATCACCCGCATCGACCGGTTTGTCTGCGACATCAAAGAAAGCCAATTCGGCGACGGATTGCACATTTACGGGCGCACGCCACAAGTCATGCCAGCGTTCGACGGGCACGCCGCAGCCACAGGCGAGCGCGACGGACTACGCGACGCATTGGCGGGCAAACGCATCGACGCGGGGCCGTCCGGTTCGCCCTATCGCGGTCGCACAGACGTGCTTCCAACAGGGCGCAACCTGTTCACGACAGACCCACGATCGGTGCCGACACGCTCGGCCTATGCCCAAGGCGTCAAGCTCGCTGAAGAACTCGTGCGCCGCCATTTGCAAGACGAAGGCGACTACCCACGCGGCCTGATCGTCGACCTGTGGGGCTCTGCCACCATGCGCACGGCAGGCGAGGAATTCGCCATGGCCCTGCATTCGCTCGGCGTGCGACCCGTTTGGGACAAAGGATCGGAACGGGTGTCGGGCATCGAAATCTTGCCGATCACCGAACTCGACCGCCCACGGCTGGACGTGACCTTGCGCGTCTCAGGCCTGTTTCGCGACGTGTTTCCCAGCCTGTCGGCCTTGTTTGCCCAAGCCATCCGCGCCCTCAGCGCCCGCGACGAAGCACCGGACTGGAACCCTTACGCAGGCAAAACCGCTGAAGACCGCGTGTTTGGGCCCGCGCCGGGCAGCTACGGCCTTGGCATGGGCGCGCTGGTCGACACCTACGACGACGCCAACCGAAAGGCTGCGGGCGAGGCATGGCTGAACGCCAGCGCCTACGCCTTTGACGGGCAAAACATCACGAAAAACGCCGAAGGGATAAAAGCGCGCGTCGAGAATTCCGACAGCTTTGTGCACCCCCAAGATCTGCCGGAAACCGACATTCTGCTGGCCGTGGATTACGCCACCCACGAGGCGGGCTTTGCTGCCGCAAAGGCCGCAACGGGTGGTGCCCCGGCCGCCTTGTACCACCTTGATAACACGGTTCCTGGCCAGCCCCGTGCGCGGTCGCTACCCGAAGAGGTCGCGCGCGTTGTGCGGGCCCGCGCCGCCAATCCAGCATGGATCGCAGGCATGCAACGGCACGGATTTCGTGGTGCCGCCGAAATCGCCATGACGCTGGATCACATGGGCACTTTTGCGCATTTGGCGGGGTCCGTTCCCGCGCATTTGTTCGATCTGTACTACGATGCAACCTTGGGGGATGACGCCGTCACCGCGTTTCTTGAGGACGCAAACCCTCAGGCCCTTGCCGCCATGCGCGACCGTTTTGCAGCCCTGCACGATGCCGGTCTTTGGACCACACGGCGCAATTCGATTGCGGCGCAAATGGGGGCTGCTGAATGAACGACCCGACAGTCAAAGGCTGGTGCCCAGGGGCCTACCGCCCGATGATGTCCGGCGATGGGTTGATCATCCGCGTGCGTCCTCGCTCAGGTCGGCTAAGTGCTGCACAAACCCTTGGCCTGTGCGACATCGCGCGGACCCACGCCAATGGCTTGATCGACCTGACCAACCGCGCCAACCTACAATTGCGCGGGGTGGATGAAGGCAAACACCAAGCCGTGCTCGACGCTTTGCTCGCACTTGATTTGCTGGACGAGACACCTGAAATCGAGGCCCGCCGCAACATCATCGTCGCCCCTTTGCGCCAAGCAGACAGCCTAAGCGAACGCCTTGCCGACGCACTGACCAGCCGTCTCGGTGATCTCCCGCCATTGCCCGCCAAATTCGGCTTTGCCATCGACGCGGATGGAGCACGGCAGCTGGAGAACGCACCAGCTGATATCCGCATCGAAGCCGCCCCTTGCGGATTGATCGTGCGCGCCGATGGATCGCCCCTTGGCCAAGCTGTCACTCCAGACACGGCCATTGACGCGGTGTTAACCCTCGCACGGTGGTTTCAGACGTCGAAAACCAACGACATCCGGCGCATGGCCCCACATCTTGCGGCAACACCTCTGCCCCATTGTTTCGCGTGCGAAACAACCGGAGCGCGCGCACGCGCGCTGACCCCGGGAAAAATTAAGGCCGGTCAAATCTACGGCGCATCGTTCGGTAGTTTGCCCGCCGCAGACCTTGCTGGGCTCGTGGAAAAATCAAACGCGACCGCGATGATCGTCACGCCGTTTCGCCAATTCTTGCTGCTGGATGCGCAACCGACAACGACCCCTTTCATCACGCAATCCGACGATGCGCGCCTGAACATCGACGCCTGCACTGGCGCGCCTGCCTGCCCCGCCGCATCCATCGCCACACGCGACGTTGCAAACGCAATTGCCCCCCACCTGAGCGGCCAAACCCTGCACGTCTCAGGCTGTGCCAAAGGCTGCGCCCGCCCACGCCCCGCAGATGTCGTTCTGGTCGGCAATGACGGCGCGTTTGACCTTGTTCAAAACGGACATCCGTGGGATGTGCCAACGCTGTGCGGGCTCACGCTTGAACAAGCCGTCAAAGAAATAGGACCACGTTGAATGCCTTACGAGTACGAAAAAAGTGGCGCGGCCATTTACAAAGACAGCTTTGCGACCATCCGGCGCGAGGCTGACCTGGCCCGCTTCAAAGGCGACAACGAGATGGTCGCCGTGCGTATGATCCACGCAGCCGGCATGGTTGGCTTGGCCGAATTCATCCACTTTTCCGACGACTTTGGCACGGTGGCGCGCGCCGCTCTGGAGGCAGGCGCGCCGATCCTGTGCGACGCCCACATGGTGTCCGAAGGGGTGACGCGCAAACGCATGCCCGCCTACAATCAGGTCATCTGCACCCTGCGCGATCCGCGCGTTCCGGGCATGGCGGCCGACATGGGCAACACGCGATCGGCCGCAGCACTTGAACTTTGGCGCCCGCATTTGGACGGTGCTTTGGTCGCGATTGGCAACGCCCCAACCGCCTTGTTCCACTTGCTGAACATGCTCGAGGATCCTACCTGCCCACGCCCTGCCGCGATCATCGGCTGCCCTGTCGGGTTCATAGGCGCAGCAGAAAGCAAGGACGCACTTTGGGCCGATCGGCCTGTCCCATCTGCCATCGTCAAAGGCCGATTGGGCGGCAGTGCAATCACCGTCGCCGCGATCAATGCGGTGGCGAGCCGCATCGAATGAGCACTGGAACAATATACGGCGTCGGCCTTGGGCCCGGCAATCCAGACCTGCTGAGCGTCAAGGCAGATCGCCTTGTGCGGGGTGCCAAACACGTGGCGTTTTTCCGCAAGGCCGGACGCGCCGGGCAGTCGCGCAAAATCGCGGACCCGTTGCTGCCAGAGGGCGTCATAGAATTCGCGATGGAATATCCCGTCACCACCGAAATTCCGCTGTCCGATCCGCGCTACAACGAAATCCTGTCGGCGTTCTACGAAGACTGCGCGGCCCACCTGCGCGCCCTTGCAGAGGCCGGAAACGACGTGGTTGTGCTGTGCGAAGGCGACCCGTTTTTCTATGGCTCGTTTATGCACATGTACACGCGCCTGAACGACGTGGTCCCCGTCGATGTCGTCCCTGCGATCACCGGAATGTCGGGCGCTTGGACCGCGACTGGCGCGCCGATCACGTGGGGCGACGACGTGTTGACCGTGCTGATGGGCACCCTGCCCGAGGCAGAGCTAAGCCGCCGCATGGCCGACACCGATGCGCTGGTCGTGATGAAAATCGGGCGCAACATCGACAAGGTCCGCGACGCCCTGCGCACGGCTGGAAAATACGATGATGCGTGGCTGGTTGAATTCGCGCAGATGCCGAACCAAACCGTGCAAAAACTGTCTGAGGCGGGCGACAAAGTCACCCCGTATTTCTCAATCATCATCGTGCATGGACAGGGCAGACGACCGTGACGGGACGTGTCTCCATCGTCGGCCTTGGGCCTGGGAACGAGGATCTCGTAACACCTCAGGTGCGCGCCGCGTTGGCCACAGCCACGGACGTCGTTGGCTACTTTCCCTACGTGGCACGGGTCGCGCCGCACGACGGGCTAACCATGCACGGCTCTGACAATCGCGTCGAAATTGACCGCTCGCAACACGCCTTGCAAATGGCGGCGCAGGGGCAGCAGGTTGTGGTCGTTTCGTCCGGTGATCCGGGCGTGTTTGCCATGGCCGCTGCCGTGTTTGAGGCGCTGGAAAACGGGCCGGCAGACTGGCTAGACATTCAGATCGATGTGCTGCCAGGGATCACCGCGATGCTTGCCGCATCTGCCCGCGCCGGTGCGCCGCTGGGCCATGATTTTTGCGCAATAAATCTTAGCGACAATTTGAAACCGTGGAGCATTATCGAAAAGCGTTTGCGCCTTGCCGCCGAGGCCGATTTCGCAATGGCGTTCTACAACCCGCGTTCCAAATCGCGCCCCGAAGGGTTTGTCAAAACGCTCGAAATTCTCAAGGATTCGTGCGGCGATGATCGCCCCGTCATTTTTGCGCGCAACGTGTCACACGCCGACGAAGAACTGCGGATTGTGCCGCTGTCCCAGACGACGCCGGACATGGCCGACATGCGCACGATGGTGCTGGTGGGTTCATCCCAAACGCGGATTATTGAGCGCCCGCAGGGGCCAATCGTTTACACGCCGCGCTCGGTGCTGGAATGATCCAGCCACGCCAAAACCTGCGCCGAACTGCCCACCTCTGGGCGCGCCGGAATGGCGGGGCGATCGATCATGATGATCGGCAAATTCAGCGCACGCGCCGCGTCAATTTTCGCGCGCGCCCCTGTGCCGCCTGCGTTTTTGGAGACGATCAATTCAACCCCGTGTTCGCGCATCAAGGCGATGTCGTTCTCGACGCTAAACGGGCCTTGATCGACCACAATGTGACGGTTTGGCAAGGGCACCTCGCCGTCCGGCGCATCGACAAGACGCAGCAAATATCTGTGCTGGGGCTGCGGCGCAAAAGCGTCCAGATGCATGCGCCCAATCGCCAACATGACGTTTTTGGGCGGACCATTCAGCGCGGCCACTGCGGCATCGATATCCGGCACGTGCGTCCAGTTGTCAGTCACGTCCGCCTGCCATTTGGGGCGGGTCAAAGCAATCAGCTGCGTGCCAGTTTGCCCGCATGCGTCAACGGCGTTCATGCTCATTTGTGCGGCAAACGGATGGGTCGCATCGACGACGTGCGTGATACCGTTTTCGCGAATGTAGTTCACCAAACCGTCCACGCCACCAAAGCCACCGATGCGCGTCGGCAGGGGCTGCCGCTTGGGGCGCGCAACCCGTCCCGCGTAGGAAAATGTGGCGGTGATACCAGCCTCGTGCACCGCGATGGCAAGGGCCGTAGCTTCGGTTGTGCCACCAAGGATCAGGAGTGTGTGTGCCATGTCTGAAACTCCTTGGTTAACCATTGTGGGCTTGGGCGAAGATGGACCAGAAGCCATGAGCCCCACAAGCCTGAAAGCCCTTGAGGACGCCGAAATCATCATGGGGGCACCGCGCCATTTGGCGTTGTTGCCTGACCTCAAAGCCGACCGGATCGAATGGCCAGTTCCTTTTTCAAACGGCATTCCTATTTTGGCAGGTTTGCGTGGCCACCGCGTGGTGGTCTTGGCCTCTGGTGATCCGTTTTGGTACGGTGCCGGGTCGGTTTTGGCGCACAGCTTTGCGCCAACCGAATGGCGTGCGCTGGCAGGTCCGGCGACGTTTTCCCTGGCCGCATCGCACATGGGTTGGCCGATTGAGGACACCGTTTGCATTGGTTTGCATGCCGCGCCCCTGTCACGTTTGCGTCCACATCTGGGGCACGACGCACAGGCGATTGTGTTGCTGCGCGACGGTGCGGCTGTGGCTGATTTGGGGGCCTACCTTGAGGGGCTTGGGTTTGGCGACACAGAGATGACGGTGATGGAAGCCTTGGGCGGTCCGCGCCAAAAGGTTCGCACAGCGGTGCCTGCCACATTGCCAGCAGACATCGCGCATCCGGTGTGTGTCGCCTTGAAAATTTCGGGCAAAGGCGCGGAGTTTACCCACGCAAGTGGTCGCGCTGACGCTCTGTTTGCAAACGACGGTCAGATCACCAAACGTCCGGTGCGCGCGTTGACATTGTCGGCCTTGGCCCCTGCATTTGGCGAACATTTGTGGGATCTCGGCGCAGGCTCGGGCTCCATCGCAATTGAGTGGCTGTTGTCGCATCCCTCGCTCAGCGCCACGGCGGTCGAGGTCGATCCGACCCGCGCCGAACGTGCCACGCAGAACGCAATCCATCTGGGGGTGGACCGCCTAAAGATCATCAATGCCGCGGCGCTGGACGTCATCGCAGGATTGCCAAAACCCGATGTCGTTTTCATCGGTGGCGGCGTCAGTCAAGAGCTGCTGGACGCGTTGTGGCAAACCGTCCCGATGGGCACCCGCATCGTTGCCAATGCCGTCACGTTAGAGGCCGAGGCGTTGCTTGCCAAATGGCATGGCCAAAGGGGCGGCGAATTGCTGCGGATCGAACTGGCACGCTCCAAACCGCTGGGGTCAAAACGCGGCTGGTCCAGCGCCTATCCGATTGTGCAATGGAGCGTGACACGATGATCGTTGCAGGCCTCGGATTCAACAGCAAGGCAACGCCAGACAGTCTGGCAGATGCGCTGGACGCGACGGGGTATGCGACCTCTGTGTCCGTGCTCGCAACGCCCGAAGACAAGATCAAAGCGCCGGTTATTTTAGACTTTGCCAAGTCACGCGGCCTGTTGGTTTTGCCAATCCAGCCGCATCAATTGGAAGCCGTCCAAACCCACACGCAGTCCGTTGTCAGCCGCATGATGCGTCGCATCGGATCGGTGGCCGAGGCCGCAGCCCTTGCCGCCGCTGGCCCAAACGCCGCCCTGCTCGCCACCCGTAAAATATCAGATGACCGCACCGCCACATGCGCCATTGCCAAAGGAGCCACCCCATGACCGTTCACTTTATTGGCGCAGGCCCCGGCGCGCCTGACCTGCTCACGTTGCGCGGCCGCGACATCATCGCCGCCTGTCCAGTGTGCCTGTACGCGGGGTCGCTGGTGCCTGAGGAAATCCTTGGCCATTGCCCTGAGGGGGCCGAAATCATCAACACCGCTGGCATGGATTTGGACCAGATCATTGCGGCCTGCCAAACTGCCACGGACGCGGGCAAAGACGTTGCGCGATTACACTCAGGCGACTTGTCCGTCTGGTCTGCGATGGGCGAACAAATGCGTCGGTTGCGCGCCGCACAAATCCCCGTCAGCGTGACACCCGGCGTGCCGTCATTTGCCGCCGCCGCCGCCGCGTTGGGCACCGAACTGACCCTGCCCGGCCTTGCCCAATCCGTCGTTTTGACCCGCACGCAAGGACGCGCATCGTCGATGCCCGAAGGCGAAAGTCTGACCAATTTCGCAGCCACTGGCGCCACCCTCGCGATCCACTTGTCGATCCAGAACCTCGACACGGTTGTGGCCGATCTGACCCCGAACTACGGCGATGACTGCCCCGTGGCCGTTGTCTACCGCGCCTCTTGGCCGGACGAGCAAATCATCCGCGCGACCCTGTCGACCATCGCAGACGTCATCACGCCGGAAATCGCGCGCACCGCGTTGATCCTTGTTGGCCCTGCGTTGGCGGGCGAAGGCTTCGACGAAAGCTGCCTGTATTCCACCGATTACGACCGCCGCTACCGCCCTCAAACCGCTGACAGCCCGTGGGCCAGCTGGAGTGAAAAAGATGAGTAATCCACCAAAAGGTCTGCTGATTTCAGCGCCCAGTTCCGGCACCGGCAAAACCACCGTGATGCTGGGGTTGTTGCGCGCGCTGGCCCAAGACGGTCTGGCTGTGCAGCCGTTCAAAAGCGGGCCTGACTACATCGATCCCGCGTTCCACCGGGCAGCCGCTGGTCGTGCGTCGTTTAATTTCGACACCTGGGCGATGAACGAAGGCTTGCTTGGCGCGATTTCAGCGCAATCCGCAGGGGCCGACGTTGTCATCGCCGAGGGTTCGATGGGCCTGTACGACGGCGTCGCGTTTGCGGGCGAAACCGGTCACGGCACCAGCGCTGAAACGGCGGCCAAAATGGGCTGGGGCGTGATCCTTGTGATCGACGTTTCGGGCCAAGCACAATCGGCCGCCGCCGTCGCCTTGGGTTTTCGCGAATACCGCCCCGATCTGAATTTTGCTGGCGTGATCCTAAACCGCGTTGCCAGCCCGCGCCACGAACGCCTGACCCGGTTGGGAATGGAGGCGCACGGCATCAAAGTGCTCGGCAGCTTGCCCCGCCGCGGCGATCTGGCCCTACCCGAACGCCACCTTGGGCTGATCCAAGCCGTCGAACATCCCGACCTTGAGGCCGCGATTTCCGGCTACGCAGATTTCTTGCGCGAGAACGTCGATCTAGAGGCGATCAAAGCGGCAGCAACAGGCGGCGAAACTCTGGTGCCGGGGTCTTTGCCGAAACCACCTGCGCAGAAAATCGCGCTGGCCCAAGATGCTGCGTTTTCGTTCACCTACCCGCATTTGCTGGCAGGGTGGCGCGCGGCAGGTGCAGAGATTGCACCGTTTTCACCGCTGGCTGATGAAGCCCTCGCAGCAGACGCCGATCTGGTCTGGTTGCCCGGTGGCTATCCGGAATTGCATGCAGGTCAATTGGCCGCCGCCCAGACCTTTCGTAAGGCGATGCTTCAGCACGCCGAAACCCGACCCGTTCACGGCGAATGCGGTGGCTACATGGCGCTGGGTCAGGCGCTGATCGACAAAGAAGGTCACAGTCACGAGATGCTCGGACTGCTCGGGCTGGTCACATCTTATGAAAAACGCAAGTTCCATTTGGGGTATCGTAAGGCGCAGCTTGGTGCGCCAATGCCGGGGTTCGAGGCAGGAGCGACTTTGCGCGGGCACGAATTCCACTACTCGACCATCCTCGAAGAACCGGATGCCCCCTTGGCCGAAGTTTTGGACGCCGAAGGTGCGCCAGTGCCAGAAACCGGATCGATCAAAGGCCACACGACCGGTACGTTTTTCCACCTGATCGCCGAGGCAGAATCGTGACGGGTTTTGTCAGCTTTGTGGGTTCTGGTCCCGGTGATCCAGAGCTGCTGACACTTAAGGCCGTGGACCGTTTGAAACGGGCCGAAGCGGTGCTGTTTGACGACCTGTCCTCTGGCCCGATCCTGACCCATGCGGCGGCCGGCGCGGATCTGGTTGGCGTCGGCAAACGCGCAGGCCGCGCATCGCCCAAACAGTCCCACGTATCGCAATTGCTGGTTGATTACGCCGCCACAGGCGCGCGTGTAGTCCGTCTAAAAAGCGGCGATGGTGGCATGTTTGGTCGCCTCGAAGAGGAAATGGTAGCGCTGAAAGCCGCAGGCATCCCTTACGAAATTATTCCAGGGATTCCATCAGCTTGTGCAGCAGCGGCGGCAGCGGGTATTCCGCTGACCCGTCGTTTGACCGCGCGTCGTGTGCAGTTTGTGACCGGCCATGACGTGAACGGCATGCTGCCCGATGATGCGAACTTGACCGCATTGGCCGACCCAAAGGCAACCACGGTTGTGTTCATGGGCAAACGCACGTTTCCCGCCCTTGCCGCGCAGTTGATTGCCCATGGTTTGCCCGCCGACACGCCTGCTTTGTTGGCCGAGGCCGTCAGCACCCCTGACCAAGTTTTGCGCCGCACCACGATCCAACAATTGGCTGATGATTTGGCCTCTGAAATCGGCACTGCCGCTGCCCTGATCCTGTACGGCCCGCTTGCGGATGATGACGATGCGTGAGCTGACCCTGATCGGCATCGGGACTGGCAATCCCGACCACCTGACGTTCGAGGGCGCGCGCGCCATTCAGCAGGCCGAAACGATTCTGATTCCGCGCAAGGGCGATCAAAAATCCGACCTCGCGGATTTGCGCCGTCAGATCATCGACACTGTCGCCCCGGACTGCATCGCAAAAATCATCGAATTTGATCTGCCCACCCGCGCGGCTGATGGCGATTATCTGAACAACGTCGATCTTTGGCACGATGCTATTGCCGAGGCGTGGAAAGAGGCCGCCGGCACTGCCGAAACTGCGGCCCTGCTGATCTGGGGGGATCCGTCGCTGTACGACAGTTCGCTGCGGATCGCGTCGCGCCTAACGCCCTACCCAAAGATCAAAGTGGTCGCAGGCATCACGTCTTTACAAGCACTTACCACTGCCCATGCCATCCCGATTAACGACATTGGCGCGCCGTTTGTCGTGACCACGGGCCGTCAATTGCGCGACCATGGCTGGCCCAAAGGGGCTGACACTGCGGTGTTCATGCTGGATGGAAACTGCGCCTTCCAAACCTTGGCCTTGGCAGACTACGACATCTGGTGGGGTGCCTATTTGGGGATGGAAAACCAAGTGATCCGGTCCGGCCCGCTGGCAGACGTCTGTGCGGACATCATCGAAACCCGCGCACAGGCCCGCGCCGATCACGGCTGGATCATGGACGCGTATTTATTGCGTCGCCGCACGTAAGTCGCCTCTTGCGCGACTCGTTCCAAAGCAGTTAGACGTAAACGGCTTGGTGTTTGTCGGTTTTGTCGACAAACGAAGAGGGAATTGGGTTAGGTTTAAGACAACTGATGCCCAGGCCGCCCCCGCGACTGTATGCGAAGAGCGGGCTTTGAAAATACCACTTGCCCAATGATTGGGTAGGGAAGGTCAGAGCCACGTGTTGACACGCAAGCCAGGAGACCTGCCGGGCTGAAACGTAATTAACGCTGTCGGGTGTGACAGCAAGGAGAAGACAGATGAACACGAACGTAAAAGCCATCGCGGCCCCACAAACCTCTGAACGTTCCAACCTGCTGACAGCCGCATTTGCCGTGCTGATGGGCGTTGGAATTATTTTTGTAACCGGCCACGTTCAAGCGGCTGCTTTGCACGACGCAGCACACGACGTGCGTCACGCAACCGGCTTTCCCTGCCACTAAAATGTTTTCACGTCTTGTGACCAGCGCGGTGTTCGCTGGTGCTGTGGCTGGGTTGCTTGTCGCCCTGCTGCAGCTCGTATTCGTGCAACCTGTTCTATTGCATGCTGAACTTTATGAAACCGGTCAGCTGGTTCATTTCGGCGGTCTGCCCAATACGGCGACACCTGAATTGCCCGGCTTTGATCTGATGCGCAACGGCCTGAGCGTGTTGTTCACGATGATGGTTTATTGCGGCTACGCGCTGATCCTTGTTGCAGTAATGAGCACGGCAGACGACGCTTTGGTCACGCCGCGCATGGGTATGATCTGGGGTTTGGCCGGCTTTGTCGCGGCCCAGTTGGCCCCTGCGATGTCCCTGCCCCCCGAAGTTCCAGGCGTCGCTGCCGCAGACGTTCAACTGCGCCAATTCTGGTGGTTTGCAACCGTTGCGATGGCTGCTGGTGCGATGTGGATTTTGGCCTTTCGGTTCAACATGTACGGGATCGCGGCGGCTGCCCTGCTGCTGATGTTGCCGCATATTATTGGGGCACCGCAGCCTGATGCATTTGCAGGGCCGGTCCCGACTGAACTGGGCGCGCTGTTTGCTGCCCGTTCTTTGGGCATCGGATTGGCGGCTTGGATCATTCTTGGCGCATTTTGCGCGTATTTCTGGAACAAAGAAGGCGAAGCGGCTTAGGCTCTTCGTCCATTCCCAAAGAAGGATCGTATGATGGATCGTCGAATGATGTTGTTGGTGATCGGCTTGGTCTGTGGATCAGGCATCGGTTTTTTGGTGGCCGCGTCTTATGGCGTCACTTTGAATGGTCACGACCATACCACGGATCACGGCACGATGCAGAGCAACGGGCATGACCACGCAGCGATGCAACCAATTTCACTGCCCGCCGATGACAACGCACCGACGGTCGCAGCAACCGTGGTCAAAGACCCGATGTCCGGCTGGAATCTGCAAATCGAAGTCACGAATTTCCGATTCACACCGCAAAGCGCCAGCCTGACCCACGTCGACGGCGAAGGCCACGCGCATGCCTATGTGAACGGTGAAAAAATCGCGCGGATTTATGGGAATTGGCTGCATATCGAACATTTGCCCGAAGGCGATGTGACTGTCGAAGTCGAGCTCAATTCCAACGATCACCGCCACTTGGCTGTGGGCAATGAACTGCTGCGCGTGTCAATTCCGGTGACGAATTAATCCAACGCCGGAATGCGGGCGCGCAGGTTGTCGCGCAGCTTGCCCAAGGGGCGCGCGTCTTCGATCCAGCCTTTGGGCAGGTCCAGATACATCTGGCACAGGGTGACAATTTCGGCCTCAAAGCTTTGCGTGTCGATGCTGTCGAACACGTAGCTGCCCTTGCCTGCCCCTTGCAAACCGATGTTGACCGGATGGGTGCAGCCGCCCAAACACGGCGTTGCCTCGACCTCGATCTGATCGCTTAGCCCCGCCAGTTTCAGCGCCCCACGGATTTGCGCGCAATCCTGACGCGCGCTGCGCCCTTCAGCGCGTTCGCACGTGGCGCAGATCAGCAGCCGGTTTGTCGGGGTATATGTCATGACGGTGCCTTTGGGGTTTGGAGCCTCAGGCATTTGCGATTTGCACGCTCAAGTCAACCGGCGTTCAGGCGCAAATAGCGGGCGCAGCCGTACAGGGCGGCGGTGTCTTCGGTGATCAGATACAGTGGAACTTGGCCAAAGCGACCGGCAAACGCGGTGTCTTGGGCTGCGTGCATTGCGATGTCTTGGGCACCCTGCCCTTGCAAAACAGCGCGGGCGAGCGAGCCGTTAAAATACAGCCCGCCCAGCGGCATGTATTGGTAGGTCAACTCGCGGCACATGACGCCAAGCGCTTGGGTGAACAGAGCCAAGGTTGGCCCTTTTTGACTGGTGATGTCCACCGCAGAAAGAGGCGCGTGGCCGAGCAATTGATGCAGCTGTTCCAGACCTTTGCCTGAAAAAAGCGCCTCGACGGAGGTGTAGCCGTTTGCGTGTGCGCCGATCTTTGCGCGCAAAATCTCCATCACGGAACTTGGCAAACTGGCATGCCCAAGTTCCGCCTCGTAGACCTGACCGTTCTGGCACAGGCTGACGTTGAAACCAGTGGCAACCCCGACGACCAGCGCCTGCGTGTTCTGCGCGGTAGCCCCGCCGATCTGGTGGATAACGCGAGGCGGCAAATCAGGCAGTGCGTATCCAAGTGCTGCCAGGTCATTGATCAAAGTGACGCGCGGAATCGTCAGCGTTTGCGACAAGGCACAGGCGTCGAACTGCCAGTCCTGCCGGTTGGTAAGCTGCCCGTGTCCGTTGGTCACAGGCCCTGCAATCGCCACGCACATCGCCGTCGGTTTGGTGTTGGACTGCTTTGCAAGATAGGTGCTGACGGCGGCAGAAAATCCCTGCACTGCGGTGTTGGCGTAGCGCTGCGTACTGCCAGTGATCAAGCCGTTCGCATCCGCCAAAGCAAGCCGCGTATTGGTGCCGCCGACATCAGCGACAAGGGTTGCGCCGATGCTCATTTGCCGTCTGCACCATGTGGGTGTTTGCCCAGGATAATCATGCCGAGCAAGTCATCATCCGTCACGTCCTTGACGTCCACCGTGCCGACCAGTTTGCCGTTTTTCATGACCGATGCGCGGTCACACAAATGCATCACATCGTGGATGTCGTGGCTGATCAAAAAGATACCGATGCCTTCGGATTTAAGGCGCTCGATCAGTTCGGACACCATTTTGGTTTCCTGTGGGCCAAGTGCGGCCGTGGGTTCATCCATGATCAGGATTTTGGCGTCAAAATACACCGCGCGCGCGATGGCGACGGACTGGCGTTGCCCACCTGACAGGGCCGAAACCGGATCGCTGAATTTCTGAAAATTCGGGTTCAGCCGCGCCATGATTTTGCGGACCTCGGATTCCATCGCGTCGTCATCAACGAACCCAAGGGACGTGACCAATTCGCGCCCCAAAAACAGGTTGCTTGCCGCGTCTAGGTTGTCTGCCAAGGCCAGCGTTTGATAGATCGTCTCGATATTGTAGCGACGCGCGTCACGCGGATTGTGGATCGTTGCGACTTTGCCGTTGATCCGGATTTCACCGCTGTCAGCGGCGTAAGCGCCCGAGAGCATCTTGATCAAAGTGGATTTGCCCGCACCGTTGTGGCCCAGCAGGCCCACGACTTCGCCCGGGTACAGATCGACGCTGACGTCATCGACGGCATGAACGCCGCCAAAGGAAATCGACATGTTTTTAAGTTCGACAAGAGGGGTTTGCGTGCTCATATGATCTCTCCCTTATGCGCCGGTTTTGCGGCGATAGACGATGTCGATGTAGACGGCGAAAACCAGCACCATGCCAACCACGATGGATTGCAGCGGCGCATCCACCCCGACCGAGGCCATGCCAGATTGCAGCGTTTGCATGATCAGCGCGCCGATGACCGCCCCGTAGATCGTACCGAAACCACCCGACAATGCGGTGCCGCCGATGACGGCTGCTGCGATCACGCGCAACTCGTCCAGCGTGCCGAGACCCACGTCAACCGCGCCCAATCGGGCCGAGGCGATGATCGCTGAGATGCCGGTCAGCGCACCCATCAGCGAGAACACTTTGACCGTCAAAAGCCGCGTGTTGATGCCGGACAATTCCGCCGCCTCGGGGTTGCCGCCCGTTGCATAGACGTAGCGCCCGAACCGCGTGCGGGTCGACACCAGCGTCATCACAATCGTGACGCCCAGCAGGATGATGACGGGGATTGCGACGCCGTGGTTCAGCACCAGACCGTCGACCATTTCGACGCCGCGTGCTTCGGCAATGCGGGGCAGCGCGCCTTTGGCGATTTTGTAGGAATTCATGATCCAGACGTAGCCAAGGATCAAGCCTGCCGCGAGGGCGATCAGGATGCCTTCGGCCCAGACAGGTTTGACGGTAAAGCCGTGGCTGGCCTTGCGACGACGACTGGCGAGGATCAGACCGACGGCGGCAATCGATGCGACCAGCCCGAATATCCAAGACAACGTCTCGCCCAAAGTCCCATCCGCACCGCCGCCCATCAGGCGGAATGACGGATCAAGCGGGGCGACCGTTTGACCTTGGGTGATCCACCACATCGCGCCGCGGTACACAAGGAAACCACCCAAGGTCACGATGAACGCAGGTACGGTCAGATATCCGATGATCCACCCTTGCATGGCCCCGATCACAGCACCCATGAGCACCGCAAAAACAGCGGCGATGATCCAGATTGACCAGTGCCCAAGACCAACAATGTCTGGCAGCACGTGCACTTGGATCGCGGCGGCGGCCATGCCGATAAAGCCCAGCAACGACCCCACCGAAAGGTCAATGTTGCGCGTCACGATGACAAACACCATGCCCGTCGCCATGACCGCCACAGAGGCCGTTTGAACCGACAGGTTGAACAGGTTGCGCGGGGTCAAAAACCGCCCGCCTGTGATCAAATCGAACATGATGCACAAGACGGCAAGTGCGCCGATCATGCCCAACAATCGCAGGTCGATGCCAAGCTTGGAGAAGAAATTCTGGGCTGTGTTTTGGTCAGGTTGCATGGTGTCAGCCTTTGCCTATCTGGCGTTTCGTTAGGGTGCGGGAATGAATGGCCTGGCCTTGAGTGACCTTGTTGGTCAACTTTGGCGGCGCTGTTCACATAAATCAAATATCAGGGGGGTTAGGGTGCTCTCCCGATCCATAAACCGGAAGAGCGGGGAGATTAGTTACACGCGGCGTTTGAAGAGCCTGCGCACAGCTTGTCTTTTTCGATCCAGCCTGCGTCCAGAACGGCGCTCAGGTTGTCGGCGGTTACTGGAACCGGTGCCAAGAACTTGGACGTCATTGTGGTGCCTGATGGGGATGTCCAATCAGCGGCGCCCTCAACGGCTTCACCTTTGGCCAAGGCAACGGCTGCTTCGCCAGCAGCTTTGCCCAATGCGCGTGCGTCTTTCCAGACAGACACGGTTTGTGTGCCGATCGCAACACGGTTCAAGGCAGCGTGATCGCCGTCCTGGCCCGATACCGCGAGGCCTTCCATGCCTTGCGCTGTCAATGCAGCCACAACACCGCCGGCAGTACCGTCGTTAGAGGCCACAACCGCGTCGACTTTGTTGTCTTGAGCGGTCAGGATTTGTTCCATGTTGCGTTGTGCGTTGGCTGGAACCCAGCCGTCTGTGTAGGCTTCGGCAACGATTGTAATGTCACCGGCGTCGATGGCGGCTTGCAGCACTTCTTGTTGACCGCCACGCAGAAAATCAGCGTTTGGATCGGTTGGTGATCCTTTGATCATCACGTAGTTGCCAGTTGGCTGAGCAGCCAAAACGGCGCGGGCTTGCATGCGACCAACTTCGACGTTGTCGAATGTCAGGTAGAACGCGCGGGCGTCTTCGATCAGGCGGTCATAGGCGACGACAGGAATGCCTTCGTCAGATGCCTGTTGCACGGCTGGACCTACGGATGACGCGTCTTGCGCCAGAATGATCAAAGCAGTTGCGCCCTGAGCGATCAGAGATTCAATGTCTGCCAGCTGCTTGCCGGATGATGATTGCGCATCAGCGGAAATGTATTTTGCACCAGCTGCGTCAAGCGCGCCTTTGATTGCGGCCTCATCTGTTTTCCAGCGTTCTTCCTGGAAATTGGACCAGCTTACGCCAACAATGATATCGTCGGCCCATGCGGCTGTGGACAGCATAACGCCTGTCGCAACAGCGGCTGCAGTTTTCAATAGTTTCATGTGTTCCTCCCAAAACTTATTGACCAGCCACGTTTTGGGCTGGGTCGGAATATTTGTACCGCATTAAATTTGATTTGCAAATTAAATTGGACAGAAAATGAAATTTGCATCATCCTTGGCCCGGACGCACTAAGAATATATAGCGTTTTCAAGGGAACTGGGTGGGACTGATTTACGCCATGGCATTTGGACATCAGCGGGAACAAGGGCGGCGGATGCTGCTACGCGAGATTGAACGCCATGGGCGAATCCCTCGGATTGACCTGTCAGAGGTCACGGGAATCAGTCGCGCGACGGTCACAACGATCACCGCAGACCTGCTGCGCGACGGTCTTATTCAGGAAATTCCGCGCGAGGCAGATGCCGATATGCGCCGCGGGCGCCCGCGTGTTGATCTGAAAATCGACGGCTCTGCTCACATGGTTGCGGGCATCAAAGTGTCCGATACCTCGATCTCGCTGATGCTGCTGGATTTTGAGGGCACGCAGCTGGCCGAACTAGAGGTGCCGATGGACAAGGGTGCCAAACCAAGCGCGGTTCTGGCGGAGCGGATCAAGGAAGCGACAACATCACTGGTGGTCTTGATCGGCAAATCGCTGGCTGATCTGTCTGGCATCGGCGTGGGCCTTGCCGGCGTCGTGGATGCGCAAAACGGCACGGTCTATTGGTCACCGTCTTTGCAAGACAGCAACATCAATTTCCGCGACATCCTCAGCGAAACATTGGGTGTGCCCGCCTATCTCGACAACGACGCGAACCTCGTGGCGATGGCAGAAAAGACCTTTGGGTTGGGCCGCGAACATTCCGATTTCATCGTCGTCACGATCGAAAGCGGCGTGGGCATGGGGATCGTTCTGAACAACCAGATTTATCGCGGCACACGTGGATGCGGCGCTGAATTTGGCCACACCAAAGTGCAACTCGAAGGGGCCATGTGCCGCTGTGGTCAACGTGGCTGCTTAGAGGCTTATGTCGCCGATTACGCGCTGGTTCGCGAGGCGGCCAGCGTTGGCCTGATCGACGCCGACGTCCCTGCGGAACACCGGATCGAAGTGCTGCTTGCGGCGGCCAAGAACGGCACCCCCATGGCCAAAAAAATCGTGCAACGTGCAGGTCGCATGTTTGCGCTGGGTCTGGCCAATCTGGTGAACATCTTTGACCCCGAATTGATCATTCTGTCAGGCGAGCAAATGCAATTTGACCACCTGTTCGCCCAAGAAGTGATCGAAGCGATGCGCACGTCGATTGTGCAGATCGACAAGGCTCCACCAGATGTTGTGATCCACAAATGGGGCAACCTGATGTGGGCGCGCGGCGCTGCGGCCTACGCCTTGGATTTTGTTCACGAAATGGCCGCAAAGGACCCGAACCATGATGCGGTTTAGAATATTTGCCCTTTGCGCCCTGATCGCCGCGCAGGCGCAGGCAGAGCCGATGTTTCGCCCCTTAAGCGTCCCCGAACACCAGTACACCGGCGGTTGGGAACATTTTGTCGGCGGTGGCCTCGCTGTGTTTGATTGCGACGATGACGGCCGTCTAGATTTGCTGGCTGCGGGGGGCGCATCGATGCCGTCATTGCTGCGCAACACCAGCACGGATTTGGGGAAAATTTCGTTCGAAGCCAGCGACGTAGATGCCCTGAAAATCGCCGGAACAACAGGTGCCTATCCTTTGGACATCGACAGCGACGGCGCTTTGGATTTGGTCGTGATGCGCGTGGGGCCAGACGTTGTTTTGCAAGGCGACGGCGTTTGCGGCTTTGCGCCCATGGCCCTCAGCGGCGTCACATTTGGCGATCAATGGAGCACCGCGTTTTCCGCAACTTGGGAAGCCGACAACGCATATCCAACCATGGCATTCGGGCATTACGTTGATCGCGCAGACCCCGACGGCCCGTTCGAGGCATGCGACACCAACACGTTGGTCCGCCCTGCCGGATCAAACTACGTTGCAACCACCCTCGCCCCCGGTTTTTGCCCACTTTCGATGCTGTTTTCCGACTGGTCACGGGGCGGCGACGCCGATCTGCGCATCAGCAACGACCGCCACTATTACGTGCGGGGCGGCGCTGAGCAAATGTGGAAAATGGCCCCCTCGCCTCGCCTGTTTTCCGAGGCTGATGGTTGGATCAATCACGAACTCTGGGGCATGGGCATCGCCGCACGCGACGTGGATCGCAACGGGTTGGCAGATGTGTTTCTGTCCTCGATGGCGGATCAGCGATTGCAGGAATGGTCGGGCCTTGGCGCTGAATTCAAGGACGTGCCGTTTGATCGCGGGGCCGCCGCGCACCGTCCCTACACAGGCGGCGACGGACGACCATCGACAGGGTGGCACATCGCGTTGGGCGACGTGCAAAACGACGGCTTTGACGATGTTTTCATCTCAAAGGGCAACGTGCAACAGATGCCCGGCAGCGCGATGGATGACCCCAACAACCTCCTGATCCAAACCGAAAACGGCCAGTTCGAGGAACATGGCCAAACCGCAGGGATCGCGAGCTTTCACCGGGCGCGGGGCGCGGCCCTTGCGGATTTCAACAACGATGGCTTGCTGGATTTGGCGGTCGTCAATCGTGTTGCGCCACTTGAAATTTACCGAAATGTCAGCGCTGAGACCGGCAACTGGCTGTCGATCGATGTGCGGCAATCCGGCCCCAACACCCGCGCCACCGGGGCGTGGGTCGAACTGCTGGACGATCTGGGTTTGCAAACGCGTGAACTGACGGTGGGCGGCGGTCACGCAGGCGGGGTCGCTGGCCCGCAGCATTTCGGATTGGACAACACCACCGACGCTACGTTCCGCGTGATCTGGCCTGATGGCACCCTCAGCGATTGGATCGAGGCGCGCGCAAATCAACGGCTGCGGATCACGCGCACGGGCGACGACGTCGACGTGTCACCCTATTGATCGATGGGCAGGCCGCTTGGGACGCTGGCTGGAATTCCAAGCGCGCCTTTCAGGCTGGCTTTGTCCGTCAACGCATTCAGGAATGCGATAATTTCCTGCATTTCATCAGCGTTCAAGGACGAGGGCGCAAGGCTGTTTGCAGCCGCGATTGCATCCTGATCATCGGCATTCCCGAGCACTCCGAAATCATCAGAACCAAAGCCTGCGGGCAAGGTCGCAAATGTCGGATCATAGTTTTTCAAGGCGGCAACCGGATCAAGGTGGTGGCGGATCGCATCCTCAAGATCGCTGTACGCGCCCGCATGCCCGTAGGGACCCGTGTGTGCAACATTGCGCATCGACGGCGTGCGAAAGGCATAGGCATCCGTGAGATTACCAGTGACCCCCATGCGCCCGACATCGCGTTGATGATTTTCAAACCCAGCGGCCTTACCCGGCCCGATTTGAGGCATGGCAATCGCGTGAAAATCGTGGTCGGTTTGGAACAGACCTGCGTGACAATCCCCGCATCCGGCAGCGCCATAAAACAGTGCCATGCCAGCGCTCGCTTGGGCGCTCAGCGCGGTGCCGTTTCGCAAAAATTGATCAAACGGGCTGTTCACAGCGCGCCATTCGAAATCAACAAAGGCGGCGATTGCATCTGAAATATCAGTGAAATGAACCGGCGTTTCAGCCCCGATCAAAGGCGTAAATTTGGCACGGTATTCGGGGATGTTTTCGACCCGTTTGGCAAGGATATCCCACGCCCCACCCAGTCCTGTCAAAACGCCCATGCGCACGGCGCGCGCTACGTCATTTTCCGAATAATGCCCCGCCATTTCTGCGGCGGACAGTACGGGAAACATCGTTTGGGCAGACAGCAAATTGGCGAACCCTGCCTCCATTTCTGACCCCAAAGGCGTGCGGATACCCGACGCGCGGGTCGCGTCAATCTCAAGCCGACCGTCGTGGAAAAAGCTGGTGAATTCGGACGCGCCCAAGTTGAACAACGCCGGTGCGTTGCGCGGAATGCGGTGCTCGGGCGCGTTGTTTGTATCGATTTTGCGATCCGGCCCCAGACCGATACCACCATCGCCGACGCCCAACGACACGCCGTCCGTCGTGTTGAATTTCGGGTGGTGGCACGTCGCACAAGACACCGATTTGTTGCCCGACAAGATCGGGTCGTAAAACAACAATTGCCCCAGTTCGATCTGCGGCGCGTTGATATCGGGAAAGGTCACATCAAAGGTCGGAATACCGTCGCCCAGCGCGGGCCCTGCGATGAACAGGGCCGCACTTGCGAGCAGTGATTTAGACAAACCGGTTGACATAATTCTCGAGAATCTCCTGACGGCCAGAACGCGGGTTGGGCGCAATTTTACCAGACATAACATCTGTGTAAGTGCTGTCGAGGTTTCCTGCCAACATCGCGCGGGCGGCCGGTGTGTCCCAACCGGCGTAGCGTTCGTTTAGGGCAGCGTCCAGTCCACCGTCTTCGATCATTGCGGCGGCGGCTTTTAATCCGCGCGCACACACATCCATGCCCCCAACATGGGCTGCGATCAGGTCAGTTGGGTCGATGGATTGACGGCGCAATTTGGCGTCAAAATTGGTGCCCCCCAACCCCAAGCCACCAGATTTCAGGATGTGATAGTAGGCCAACGCGACCTCTGGCACGTTGTTGGGAAACTGGTCAGTGTCCCAGCCGGATTGATAGTCATTGCGGTTCATGTCGATGGATCCCAACATGCCCTCGGATGTGGCAACGGCGATCTCATGTTCAAACGAATGACCTGCCAAAATCGCATGGCCTTGTTCGAGGTTCAGCTTTACCTCGTTTTCCAAACCGTATTTGCGCAGAAACCCGATGCAGGTCGCGGCGTCATAGTCGTATTGATGTTTGGAGGGCTCTTGCGGCTTGGGTTCGACCAGAATTTGGCCCTGAAACCCGATCTTGTGTTTGTAGTCGACAACCATGTTCAAAAAGCGGCCCATGTGGTCCAGCTCTGCGCCCATGTCGGTGTTCAGCAGAGTTTCATAGCCTTCGCGCCCGCCCCACAAAACATAGTTCTGACCGCCCAGTTTGTGGGTCGCATCCATGCAGATTTTGACCGTCGCGGCGGCGTAGGCGAACACGTCCGGGTCGGGGTTGGTGGCCGCCCCACCCATCCACCGGCGGTGGCTGAACATGTTGGCCGTGCCCCAAAGCAAGCCGATTTTGCGAGTGTCCATCTTGACCCCGATGTAGTCGATGACCTCTTCGAAATTGCGCACGGATGTTGCAAAATCTGGCCCCTCGGGGCGGATGTCAGCGTCGTGCCAGCAGAAATACGGCTGCCCAAGGATGTCGAACATGTCGAACGCCACATCGGCCTTGGTTTTGGCGCGGCCCACGTCGTCTTGTGGATGCCACGGGCGCTCGAATGTGGGGGCGCCAAACGGGTCGCCGCCCTCCCATGCAAAGCTGTGCCAATAGGCGACGGCAAAGCGCAGGTGGTCTTCCATCCGTTTGCCCATGACGATTTCGTCCGGGTTGTAGTGGCGGAATGCCATCGGGTCCGTGCTGTCGGCCCCTTTGTAGGTGATCGGTGCGATGTCGTCGAAGAATTTGGTGATCATAGCGGGGCTCATTGCAGTGCTTTCAAAGTCGGGAATGAAGCGGCGAACTGGGCATAGCTTGCGTCATACGCAGCCACCAGATCGGCGCGAGGATGGATGGTTTTTGAGACCTTTGGCTTGGTCATCACTTGTGCCACTGGCTGGCCAGTAACGCCGCAAATCGCGAGACGGGCAGCGCCCAGTGCCGCACCAAATTCGCCTTGCTCTGGCAAGTCCAGCGGCAGGTTCAAAACCGTCGCCAGCATCTCGACCCAAAGCGGTGATGCGGCACCGCCCCCAATGGCCAGAACCGATTGCAGATTTGCGCCGGTCTTGCGCAGTGCCTCTAGGCTGTCGCGCAGGGCAAAGCTGACGCCGGTCATCACCGCATGGGTCATGTCGGCGCGGGTTGTGGCGATGTCGATGTTGATGAAACCGCCGCGCACGGCGCTGTCGTTGTGCGGTGTGCGCTCACCTGACAGGTAGGGGTAAAACCGCAAGGCCGTGGGTGGGCCAAGCGTTTCGCCCAGCTCTGCCGTGAGCTCCGCTGGTGTGGCCCCGGTGATGCCCGCCAGCCAATTGAGGCTGTCCGTTGCGGCCAAAACCACGCCCATCTGGTACCATTTTTGCGGCACCGCGTGGCAGAACGTGTGCACAGCACTGTCGGCCATCGGTGCGAACCCGTCGCGTGCTGCCAGCAACACACCAGAGGTGCCGAGCGACACAAAACCGTCGCCTTCTTTCATCCCGCCAACGCCACAGGCCGCCACGGCATTGTCACCGCCGCCCGCAACGATTTGTACGTCGTTTGGCAGGCCAAGCGCAGTGGCCAAATCGGGGCGTATCTTGCCCACCACTTGGCTGCCTTCAAACAAGGTCGGCATGTGATCTCGGGTCAGGTTTGTTGCGGCCAGCAGGTCATCGGACCAATCGCGCGCGCCCACGTCAAACCACGCGGTGCCCGCGCAATCAGACATGTCGCCACTGTAACTGCCTGTCAGCCAGAAGGTCATGTAATCTTTGGGCAAAAGCACTTTTGCGACTTGCGCAAAAACGTCGGGTTCATGCTGTGCGACCCATGCCAATTTCGGCGCAGTAAAGCCCGGGAACACGATATTTCCAGTCAAGGCGCGAAACTGCGGGTCGCTGTCTAGTTCGGCTGCTTGCACGTGACTGCGCGTGTCATTCCACAGAATACAGGGGCGCAAAACCGCGCCGGTTTTATCCAGCAACGTCGCCCCGTGCATGTGTCCGGACAGGCCAATACCAGCTAGATTTTGCATCTCTTTCGGGTGGGTTTCAACCAGCGTCGCGATCACCTTTTGGCAGGCGTGCACCCAATCCGCAGGGTCTTGTTCAGACCACCCCTGATGTAGATGCGCCACACCGTATCCAGCGTCCGCCGACGCGACAGCCGTGCCCTGCGCATCCACCAACAGCGCGCGCAAACCGGACGTCCCTAAATCGAGACCAATGAACATGGCGATCCTCCATCATGCGTCTCCCAAAGCATTTGCACTGTGCATTTCTTTTAATTCGATTGTCAAATTAAAAAGCACCTAAACTGAATTCGCCGCAATCCCTCTGGCGTTTTGCGCCCCCCTGCGCCACTCTGCGCACAGCAGGCACAAGGGCACATCCATGACACGCACCGCTTTGGTCACCGGCTCGGCTGGTTTCATCGGCTACTTCACCGCAAAGGCATTATTGGATCAAGGCTGGCGGGTCGTCGGACTAGATTCCCTGAGCGACTATTACGACGTGAACCTCAAGGAACGGCGCCACGCAATGTTGCTGCAATCCGCTGGGTTCACGGCCGTCACGCAAAAGCTGGAAACACCGAACGTTCTGCATGATCTGTTTGAGGAACATCAATTCGATGCGGTGATCCACTTGGCCGCCCAAGCCGGCGTGCGCTATTCCATCGATGCCCCACGGTCCTACGTCGAGGCCAATCTGGTCGGGACCTTCGAACTGTTAGAGGCCGCCCGCGCTTTTCCACCTGCGCACATGCTGCTTGCCTCGACCTCCAGCGTGTATGGTGCCAACACGCAAATGCCCTACACCGAGGCCGACAAGGTCGAGGCGCAAATGTCATTCTACGCTGCCACCAAAAAAGCGACCGAGGCGATGGCCCATTCCTACGCTCATCTGTATCACGTGCCGATCACAATGTTCCGGTTCTTCACCGTTTATGGCCCGTGGGGGCGCCCAGATATGGCGCATTTCAAATTCACGCGCGCGATTCTGAACGGTGACCCAATCGAGATCTACAACCACGGCAAAATGCAGCGTGATTTTACCTACATCGATGACCTTGTGCGCGGGATCACGGCCCTGATCGACGCCGTCCCGCCGATGCCCGGATCTGACCCAATTGACGGCGACAGCCTGTCCCCGGTCGCCCCCCACCGCGTGGTGAACATCGGCACAGGGTCGCCCGTGCAACTGATGGATTTCATCCAGGCTATCGAAACAGCCATCGGCCAAGACGCCCAAAAAATCTACAAAGACATGCAACCCGGCGACGTGCCCGCCACGTGGGCCGACGCAACCCTGCTCAAAACCCTCACTGGCACTGCCCCCGTCACGCCAATCGAAACCGGCATCCAGGCTTTCGTCGACTGGTACCGCGACTACTACCAAACCTGAGGTTTGTTCTGATCAAAAATACTCCCGCCGGAGGCAACCAACATTTGCTACATGACCGCGCAAACGATATAGCGCGACCAAATCAAATAGGGGCACTGCCATGACCTTCGACCGTTCCATCAAAATCGCACCGTCCATCCTATCCGCTGACTTCGCCAACTTTGGTGCCGAATGCGAAGCCATCGAAGCCCAAGGCGCTGACTGGGTTCACGTCGATGTCATGGACGGGCATTTCGTGCCAAACATCACGTTCGGTCCCGCCACCTGCGCCGCGATCCGCCCCCACATCAAAGGCGTGATGGACGTGCATCTGATGATCGCCCCCGTTGACCCCTACATCGAAGCGTTCGCGCAGGCCGGTGCCGACGTCATCACCGCCCACGTTGAGGCTACACCGCACATTCACCGCACCATGCAAGCGATCCGCGCCAACGGTGCCAAAGCGGGCATCGCTCTGAACCCGGCAACACCAGCTTCTTCTATCGAGTATCTTTTGGACATGGTCGATCTGGTCTGCGTCATGACAGTGAACCCTGGCTTTGGTGGGCAAAAATTCATCCACAGCCAAGTCGACAAAGTCCGCCAATTGCGCGCCATGATCGGCGATCGCCCGATCCACATCGAAATTGACGGCGGCGTTGATCCAACGACGGCCCCGTTGGTCGCAAACGCTGGTGCCGATGTTTTGGTCGCAGGATCGGCCGTGTTCCGTGGCGGTTCAGTCAGCAACCCCGGCCCATACGGCGACAACATTCGCAACATCCGCACAGCCGCCGTCTCCGTCGAAACCTAATTCCGGTAAGGTGCGCGTGTCGCGCACCACGCCTCAGGTCAATTGATCGGCAAATGTATCGATCAACTTGTGCTTCAGGATTTTGCCTGTGGGTGCCGCAGGAAGACTTGTCGCCAAGATGATCTGTTTGGGCCGTTTGTAGCCGGTCAGCCGCTCCGCAACAAAGCTACGCAATTCGTCAACCGTGACGTCAGTCACGCCAGCCACCTGAACAAACGCCAGCACCTCTTCGTCACCGTCCTTGCGACGCCCGACCACGGCTGCTTGCACGACCTTCGGATGATCATTCAGCGCCGCCTCAACTTCGGGCGGATAAACGTTGAACCCGCCATGAATGATCAGCTCCTTTGAGCGACCAACGATGTGCAGCAAATTGTGTTGATCAATGCGCCCCAGATCGCCGGTGTGCAGCCAGCCTTCTGCACTCAGCACCTTCGCGGTTTCCTGCGCGTTGCGGTAGTAGCCCTTCATAATGTGTGGACCACGCGTCATGACTTCGCCGACACCGCCGCCGCCGCCCGGCACATCCTGATCCAGCGCGATTTCGATCCCCGGCAAGGCGGGGCCAACCGACGTGTCCGGATTGCCGATCTCGTTGCTGGTCGCTGACGTTCCTGCGGTGGTTTCTGTCATGCCATAGCCATTCTGGATCGCGACGTTGTAGAACGCTTCGGCCTCGCGTTTCCATGTCGGATCAAGCGGCGCTGCACCTGATGACACATACCGCAAGCTGTCTGACCCCAGCGACGTCAGCCCCTGTTCCTTGGAATACTGCATGATCAATGCGTGCATTTGCGGCACGGCCGAAAACAACGTCACGCCGTCTCGTAGCGCCGCATAGGTCTTGGCCACTTCAAAACGCGGGGCGAGGCGTATAGGTGCGCCCGCGTAAATCGCCGCCACAACAACCGAGCATAACCCGAACACATGCGTCGTTGGCAGCACGCCGTACACCACGTCATCGTGGGTCATGCCGCGCAGATTGGCCGAAGTCATGCCGCCGAACCGCACATTGTCGTGGGTCAACATCACCCCCTTGGGATCGCCGGTGGTGCCGGTTGTGTACAGCAAAACCGCCACATCGCCTTCGTCGTCTGGCGCGCTGCCCATCGGGGTCGCCATCATCAGTTTTCCGTAGATGCCGGTGATTTCGCGGGCGTCCATCCGGTCGCCATGTTTGGCAGCGTCCGAGGATACTTCGTGCGTGGCAAACACCGCCGCCGGTTTGGCGTGGTTCAGAATACGCGTGACTTCGGCCTCGGTCTGGCGGGCATTCACAGGGATCACACGCACGCCCATCTTCCAACAGGCAAATAGTGTCGCCACTGCCGCCGCGCTGTTTTCAGACAACAGCAGAACGCGGTCGGCTTTTTGCACGCCTGCGTCTTGCATGACGGCGACCAGATCATCGCTCGCCGCATCCAAATCGCCGTAGGTCAGGCTGATGCCCGTGCTGTCCGAAAGCGCCAAAGCCTGCGCGCGTGTCGCAACTTGATTGGCCAGATATGCGTGCACGCCTGCGCCTGTAGTGTCACTCATGTCCCAAACTCCGGTTTGCGTTTTTCAAGGAAGGCGGCGATGCCTTCGCCAGCCTCGTCCCCGCCTGCGGCTTGCGCCATGCCGTCACGTTCGACGTCCAATTGCGCGGCCTCGGACTGGTCATAGGCTTGCGCCACCATCGCCCGAATGCGCCCTTGGGCAATGCGCGGCCCGGTCGCAATCGCGTCAGCCAAGGCATGTGCCTCTGGCATCACCTGATCGCGCGAGGTTGCGAGGTTCACAGCGCCCAGCGCTTCCATCCGTTCAGCGGTGACCGGACGGGCCAGCACGCACATTTCCATCGCCAAAGGGCGCGGGATCATGCGGGCCAAAGACGCGGTCAAACCGCCATCGGGCACCAAGCCTGCCTTGACGTAAGCGGCAGTGAATTTGCACCCGGCCTCAGCCACAATGAAATCACAGGCCAGCGCGATAGATGCCCCTGCCCCCGCCGCCCCACCTTTGACCGCGGCGATCACAGGGACGGGACAGGCCCTGATTCCACGGATCACATCGTGCAGGATTTCGATTTTGCCTTGGCGTTCGATTTCGGACAAATTGCGGCGCTCGCGCAGGGCATTCAGATCACCACCAGCGCAAAAGAAATCGCCTTGGGACGAGATGATAACAGACCGGATCTTGGGGTCCTGGGCTGCTTTTGTGGCCGCGGCGATCGACGTGTAAAATAGCGGCGTAATCGCGCCACGTTTGTCAGCGTTTCCGTTCCAGACGATCAAGCGATCGCCTAATTTTTCGACATAAGCCGTCATGCTAATTTTTCCTGTGGGACGCGTTTGAACACACCCGACGATGTCGCGATAACGCGCCCTTCTTCGTCAACCAATTCGGCGTCAATGAACAGCAAACTGCGCCCTCCACCCGACACGCGGCCGGTTGCTGTGACCCGCCCTTTAAAGGCAGGTGCAAGGTAGTGCGTGTTCATCGAAATCGTCAAAAACGGGGCAGTGCCCGTGTCATCGACCGTCAGTGAACCCGTTGTTCCCGAAGCATTATCCAGCAAGCACGTGATGATCCCGCCGTGCAGCGCCTTGTGCCGGTTGGTGTGCTGTGGCCCGATATCGAGCCAGCAGCGCCCCTGCCCATCACCCGCAGACACATCCACGACGTAACCGATCAGCGTTTGCGTGCCGGTTTCGTCGCGGATCAGGCCGGCTTCGCTCATGCGGCTCCCAGTTCGATGAACCGTTCCAGATGGTAATCGGTGTCGCCAAAGCGGTGGTCGGCCATGGTGATCCGCTTGGCGATGTGGGCAAGTTCATATTCTTGCGTCATCGCGATGCCACCGTGCATCTGGATCGATTCCTCAGAAATCAAACGCCCGGCACGGCCCATCAGGTTTTTAGTCGCGTGGATGTTCATATCGCGGATTTTCGCGTCATCCTCGAGATAGCCAGCCGCACGGATCACGGCGGATCGCGCTTGTTCCAACTCGATCAACATGTCCGCCATCCGGTGCGCCAGCGCTTGGAATGTCGCGATCGGACGCCCGAACTGTTTGCGGGTCACGAGATACTCTTTGGTCAGGTTCGTCGCCGTGTTCATCGCGCCCAGCGTTTCGGCGCATTGGGCAACCGTCGCGGCGGCGTTTGCAGTTTCGAGCAAAGCGTACCCTTTGCCTTCCTCACCGGTCAACGTGCCTTGGACATCATCCAGCGTGACCTCGGCTGCGCGGCCACCTGCAAGCAATGGATAGCCTTGGACCGTCAGACCCTTGGCCCCTTTATCGACAGCGAACAGGCTGATCCCGTTGATGTCATCCACGGCACCTGACGTGCGCGCTGATACGATGATCACATCGGCAGCCTCGGCGTTCATCACCACCGCTTTGCGCCCGTTGATCACGCCGTCTTTGGCGCTCGTTTGCACGCGGTTCAGATCATAGCGGCTGGTTGGTTCGCCATGCGCCAGCGCCATCTGCAAAGTGCCGCCGATGATCGCCTCGACACGGTCGGTGTCACCCCCCTCGGCCAAGATGCGCCCGCACAACAGCGCGCCGTCCAAAAACGGTTCAACCACGCCCGCGCGCCCCAGTTCTTCGAACACCACAGAGATGTCGAAACCTGCACCGCCAAAGCCGCCCTGATCTTCGGTGAACAGCGCGCCGATCACGCCAAGATCCGCCAGTTCGGTCCAGATTTCAGCCGACATGCCGGCGTCAGAATCCAGGATTTTGTTGCGCGCTTCGGTGGTGTAGCGATCCCGCAAAAAGCGGCGCAACGTGTCTTGCAGCATTTGCCGCTCTTCGGTCAGTTCAAAGTTCATTTGCGTTACCCTCCCATCTCGACTTTGGCGATAATGCCGCGCTGGATCTCGTTCGAGCCGCCAAAGATCGACAGCTTGCGATTGTTGAAATATTGCGCCGCCACTGGGCCAGCCTCGTGTGGATCAGGCAGGGGTTCGTTCGATCCTTCCACCATTTCAGAGGCAA
>JAQXDI010000004.1 GCA_029251465.1 Ascidiaceihabitans sp.
TCAGGCAAAGCTGAGCGCTGTCGCAAGACAGCTTAATGAGCGACCACGAAAAACGCTGGGATACGAAACGCCAGCAGAACGTTTTAACGCATGTGTTGCGTCGACCCGTTGAAACCACCCCACAAAGCGGTCATCAGCGTTGATCGAAAATAGCATCGGGCGCGGATGGGTGGAGCGCGCCCGATGATCATTTTAAGTGAACCGGATTTATGGAATGATCCGCGAATATTTGGTGCCCTCAAGCGTGGCTCCGATCCGCAGTCCGGCGCGGCCGAATACGGCGGCAAGAACCGGGGACAGCACGGTTGTGGTGTCGGCGTTCAAGCTGTCGCCTTTGTCTGAAATCACGTATTCCAGATCGGCCCCAGCGGCCCAACCGGGTGAGCGGCGGAAATCTGTCAACGCTTGGTCTGTCATAAAGAACAGCACGTGGGCGTATTGTTGTGCGCCGATTTGAAAGCCGCCGGAGGCTTTGGTCACCGAATAATAATCGACCGTTGTGTTGCCAACCAACAGTGCGCCGCGCCCGTATGCACCGCCGATGCCCAGACCGGCTTCGGTCACAAGGGGCATAACCAGCATGCCGTTTGCCTTGTTGGCAAGGTCGCGCGTGTTGGGATAGCTGCGGTACATTTCCGCCAATGTCGCACTGACGCGCGCATCAATCAGGCCGGGCCCACGCCCGCCAACACCATTGCCACAAGCGGCCAGCGCCACCGTAGATGAAATCACGCCCAAGCCAAACGCTCGACGTGAGAAAGTCGTATCTGTCATAAAAAGCCGCCTATATATTGTCACTGCTGTTGTCGGTTATCCGATCTTGTGGGCAATTATACGCCGATTGCGCGTGCTATGTCACGTGTATTGACGGGGTAAGGCGGTATTTCGCTGGCTAGGACATGCCGTTCAGAATTCGCGCAGCTGCGGGGGCGAAATAGGTGAGGATTCCGTCACATCCGGCGCGTTTACAGGCCATCAGGCTTTCCATCATGACTTTGTCGCCGTCGATCCATCCGTGCTGGGCGGCGGCTTGGATCATGCTGTATTCGCCCGACACCTGATAGGCATAGGTGGGCGCGCCAAAGGTGTCTTTGACGCGGCGGCAAATGTCGAGATACGGCAGGCCGGGTTTGACCATGACCATGTCCGCGCCTTCGGCCAGATCACGTTCGATCAGGCGCAAGGCTTCGTCCGAATTGCCGGGGTCCATCTGGTAGGTTTTCTTGTCGCCGGTCAGCGCCCCTGATGCGCCAACAGCGTCGCGAAAGGGGCCGTAAAACGCCGAGGCGTATTTAGCGGAATAGCTGAGGATCATCACGTTCTGATGCCCTGCGGTTTCCAGCGCTGTGCGCATCGCGCCAATGCGCCCGTCCATCATGTCAGAGGGCCCGATGATGTCGGCACCGGCCTCGGCTTGGGCCAATGTCATCTTGACCAACGCCTCGACGGTGCGGTCATTGACGATCTCGCCGTTTTCAACAAAGCCGTCGTGGCCGTTGATGTTGTAGGTGTCCAGTGCGACGTCGGTCATGATCGCGATTTCGGGCACTGCGGCTTTGATGGCACGGATCGCGCGGTTGGCGTGGTTGTCGGGATCCCACGCACCGGCGCAGTCTTCGGTGCGTTCTTCTAACCCTGTGTAGGGGAAAATGCAGATCGCCGGAACGCCCAGATCCGCAGCTTCGCGCGCCGCCTCGACAACCTTGTCGACGGATCGACGGAAAACGCCCGGCATGGACGCGATGGGTTCTTGGATACCGGTCCCAGAGCGCACAAACACTGGCCAAATGAAATCATCCACGCTTAGCGTATTTTGCCGGGTCAACGCACGAATAGCAGGCGATTGACGGGTGCGGCGCAGGCGTGTGGCGGGGTATGAAGCTTGGGTTGGGCGCATGATCTGTCCACTTTGGTTTACATCAAAATGGATGCCATGGATTTTTGCGCCTCGCAAGGGTAGGAATTAGCACAAAGTCCCGATAAGACGTAACTCTCATGCGGGCGAAAGCACAAAGGCGCGACAGTTGGATCTTTCCCAAACACTCTTTGAAATCATCGACATGCGGTCGTTTTCCAATCTTTGGTACTGGATCGGGCTGGCGGTGTTGTGGTCCTCGGCCAGCCACTGGGTGTTGGGGGTGCCAAACGACATGGTGCAGCGCGCGCGCAGGCACGGCGGTCAGGCGCAAATTGACCTTGAGGACATGGTAAGAATTAACTGCAACCGGTTGTTATACATCACAAATGTGTCGGGGTTGTGGTTGCTGGGCTTTGCCTGCTTCTTTATCACAGGCCTGGCGATTTTGGGGTTCATCTACCGTGTCGAAATCGCTCAAGCGGTGTTTTTGCTGGCCTTCCCCATGAGCATCGTTGGCGTTTTGAACGTGTCGACTGCGCGCCTGATCGAACAGGAACAAGCCGTGGGCGATGCGCTGCGATCCTTGATGACGCGCCACCGCATTTACGTGCAAATTATTGGAATGATTGCGATATTTGTCACAGCCCTTTGGGGTATGGCCTATAATCTGCGTGATTTGATCTTTTTGCAGTAACGCCGCACCCAATTTTGTTGAAACGACGATGTCCCGCCCCAATTAAAGCGATCTGATGAGCAGCCAAAAACATATCACCGTCTCAGGCGCGCCCGAGGGCTTTGACGCCCAACTGATCCTGTCCGAGCTGGACAAGGGTGGCGTGCCGGTCTGCCACGTGGCGCGCGACGACAAACGCATGGCTGCGATGGTCGAGGCGTTGCGGTTTTTCGCCCCCGATTTGCCGGTCATCGTGTTTCCGGGATGGGATTGTTTGCCCTATGATCGTGTGTCGCCGAACGCTGACATTTGTGCGCAACGCATGGCGACGCTGGCCGCGTTGGTGCACGGCATGCCTGAGCGGTTTGTGCTGCTCACCACACTGAATGCCGCGTCCCAGCGGGTGCCGGCGCGCCACGTTCTGCGCGAGGCGGCGTTTGCGGCCCGTGTGGGCGACCGGATCGACGAAAAAGTGCTGCGCCATTTTCTGGTGCGCATGGGGTTTGTGCAAAGCCCGACGGTGATGGAACCTGGCGATTACGCGGTGCGCGGCGGCATCATCGACATCTATCCGCCGGGCGATCTGGGGCCTGTACGGCTCGATCTGTTCGGCGATACGCTGGACGGTGCGCGCCGCTTTGATCCGGCAACCCAGCGCACCACCGAAAAACTGGATTTGGTCGAACTGGCACCGGTGTCCGAGGTGATTTTGGACGAGGCCGCGATCACCCGTTTTCGCCAAAGCTACCGCCTGGAATTTGGCGCAGCCGGCACCGACGATCCGCTGTACGAGGCGATCAGTGCGGGGCGCAAACATCAAGGTGCAGAGCACTGGATGGCATTTTTCCACGAAGAGCTGGAGACGCTGTTTGACTACCTGCCAGCGGCCTCGATCACACTGGATGACCAGCTGACGGGCGCGCGTTTGGCCCGTTGGGACGGCATCGAGGATCAGTACGAAACCCGTCGTTTGGCGATGGAAAACCGGTCCAAACTGGACAGCGTTTACAAGCCTGCGAAACCGGAAGGGTTGTACCTGAATGATCTCGCCTGGGAAAGCGCGCTGGTGGATCGCCGTGTCGTGCAATTCAGCGCATTGCCACAGGCAACTGGCGTCGGGGTGACGGATGCGTCCGGTCGGATCGGGCGGAACTTTTCCCCAGAACGCCAACAAGAAAGCATAAGCCTTTTCGGTGCTTTAGCGGATCACGTTAAAGCGAAAATGAAGACCAAACCGGTTGTGATCGCCAGCTATTCCGAAGGCGCGCGCGAACGTCTAACAGGGCTGATCGAGGACGAAGGTTTTGTCGAGGCCGTGCCGGTTATGAACGGCACACGGGTTGCAAAACGTGGGCTGCATCTGGCGGTTTGGGCGCTGGAACACGGCTTTGAATCGCCCGACATGGTGGTGATTTCGGAACAGGACGTGTTGGGTGATCGCCTGATCCGCGGCCCCAAACGCAAGCGGCGCGCCGAAAATTTCCTGACCGAAACACAATCGCTGTCGCCCGGTGATTTGATCGTGCACGTGGACCACGGCATCGGGCGCTACATGGGCATGGAGGTGGTCAGTGCCGCCGGTGCTGCGCATGAATGTTTGCTGTTGGAATATGCCGAGCAATCCAAGCTGTACATGCCGGTCGAGAACATCGAATTGCTGTCGCGCTATGGCCATGACGAGGGCTTGTTAGACCGTCTGGGCGGCGGTGCGTGGCAGTCGAAAAAGGCCAAGCTGAAAGAACGCATTCGCGAGATGGCGGACAAGCTGATCCGCATCGCGGCGGAACGTGCGCTGAGGAAAGCACCGGTTTTGGAGCCGCCAGAGGGGGCGTGGGATGCGTTTTCCGCGCGCTTTCCTTATACCGAAACTGACGACCAATTGCGCGCCATTGGCGAGGTCGTCGACGATCTGACATCTGGCAATCCGATGGACCGGTTGGTGTGCGGCGACGTGGGCTTTGGCAAAACCGAAGTTGCGATGCGCGCTGCGTTCGTGGCGGCGATGTCGGGTGTGCAGGTCGCCTTGATCGCGCCGACGACGTTGCTGGCGCGTCAGCACTACAAATCATTCGCCGAACGGTTCCGTGGCTTTCCGATCGAAGTGCGCCAGTTGAGCCGCTTTGTTTCGGCAAAAGACGCCAACGACACCCGCGAAGGCATGGCGCGCGGCACAGTCGACATCGTGATCGGCACCCACGCGCTGCTGGCAAAAAGCATTCGTTTTCATAACCTTGGCCTGTTGGTCATCGACGAAGAACAGCACTTTGGGGTGACCCACAAGGAGCGTCTGAAACAAATGCGCTCAGACATTCACGTGTTGACACTGACGGCAACGCCGATCCCACGCACGCTGCAATTGTCGCTGACAGGTGTGCGGGATCTGTCGATCATTGGCACGCCGCCGGTCGATCGTTTGGCGATCAGAACTTACGTCAGCGAGTTCGATAAGGTCACTATCCGCGAGGCGCTTTTGCGCGAACATTATCGCGGCGGACAGTCGTTTTACGTGGTGCCACGCATCACCGATCTGCGCGATATCGAGAATTTCCTGACCGAACATGTGCCCGAAGTGAAATACATGGTGGCGCACGGGCAAATGGCCGCGGGCGAACTGGATGACCGTATGAACGCGTTTTATGACGGCAAATATGACGTGCTGTTGGCGACGACAATTGTGGAATCTGGCCTAGATATTCCGACGGCGAACACGATGATTGTGCACCGGGCTGACATGTTCGGTTTGGCGCAGCTGTACCAAATTCGCGGGCGCGTGGGGCGCTCGAAAACGCGAGCGTATGCCTATTTGACGACCAAGCCGCGGGCAAAATTGACGGCCATGGCGGAAAAGCGTTTGCGCGTTTTGGGATCGCTCGACACGCTGGGGGCAGGGTTCACGTTGGCGAGCCAGGATCTGGACATTCGTGGCGCGGGCAACCTGCTGGGCGAAGAACAATCGGGGCAAATGCGCGACGTCGGGTTCGAGTTGTACCAGTCCATGCTGGAGGAGGCGATTGCCAAGATCAAATCCGGCCAGATGGAAGGTTTGTCTGAGGCGGATGACCAGTGGGCCCCGCAGATTAACCTGGGTGTGCCGGTGTTAATTCCTGAAAAATACGTGCCTGATTTGGATGTGCGTTTGGGGCTGTACCGTCGTCTGTCGAGCCTGTCGAGCAAGGTCGATTTAGAAGGCTTTGCCGTTGAATTGATTGACCGTTTCGGGCCTTTGCCGCGCGAAGTGAACACGCTGATGTTGGTCGTGCGCATCAAAGGCATGTGCAAAAAAGCGGGCATTTCAAAGTTGGATGGCGGGCCAAAAGGGGCGACGATCCAGTTCCACAACAACAAGTTTGCATCGCCCCAAGGGCTGGTTGAATTCATCGACGATCAACGTGGTTTGGCCAAGGTCAAAGACAACAAAATCGTCGTGCGTCGCGACTGGCTGAAAGACAACGACAAGATCAAAGGTGCCTTTGCCATCGCGCGTGATCTGGCGGAAAAGGTCATTGCTGAACGCAAGCGCAAGAAAGCCGGATCAAAGGCGGGTTAAGCGGCTTTTTCGATCCGGTTCATGCGTTGCATCAGCACCAGACACACCGTGCCCAAGACGCAGACAATCGCGATCAGGGGCATCGGCGTGCCGTCAAAAAAAAAGCTCATTGGTGAGGCGGCGGCGGCCCCGATAATAGTCGAAATCGAGCCGATCTCAGAGGCGGCCATGCCGGCAATATGGCCCATCGGCTCCATCGCGATGGCGTTCAGATTGCCGACGGTCAAACCCGCCTGACAGAACAATCCGAACTGCCAGATCAGGAACAACGGAAAGTCGAATTTGCTGCCGCTGTACATCAGGGACAACACGATGATGCCCAATGCCAGTTGCAAACCGAACGTCCAGGTGACCACCGCGCGCATGCCGAACCGTGTCACGATGATCGAGTTCAGAAAGCTCGCGCTGCCCGACATCAAGGCGATCAATCCGAACCAATAGGGAAAGCTGTCGCTGCGACCGTACGAGATGTCAAAGACCGGTTGGATCATGGTTAGCAGGGTGAACAACATGCACAGCACCATCGTCTGTACGATGATCGAAAACATCACTGTTGGGTGGGTCAACATCTCGCGCACCGCACTTAGCATCAGCGCCAAACGCAATGGGCGGCGGTCTTGGACCGCCAAGGGCTCATTTAGGCGGACACCCAACCAAACTGTTGAAATTACGGCAAAAAAGATGAACGCACCAAAGATTGCGCGCCAACCTGCCGCATGAATAATCAAGTCACCCATGGCCGGTGCAATCGCAGGCACCAGAATGAAAATCATCATCGACAGCGACACGATACGGGCCATTTCACGCCCTGAATAGATGTCGCGAATGACGGCCAGTGACACAATCCGCGGGCCGGATGCGCCGATGCCTTGGACCACACGCGCCGCCAACATCCACTCTAGCGACGATGTCATCCACGCAGCAATCGCGCCGGCGACGTAGATGACGCAGCCGATGTAGATCAGCTTTTTGCGCCCGAAAGCGTCCGACAAAGGACCGGTAAAAAACGTTCCGAACCCAAGCCCGATGACAAACGCCGTCAGAACCCATGCGGCGTGCGCAGGTGCGTCTGGCGAAATCTCGGCGGCGATGGAGGGCATGCCGGGCAACATGGCGTCGATTGAAAATGCGGTGGTCGCAAACATCATTGTCATCAAGACAATGAATTCGGACCGGCTAATGGTTTGTGGGACTGTAGTGTTCAAAATGGCTCGCAAAAATTGCGACGCTAAAGCGCGTCACGGATTTTATGGCGCATTTACCTGCGGTTGAAAACAGCAATTCGACAGTGACGTGAGGGCGAATGAAAATTGGCGACTAATTGCCTGCAGCTCTGGCGGTTATTTGCCTGAGACTTCGGCAATCACTTTGTCCCACAGTTCTGGCGGTTGTGCGCCTGGTACTGCGTGTTGCCCGCCCACGATAAAGGTTGGAACCGATGCTATTCCCATTGCGCGGCTGTGTGCGTCGCGGTCCTTGATCGATTGGGTGTCTTCGTCCGTGGCCAGCAGGCGCAGAACCATCGAGGCATCCATTTCGATGCCGTCGGCGATATCGGCCAGCACGTCCTTGTCGCCAATGTCGCGCGCCTCGGTGAAATACGCTTTGAACAAGGCGGCGACGGCGGCAGTTTGACGCCCCTCGATGCCTGCCCAGTGGATCAGACGGTGGGCATTCAGCGTGTTTGGCGTGCGCTGCATGCCTTCAAAGTCGATCTTTAGGCCAGCCTTTTCCGCGTGCTCGACAACGGGGGCATAGGCGCGCACGGCCCCTTCTTTGCCACCGAATTTGCCCTCTAGGTAGGCGCGCCGCCCCATGCCATCACGCGGCATATCGGGGTTCAGTTGAAAGGGATGCCATTCGATGTTGAACGGGTGATCGGGGTTGGCGGCCAGTGCCACGTCCAGATGCGCCTTGCCGATAAAGCACCACGGGCAGATCGGGTCAGACATGATATCCAGTTTGACGGGGCGTTCGATAATCGTATCAGGCATGGGCGTCAGGCTTTCCAAGTGGCGCGCAACTGGCGGCGCAAGATTTTTCCGTTTCCGCCCAGTGGCAGCGCGTCGATGTGGACGTACAGGCGCGGCTGTTTGTAGGCGGCGATTTTGTCCCTGACATAAGCGCGCAAGGCGGCTTCGTCCAGAGGGGCGGGGCTGGTGTAAAAGGCGGCGATCACAAAGGTGTCGGCTTTGACTTCGACTTGGGTGGCGGCGACGGACGTAAGGCCTGCGAATCCGGTCAGGGCCTGTTCGACCTCGATGGGCGACACACGGTAGCCGCCTGCGTTCATCATGTCGTCGTTGCGGCCCAGATAGCTGATTTCGCCGCTGTCGCGCATCACGCCTTGATCCCCCGTCAAGAACCAGTCGTCTTGCATTTTGGATGCGGTTTCATCCGGTGCGTTCAGGTAGCCGAGCATCAATCCGGGGTCGGAGTTGTGAATGGCGATTGTGCCCTCATCGCCGATGGGGACCGGCCCGTTTGCCCCAAGGATCGCGACGTGGCGTCCCGTTTGGGCAAAGCCAAGCGCGCCTGCAGAGGCGGGTGTTTTGGGGCTGGAGGACAGAAACGTAGAACATTCGGACATGCCGTATGCCTCAAATATCTGCGTGCCGGTTGCGTTGGTCCATGCAGCCGTTGTGGCGATTGGCAGCTTTTCACCCGCGCTGAGCCCGTGGCGCAAATCGGGTAGGTTCAGCGTGTTTTCAGACTTTAAGAGTTGGCGGTAAATCCCCGGTGCAGCTGCAAAAATCGTGACATTGTGAGTGGCCAAAAGGCTGGGCAAATCAGCCGAGGGCGTGTTTGGCGCAGGGATCAGGGCGGTGGCCCCAACGGTCCAGGGATCCATCAGACCGGTGCCCAGCGTGTAGGTCCAGTTGAACGCGCCTGCGTGCAGCACACGGTCATTGCTGTGCAGATCGTACCAGCCCTGAAACATCATCTGACGGGCCCAAATCGCGCGGTGCGCGTGGGCGACCGCGCGTGGTTTGCCCGAGGTGCCAGAGGTGTAGATGACGTAGCCCAAACGATCGGGATCCCCCATGTGATAGCTGGCGGCGGGCAGCGCGCGCATCGCCTGTAGGGCGTCCAGCACGATGATGTTGCCAGCCTTTGGGCAAGGCACATCGGGATCGTGCAAGATCAGCTTTGGCGACAGATCGGTGATGATCTGCGCAACTTCGGGGTCCGTCAGCGCGGCAGATGTCGGCACCACAACCATGCCAGCGGCCAACGCCCCGAGGTAGGCCAGCGGGAAATCAACGGTATTGCCCAGACGCATCAAAACGGTATCGCCAGCGTGGGCGCCTGCGTTCAGCAATCCGGTGGCGGTGCCCAAAACGGCGGCCTCAAGATCGGCGTAGGTCCAGTGGTCCGGCGCATCATCATGCAACACGCTGAGCGCGATTTTGTCGGGTTGCGTGCGCGCCTTGCCCAGAACGTATTGCGCCATGTTGAACGACGCAGGCGGCGGGGAAATGGGGGGGCTTTGGACGACAGACAACATTCGTGCTTGCTAGCGCGACACCCGCGACGTTGCAAGGCACGCGCGCGCGTCTTATAGATCGTGCATGACAGGCAAAGACCCCAAATCGCTGATCCAAATCGCCCGCCAAAACGGGCAATCCGAAACGGCAGAACCTTTGGATCTGGGGGTGCGGGTGCGTGCGTTGCGCAAAGCGCGCGACTGGACGCTGGAGCAGGCCGCAGGGCAGGCGGGGCTTGCACGATCCACCCTGTCCAAGATCGAAAACGGGCAGATGTCGCCGACCTATGACGCCTTGAAAAAGCTGGCTGTGGGCTTGGAAATCTCCGTACCGCAGCTGTTTACGCCGCCCGAAAGCGGGCAGGTTGGAGGGCGCATGACCGTCACAAAAATGGGCAGCGGCAACGCGCAGGCCACTGTGACGTATGAACATGAATTGCTGGCCGAGACGCTGACCCAAAAGAAAATGTTGCCGTATCGGGCACGGGTGCGGGCGCGCTCGATGGATGAATTTGACGGCTGGGTGCGCCATGAAGGCGAAGAGTTTTTGTTCGTGCTGACCGGCGTTGTGCGTCTGTACACAGAGTTCTACGAACCGGTCGACATGCGGCGCGGCGACAGTGCGTACTACGACGCCACGATGGGCCACAATGTGGTGTCTACCAGCGACGAAGACGCGTCGATTTTGTGGGTCACGACGCTAGGCTAGTCGTCAGCCAGCAGTGATTTCAGGATGAAATGTGTGATGCAAACGCTGATCAGTTGGGCTGCGATGAAGGCTGCGATGTGGCCGGGATAAATGCCTGCAAATGTGTCGCTGAACCCACGCGCGATAGTGACGGCGGGGTTGGCAAAGCTGGTGGATGACGTGAACCAATAGGCCCCGGTGATGTACATGGCGACCAGCGCTGGCACCGCGTCAGGTTTGCTGCGAATGCCGCCAAAAATCACGAACAACAGCCCGAAGGTCGCGATGATTTCAGAGGACCATTGCGCGATGCCAGTGCGGTGCATGGTGGTTGAGGTTTGCAAAATCGACAGGTCGAACATCAGATGCGTCGCCCAAATGCCAGCGATCCCGCACAGGATTTGCACGATGACGTAGGCACCCGCGAGGGGCGCTGCGATCTCGCCGCGCAGCCAGAATGCGAACGTGACCGCAGGGTTGAAATGCGCGCCCGAAATCGGGCCAAGCACCGTGATGATCACGTACAACATACAGCCCGTTGCAATCGCGTTGGCCAGCAATGCAATCGCATCATTCCCGTCAGCAAGGGCCGCGCCCATGATGCCAGAGCCAACAACGCCGATCAGCAAAAGGGCGGTGCCCAGCCCTTCGGCGGCAAGTTTACGGATCATGAGGGGCGCTTTCTGTAATGATTTATCAGTGCAATAAGTCAGACGTGTAATGGTTTTGTGACGCCAGCGCCATTAATCCTGCCACCACCAAACTTCGGGCATGTAACGCGGGCCGTCGCCGTAGATTGGCAGCGTTTGTGGGAACTGCATTTCGCGCATGTGGGCGATGCGACCAGAGGTGAATTGCCAGAACGGGATCACGTAGCGACCGGCCATCAAGGCCCGATCCAGCGCGCGCACAGCGGCGACAAAATCGTCGTGCCCTTTGGCGTTCAACATCGCTTGGACCATGGCATCGACGGCAGGGCTGGTGGCCCCCATCAGGTTGCGGCTGCCTTGCAAATCCGCGGCCTCGGACCCCCAATAGAACTGTTGTTCGTTGCCCGGTGACAGGGACAAAGCGCGGCGATAATACGTCAGATCAAAGTCGAATTTGCCCGTGCGCGCCACGTATTGCGCATCATCGGTGGTCTCGACCGTAGCACGAATCCCGAGCCGTTTCAGCGCGCCAAGATAGATATCGGCGATGGCTTTGTGCTCTGAACTGCCTTGCGCCAAAAGGATCGTCAGGGTCAGCGGTGTGCCGTCAGCGTTTTGCATTTCGCCTTGGACCGGCGTCCAGCCTGCTTGTTCCAGCAGCGACAACGCGGCGCGAATACCCTTGCGATTGCTTTCGCGACCATTGGTTTCGGGCAGGGTGTAGCCGTCGATCAGACCGGGCGGCATCGTGTCGGCGAAGGGTTGCAGCAAGTCCAGCGTGCGGCCCGTCGCGGCACCGGGTTTCATCGCCAGAACTGAGTTCGAAAAATACGAGCTGATGCGCGGCTGCGCGCCACCGGTCAGCGTCGTGTTGATGTATTCAAAGTTGAACGCCTGGATCAGCGCCTCGCGCACGCGCCAATCGTCAAACGGCGCGCGGCGGGTGTTGATCACGAAACCCGTCATGCCCGAGGGCTTTTGATGCGGGATTTCGGTTTTGACGACCTCGCCATTCAGAGCCCGCGGAAAATTGTAACGCTTGTTCCAACGCTCGGCATTGAATTCGCGTGCCGCCGAAATGTAGCCCGCTTTGAACCCTTCAAGCAGGGCTGTGGCATCGCCGTAAAAATCCAATCTGACCGTGTCGAAATTATGGGTGCCTTTGCGCAACGGCAGGTCCGCGCCCCAATAATCGGGATTACGTTTCAGCGACACAAAACGGCCGCCCTCAAAGCTGTCGACGACATAGGGTCCGGTGCCGATGGGCACGTCGTTCAGTTGGGCGTCGGCAAAAACCTTGCCCTCCCATTGGGCGGCTTTCAGGATCGGGCGCATGCCGACCAACAAAGCCAGCTCGCGGTTGTCTTCTTTGAATGTGAAGCGGATCGAGGACGGACCGGATTGTTCCATCGCGTCGATTTTGGACCAAAGGCCGCGATATTTTGGATGGCCAGTGGTTCCCAAAGTTTTAAACGACCACATCACATCGGGAATGGTGACCGGTGATCCATCCGAAAATCTGGCCGAATCGCGCAGGGTAAATTCGACCCAAGAGCGGTCGTCAGGCACCTCAACCGATTCGGCCAAAAGACCGTAAAGCGTGAATGGTTCGTCCAAAGAACGGCCCATTAGGCTTTCGTGTGTAAAGATTGAAAGCTGCCATGGTGACGTTCCTTTAACCGTAAACGGGTTCAGGGAATCAAAGCCACCGGTGTTGCCCAAAACGATAGACCCGCCTTTGGGGGCATCGGGGTTGGCATAGGGCAGGGACACAAAATCTGGCGGCAAGGCCGGTGCGCCATACATAGCTATGCCATGCGCCGATTCTGTCAGGGCCAGATTGGGCAGCAGAATCACCATCGCTGCAGCTGCAAAATGCTGGATTTTTACCCGCACAGATTGGAAAAATACTAACCCCATTTTGGCAACAATCCCTATGATCCCTTGTTTTGTTAGCCCTTTGCGTAACTGGGCTTTGATCTAAGTTCAAACTTTAAGCTTGGCCGCGGGCAACCAATTGCTTATACAGAACTTACTGCTCGATAGGTTTCTTGCCTGTATGAAACCTGCCTCAATAACTTTACGCCAGCCTTGTGCTGGCGTTTTTTTTTGGCGCATCGGTATTCGGCAAGAGCCGGTTACAAATGTCGTCGTATCTGCATCGTGATCGCTTTGCCATTCCTTTCGCACCTGCAGCATGACATAGTTCGGTCAACTCAGCGCAAAGGAAAAACATCATGGCAATCAGCATTGATCTTGGCGGCAAAACGGCTGTCATCACCGGTTCCAATTCGGGCATTGGCCTTGGCATTGCGCAGCAATTTGCGCGCGCAGGTGCGGATGTTGTGCTGAACAGTTTCTCCGACACCGACGAAGATCACGCGCTGGCCGCCGACATCGCGCGCGACTTTGGCGTAAACGCGAAATACGTGCAGGCTGACATGTCCAAGGGCGATCAGTGTCGCCAGTTGATCGCAGACGTGGGCCGTTGCGATATTTTGGTGAACAACGCGGGCATCCAACACGTCGCGGCATTAGAAAACTTTCCGCCGCAAAAATGGGACGCGATCATCGCGATCAATTTGTCCTCGGCGTTTCACACGACCGCTGCGGCATTGCCGGCGATGCGCGAGGCCGGCTGGGGGCGGGTGGTGAACATCGCCTCGGCCCACGGGTTGACCGCGTCGCCGTTCAAATCCGCCTACATCGCGGCCAAGCACGGCATCATCGGTTTGACCAAAACCACGGCGCTGGAAACCGCCACCGACCCGATCACGGCAAACGCGATTTGCCCGGGCTACGTGTTGACGCCTTTGGTGGAATCGCAAATTCCCGACACGATGAAAGAATACGACATGAGCCGCGAAGACGTGATCAAGAACGTCATGTTAAAACGTCAGCCGTCCAAGGAATTCGCCACAGTCGAGCAGATGGGTGGCACGGCGGCGTTCTTGTGTTCTGAATTTGCAGACCAGATTACCGGCACGGCGGTCAGCGTCGATGGCGGCTGGACGGCCCTTTAACCCGACCTGACAGGATAGTTTTATGCCCCCCCAAAAAGATCAACCTCGCCCTTCAGGGCGGCGGTGCGCATGGCGCGTTCACGTGGGGGGCGCTTGATTGTTTGCTTGCTGACGCGCGTATCGAAATCGCAGGCTTGTCGGGCACTTCGGCGGGGGCGCTGAATGGTGCGGCGCTCAAGGCGGGCATGATCAAAGGCGGGCGCGAGGGTGCGCGTGAAAACCTGAATTGGCTGTGGGGGCAAATCGGTGCCTCACAAACTGAGCCTTTGCATCAATGGCTTACGCCGTTTGGCCCCGCCGGTGTCAGCAATGCCATTGGCGCGTCGTTGCCCTATCTGATGGGCGAGGCGTTCTCGCGGTTGGTGTCGCCCTATTCCTACGGTCCGTTTTACAACAACCCGTTGCGCGCCATTGTCGATCAGTTTGATTTCGCGTCCATCTGCGCCGATGAAGGCCCCGCGCTGTTCATCAACGCCACGCGTGTGCGCAACGGCAAGCTGCGGGTGTTTCGGGCCGAAGAGGTCACGACGGATGCGATTTTGGCCTCGGCCTGTTTGCCGACAATGTTCCAAGCGGTCGAGATGTTCGACAGCGAAACCGGCCAAACCGAGGCGTTCTGGGATGGCGGTTACACCGGCAATCCCGCGCTGTTTCCGCTGTTTGATGGCACGCTGCCCGAGGACATCGTGGTGATCAAAATCAACCCGCTGGAACGCGCAGAGCTGCCCAAAACCCCGCAGCAAATCCAGAACAGTCTGAACGAGATCAGCTTTAATTCATCATTGCTGCGCGAAATGCGTGCGATCGATTTTGTGCAACGGTTGCTTGAGGATGGCACGCTAAAGCCTGGCCGCATGTCGCAAGTGTTTACGCATATGATTGCCGATGATGCGCTGATGAATGATCTGTCGATTGCGACCAAATCCGTGCCAAACGGGTACATCATCGAAACGTTACGCGATGCAGGTGTTAAGGCTGCACAAGCGTTTCTGGATTAGCATTTTGATGATTTGAACGCGCGCTCGACGTTGAAACTGCGCGACATGTTCGCCTAAACTTTGGGCTAGCTTTCGGGTGGCACGCTGGGGTCTTTGCCGTTTGGATAGACCAGACCGGCCGAGATCACCAGTTTGGCAGAATCCTCGACCGACATGTCCAGTTCGATCACGTCTTCGGCGGGCACAAACAACAAGAAACCGGACGTCGGGTTGGGTGTTGTTGGCAAAAACACCGACAGCAATTCGCCGGTGTTGCCCGCACGCTGGGTGATTTCGCCTTTGGCGGGCGTGGAAATAAACCCGATCGCCCAGATGCCTTTGCGCGGATATTCGATCAGGCAGGCGGTCTCGAATGATCGTTCGGTCTGAGCAAATACCGTTTCCGAGATCTGTTTGATGCCCGAATAGATCGAGCGGACAACCGGCGTGCGTTCCACCAAACTTTCGGCGAAACGGATGAACGAACGTCCGATGATACCTTTGGCCATCCACCCCATGATGATGGTGAAAATCAGGAACACGATCAGGCCGACGCCGCGCACGTTGACTGTCACCCAATTTGAGTTCGGTTCGCGTGATGGCCCGACGCCGATGAATTTTTCGTGGCCCAAAAAGTAGTTCACAAGGGAATCGGGCTGCCAGCCTCTGGGCACCACGTTCCACACAAATCCGTCAAACCAGCCCACAACCGTCCAGATCAGCCAGATCGTCAGGCCAACCGGTGCCACAACCACAAGCCCTGTCAAAAAGGACGAGCGCAGTCGCGATATCACGCCAGGGCGGCGCGGAGTTTCTGGATCAAAAGGCGTGTTCATGACGGGTCCGAATAGTTCACTCAAACTTGGTATGCGTTTTGCTCAGGTACTACAATGGCACTGGCTGTCGTCGTAGGGTGCGAGGGCGTTTAGGGCTAGGCGCGCGTGCGCAGTGTGCCCAATTCAGCGGCAATCTGCGCAGCCAGACGGGCATTGTTGCGCACCAGCGCGATATTGGCGTCCAGCGATTTGCCTTTTGTCAGCTCAAAGATTCGCTGCAACAGGTAGGGGGTCACGCCTTTGCCGGTGATGTTGTGGGCATCCGCATCGGCCTGTGCGCGCGCAATGATCGGGGCCAGAATGTCGGCGCTGATTTCGGCGTCTTGCGGGATCGGGTTGGCGATCAACTGCCCGCCGGGAATGCCCATTTGACCGCGCAAATGATGCGCCGCGGCGATCTGGGCTGCCGTGTCCATGCGCAACGGCGCGTTGATGTCGCTGTGACGCGACCAGAACGCGGGCATGTCGTTTTGGCCGTAGGCGATGACCGGCACGCCTTGGGTTTCCAGCACCTCAAGCGTTTTCGGGATATCAAGGATGGCTTTGGCCCCAGCGGCCACGACGGTCACCGGCGTTTGCGCCAGTTCCAGCAGGTCGGCCGAGATGTCAAAGCTAAGTTCTGCACCTTTGTGCACACCGCCGATGCCGCCGGTGGCAAAGACGTGGATGCCTGCGAGGCGGGCTGCGATCATCGTGGCCGCGACGGTTGTCGCCCCGGTACCGCCCGTGGCGATGCAGGCGGCCATGTCCGCGCGCGACAGTTTCGCGACACCTTTGGCTTGGGTCAGGGCGACCAGTTGATCGTCGTCCAATCCGGCGTGCAACGTGCCGTTCATAACAGCCATGGTCGCAGGCACAGCACCCGACGCGCGCACGTCGGATTCGACCTGCCGCGCGACCTCCAGGTTTTGCGGATAGGGCATGCCATGGGTGATGATCGTGCTTTCTAATGCAACGATTGGCGTGCCGTTTTTCAGGGCGGTTGCGACCTCGGATGAGGGGGTGATGAGCGGCATTAGACGGATTCTCCGGAAACATAGGTGGCAGCGGCTTGTAGGGCTTGATCGAGCGCCTCGGCGCGTCCTGCGCCACGGGACTCTGCGGCGATGTGGGCGGCCATGAACGTGTCACCGGCGCCGGTGATGCGGGTGACCAGAACTTGCGGCGGGGTCTGGCTGATGATGCCATCGGCGCTGCCCTCGGAGGCATCAGAGCCGCCATTCGTGACCAAAACCCGTTGCGCGCCGCGTTTCAGCAACGCCCGCGCGGCGGTGGTCGTGTCCGCAAAGGTGGCCTTGCACAGCAGCCCAGCTTCTTCGAGGTTCACATACAGCGTGCCGCGTGCGGCGTTCAGGAATGGCAGCAGGCGTTCGGCCTTGCCCGGAGACGCCGGCGCGACCCGCAAATCGGCCTGCGCGAGCGCCGTGCTGGTCGCAATTTCCGACAGCAATTCGACAGTCAGATTACCGTCGAGCGCAATCAGCCCGGTGTAGGGATTGGCCGCGTCGGCGAGGGTGCCATCGCTCAGCGGGCGCAGGATTTTTGCACCTGCTGCCTCGAGCGAATGGGCGTCAGCGATGGCGGCGATCAGGCCGTTCGCGCCCTCGACGGCCATGTACTGGTCGGTGGGCAAATCATCGGAGCGGTAGACCGTGTCGGTGATCAACCCGCGCGCTTTGCAGGCGGTGATCAGCTCGTCGCCCTCAGCGTCGCGCCCGATTGCGGTCAGTAACGCAGGCGTCAACCCGAACCGCGCCACGATCATGGCGATGTTCATGGCCACGCCGCCGGGCAAACGGCTGATGCGGCCCGGCACATCAGAGCCTTGGCGCATCACACGCGAAGATCGGCCAATCACGTCCCACAAGACGCTGCCGATGCACAAAATATCAGGTGTTGAATTCATGCTTTGGTTTTGGCGGCCTTTGGCGCGGGGCGCAAGCCGCTAGTCGACGTGAAACGTCAGCGCGGCCCAAAAGGTTTGCCACACGACGTCTTCGGGGCCGGTCCCGTCAAAGGGTTGCAGGACCACGGCGTCAAACAGATAGTCGCCCGCGATCACGGGGATCGTTGCGCGCCCTTGATCATCGGTATGCTCTAACGTGATCGTCACGCTGCCGTCCGTGGCACGGTGAAAGACCTCGATCTGGGCGTCTGTGCGGGGTGCGCCGTCCAGCAACACTTGGACCTGCATTTGCCCGTCGAAATCGGCGGCATAAGGATTGCTCAGCGCGACAAATTCAGTTTTCAGGCCAAACGCACGGTCAGATCCGGTGCCGTCCCCCACAGCCACGAGGGCCTTGGCGTGGCGTGTATAGCTTTCGCGGAAACTGTCGCGCGCAAACCCCAACGCGTCGTGACGGGATTCGATGTCTGCAAAATCCTTGTGCGCGGCGAATTTCAAAAACTTGGGCCATTCTTTGTAGCGTACTTTGGCGGGTGTGGTTTCGTGCAGGATCACCAGCAATCCGTCAGCATCCGGCATCATCTGCATCGCGGGCCTGTCGCCCATGCGCCCATCCACCGGCGTGATCTGATCATCCATCGCCACATCAAAGCGGGTAAAGCTGTTTTCGAAATACGCGAGCTTTGATCCGGCGAACTCTTGCCCGTTGCGCAGGTCCACAACCAGAGTGTCGCCAGTTTCGACTTGAAACTTTTCCGGTTCGATCCAAAACTCGTGCGCGAACACGTTGGTGGGCGCGAATACTGTAGACAGTCCACCCAGAACAGCGGCACTACAGGCCGTGCGGATAAATTGAGGCAAATTCATGATACGGGCTTTCTTGTGGTTGTGGCTTAAGCTGCGCTTTGTGGTTGTGTTGTCAAGCGTTGGCGTGGCGATGGTGCATGCCAATGTTGTGACTGCGCACGAAACCTTGCCGACAATTGCGGACATCGAGGTCGAAGAAGAACACATCGTGGTCACCATGAGCGCGAATTTCGAGGCGTTTCTGGCCGGCATCAATCTGGATGAAATCACCGACACGGACGAGGCCGAGCAGGCCGAAGATTACGACGCCTTGCGCGCCCTGACCGCACCGGAACTAGAGGTGCGATTGCCGGCGCTGATCGACCGGTTCAACGCGGTGCCGCTGGTGACGGTGGACGGCGCACCAGTGGTTCTGGACATCGAAGTGTTCAGCGTGCCGCAGACCGTTGATATAGAAGTGCCGCGCGTGTCCGAACTGGTGCTGAGCGCGCCGATTGACCCAGATGCGGACGTCGTTGCCGTCACGTGGCCGCAGGGGCACGGGCCATTGGTGCTGCGTCAAAACGGGGTGGACGAACCGTTCACCGGCTACATCGATCCCGGCACCTCTAGCGATGATATTTCGCTGAGCGGTGGCGGGCAGATGACGGGATGGCAGACGTTTGTGGCCTATATTCCGGTCGGATTTGACCACATTTTGCCGCAAGGGCTGGATCATATTCTGTTCGTGCTGGGCCTGTTTTTCCTCAGCACCCAACTGCGCGCGCTGCTGTGGCAGGTGTCGGCGTTCACGCTGGCGCACACGGTGACGCTGGCGCTTGGCGCACTTGGTTTGGTGAACATTCCGGGCTCGATTGTGGAGCCGCTGATTGCCGCGTCGATTGTCTACGTTGCGGTCGAAAACATCTTTGCCTCTGGGCTAAGTCGCAGGCGACCCATGGTTATTTTTGGTTTCGGGTTGCTGCACGGGCTGGGCTTTGCCTCAGTCCTTGGGGAATTTGGCCTACCTGAGGGGCAGTTCATTCCTGCGCTGATTTCATTCAACGTCGGGGTTGAATTGGGTCAGCTGACGGTGATCGCACTGGCGTTTTCTGTGCTGTGGCTGGCCATGCAGGCCACCAAAATCGCGCATCTGTCAGAGGATGAAACGCCGGTTAAAACCCGCGCGGTGATGGCGCGGGCGGTGTCGATCACCGGATCGTTGTTGATTGCGATTATCGCCGCCTATTGGGTGATCGAGCGGACAATTTTGTAAGCCCGGGATTATAAACGCGGGGCTTTAGGCTTTGATCGCGTCGATCATCGTGCCCAAGGCGGCCGCCGAATCATCCGTGCCCCAAATCTCGTCGCCGATGGCAAAGAAATCTGTCATCGGGGTCAGGGTTTTGATCATCTCGAGATTGATCAGACCTTCGGCGACTACCGGCACTTCGATCACTTCGGACCACCACTGGAACAGATCGGTCTCAGCAAAGCTGCCGTCGCCTAGGGTGTTTTCGCGCACAGGGCCAAAGCAAACGTAATCGGCACCGGCTTCGCCCGCGCTCATGCCGTCGTGACGCGAGGTGTTTGAATGCACGCCGACGATGGCATCCGCACCCAGTTCCTTGCGCGCGTACCGCACTTGGTGGGCCCCGTCGCTGAGGTGCACACCGTCCAGCCCAAGACGTTCGACCATCGTGATGTGGTCAGAAACGACGATAGCAACATCCCGCGCATGAGCGATTTCGCGCAAGGCATCACCGGCTTTGGCGATCAGCCCTTCGTCCGTGGTGGCCATAACAAGGCGCACGCAGGCCACGTCATGGGCATCCAGAACGGCGGCCAATTGCGGGCCGAAGGTGGCCAGATCAAAGCTGGTGGGCGTGATCAGATAGATCTGCGGCGTGTCAGTTTCGGTCTTGGCCATGGGTCGCGTCCTTTGATTGTTGGGCTTGCTCTAGCGGATTGGATTGGAAAAGGAAACTTTTATGCCCGATGCGCTGATTTTTTAGGCCAAACAACTGCGGGCGCGATTGTGGAGGGTGTTTTGAAACTCTAAAGACAGGGGCATGAGCAATATTCCTTTCTTTGTGCTGGTGCGCCCGCAAATGGGCGAAAACATCGGGGCGGCGGCGCGTGCGATGTACAACTTTGGGCTCGACCGGATGCGGATCGTGGCCCCGCGTGATGGCTGGCCAAACCCGTCCGCTGTGGCGATGGCATCGGGGGCAGGGCGTCTTTTGGATGACGCGCAGTTAACCGATGATCTGGCCGGATCGCTGAGCGATTGTACGTTTGTTTTTGCGACCACCGCGCGGGCGCGTGATTTGACCAAACCGGTCTATTCGCCCGAAGCGGCAATGCAGCTGGCAGCCGAGAAAATCGATGCCGGTGGTCGTGTCGCCGTGCTGTTCGGGCCTGAACGCGCGGGGTTGGAAAACGACGATATCGCGCAGGCCAACGCGATCATTTCGGTGCCGGTGAACCCGAATTTCGCCTCGCTGAATTTGGCGCAATGCGTGCTTTTGGTGGGCTACGAATGGATGCGTCAGCGCGGCGAAATCGAACATGAAACGGTTGAAATGGCAGGCACCGATTGGGCCAGTGGTCAAGAGGTCGAACACCTTGCGCGCCACTACGAGGACCGCCTCGAGGCCGCCAATTTCTTTTACCCAGAGCACAAAGCCCGCAGCATGAAAACCAATCTGCGCAACATGTGGAGCCGCATGCCGATGACGCGTGCAGACATCCAAATGTTCCACGGCATGCTGCGGCAGATGGTCCGCTGGAAAGAACGCGGCGATTGATCTGCTGGACGTCTGCGGCTGCGCGCCCTACCTTCTGCGAAAAAGCACGAGAGACACATGAGCACCAAGCGTAATATTTTCGAAGAAGTCGGCGAGGCGGGTCAGGCCCCAGTTGCCCAACCGGGGTTGATTGATCAAGGGCGCGGCGGTGCGCGTGGTGCCATTCGCATCTGGCTGATGATGCTGTTTGCGCTGGTGGTTTTGATGATCATCATCGGTGGTTTGACCCGTCTGACCGACAGTGGCCTGAGCATCACCGAATGGAAGCCGCTGTTGGGGGCGATCCCGCCGCTGAACGCTGCGGATTGGGCCGTTGCGTTCGAGAAATACAAGCTGATCGACGAATACCAAATCCAGAACCAATGGATGGAACTGTCTGATTTCAAAGTGATTTACTGGTGGGAATGGGGTCATCGTCAATTGGGCCGCCTGATCGGTCTGGTCTGGGCAATCGGTTTTTTCTGGTTCCTGATCCGCCGTCAAATCCCGACAGGTTGGACGGGGCGTTTGCTGTTCATCGGCGTGCTGGGCGGGCTGCAAGGCGCGATTGGCTGGTGGATGGTGTCATCGGGTGTGACCTCGGGGCAGAGCATGACAGACGTGGCGAGCTATCGCCTTGCGACCCATCTGGGGCTGGCGTTTGTGATCCTTGGGTTCATCGCGTGGTACATTTTCAACATGGGCCGCACCGAGCGGGATTTGATGCAGGCACGCCGCGGCAAAGAGGCCAAGTTGTTCGGCCTGTCCACGGGATTGCTGCACTTTGCCTTCCTGCAAATCCTGATTGGCGCGCTGGTGGCGGGCATTGATGCGGGGCGCAGTTACACCGATTGGCCGCTAATGGGGGGCCAAGTGTTTCCGGCCTCGGCCTTCATCGTCGAACCGATGTGGCGCAACCTGTTTGAAAGCCCGGGATTGGTGCAATTCATTCACCGCGTCACCGGTTATTTGCTGTTCGCTTTTGCCGTTGGCGTCTGGCTGCGGGGGCGCAAAAGCGCGCATCCTCGGACACAATTCGCCTTTAACGCGGTGTTTGCGGCAATGGTCTTGCAGATCGTTCTGGGCATCGTCACCGTGATGGCCGGCGCGCCCGTTGAAATCGCGATTTTCCACCAGCTTTTGGCCGTGATCCTGTGGGTGTTGATCCTGCGCGCGCGCTTTTTGTCGGCCTATCCAATTCCAACTTCACTCCGAGGAACCTGATCCATGACTGCTTATGACGACTTGATGGCGTTCACGCGCGACACCCAAGCCTTGGGGCAAATCGCTGGCCGTTTGGGCTGGGATCAGGAAACGATGATGCCACGTGGTGCTGCCCCGCAACGGGCCGAAGAAATGGCCGCAATCGAAAGCGTTTTGCACGCCCGCCGCATGGACGCGCGGGTGGGTGACTGGCTGGCGGCAATCGACGTCAAGGCGCTGGACAAGGTTGGCAAAGCCCAAGTGCGCCACATTCAACGCAGCTTTGATCGCGCCTCAAAGGTGCCCGCAGATCTGGCCGCGACTTTGGCCCGTGTCACATCCTCGGCGCAGGGCGTTTGGGCCGAAGCGCGTGAAGACAATGACGTCGCCGGGTTCTTGCCCACCTTCGAAGAGGTCATCAACCTCAAGCGTCAAGAGGGTGCTGCGTTGGCTGCGGGCGGCGATGTGTACGACGCGATGCTGGCGGATTACGAACCGGGCACGACGGGCGCCGAGCTAGAGGCGATGTTTGGCGCGCTGCGTCCGGAATTAAGCGCGCTGCGTGCTGCGATCAAAGACGCCGAGGCCCCGCAACGGCTGGACGGTAATTTCGATGAGGGCGCGCAGATGAAACTGACGCGCCATTTGGCCAAGACGTTCGGCTATGACATGAGCCATGGGCGCGTGGACAAAGCGGTGCATCCGTTCAGTTCGGGTTCGGGTCTGGATGTGCGGATCACGACGCGCACGTCAAAGACCGATCCGTTCAATTGTTTCTATTCGACAATCCACGAGGTCGGGCATGCGTGTTACGAGCAAGGCATTGATCCTGAATATCTTTTGACCCCGCTGGGCAGTGGCGTGTCGATGGGTGTGCACGAAAGCCAAAGCCGGATTTACGAGAACCAGATGGGCCGCAGTCGCGCGTTTACCGGTTGGTTGTTTGAAGAAATGAAGGCGGCGTTTGGTGATTTTGGCATCCCGGATGTGGATGCGTTTTACGGCACTGTGAACCGTGTGAATGACGGCTATATCCGCACCGAGGCGGACGAGGTGCAGTACAACTTGCACGTCCTGATGCGCTTTGATCTTGAGCGCGCCTTGATGGCGGGTGATTTGCAGATTGGCGATCTTGAGGCGGCGTGGAATGACCGGTTTGAGGCTGATTTCGGCTACAGCGTCGACAAACCCAGCAACGGTGTTTTGCAAGACGTGCACTGGCCTGTGGGCTTGTTCGGGTATTTCCCGACATATTCGCTGGGCAATGTCTATGCTGGCTGTTTGCACGAAGGTTTGCGCGCGGCCGTTCCGGATCTGGATGAGCAATTGGCCGACGGTGACACAGCGCGCGCGACCGGTTGGTTGCAGAACAACCTGCAAAGCCACGGTGGGCTCTACGAGCCACGCGACGTGATCGAACGCGCCTGTGGATTTGCGCCAACCGAACAGCCGTTGATTGCGTATCTCAAGGCCAAATTCGGCGATATCTACAAGCTCTGAGTGATTGTGGTGACCAAAAAAAGAGGAGGCCGAAGCCTCCTCTGAGGTGGTGGTCGTAGGGTCGTTCGTAAAACGGTTTAGTCTGGCAGCAATCCCTGCCAGCCGCGGGCCCAGAGAGAATGGGCACCGCCGCCAAACATCGCGCACACCAGGAGGGCGATGGCCACGATGGAGAGAAAGCTGAGGTCGAAGATCATTTGGCTGATGCTGTAACTGGTGATGATGATGTTGTTCTGGACGTGACCAATGCAGATTGCGCTTTGGGCGAGAACCATCAGCAAGGCAAAACTGGCGACAACACGCGTGCGGATACCCAACAGCAGCCAGAATGCGATCACCCAGTGCAATGCAATGTTGACCGCGTCAAAAACTAAGAAATCAGTCACGCATAACGACAGGATTGACGTGTGATGGGTTCCGCTTGAGAGCAAAGACGCAAGCTTGAGAACCGAGATGATGCTTAGGCCTGTTGCGGCCATGACACGTGGTACTATTTGCAGTGTTCTGTAATTGATAATCATAGTTTCCTGCCCAAATTGTTTTCCACTACACTACGAAACTACGAATTTCGGGTGGATGCGGCTATACTGATCTGTGCAAATCAGGTGTTGCACTTCTGTGGATAAGTATCGCAACCTATTGTTTTATATTGCTTAAAATATCCACAATGTCGCGTATGACGGTGTCGCTGCGGCGCGTGTAGTGATAGCTAAGCCAGACCTCTGAGGTTGTGGGTACACCAATGGGAACCTCGATCAGGTCATGGTGTTCCTGGGCAAACAACTTGGGCAATCGACAGACAATCGCGGCGGTGCGCATGACGGTGCGCATCAGGTTTAGGCCTTCCATTTTTAGAACTGGAGGGGCGTCAAAATGGGCGCGCAAAGTGTCTTGGCCATTGCTGACGTCCTCATGATGCGCCAAGTCACCCCAGCCCTGAAGATTGTCGAAATGGTTGATGTCACAATAGCTGCGCCACTGGGTTGTGCCGACGCGCTTGCGGATCAGGCGGCCTTCGTTTGGTTCGTGTTCCGACAGCACGATGTCGGTTTCGCCAAACGCCAAACTGGCCTGATACAGGGACACGACCAACGTGACGTTTTCCAAACCGTTCGAGACCTCACCGATGATTGGCGCGAGATAGGACTGCAAGATGCGCAGGGGGGCATTGATCCGGATGTCGCTGTGTTTGCTGGAGGTGTTTTCTTCGGATTGGGCGCTGGTCAGGAACGCTTCGGTTTGCGCGGCGATCGAGATGAGTTTTGTGGCCAGCGACGTCGGTTGCCAGCTTTGCCCGTCTTTGGTGAACAGCGGCTGCCCCAGCTCTTCGGTGATCCGCTCAATCCGCCGCGACACTGTGGCTGTGTTGGTTCCCAAATGTTCGGCGGCGGCGGTCATTGTCGCATATCGCTCTAAGGCCAGACAAAACCGTAAATCATCCCAATTTTTCATATCATACCATTTTAGTTTGCGAAAATAACGCTAGGCACCACTGGTTACGGCCTGCCTCTGACAACCTGAGGTAAGCTAACGTATTGATACATTGAGATTATTTACCAGATCATTCGAGCTGCATTAACGTAAATACGGGCTTGCAGGAATGAACGCCACACAGCGGAGGAATAGGTTGGCCTCTCAGAATTGCTGCTGTCTATCCTATTGTTTAGTGCATCGGTCCCTATTTCGCAGGCATTGCCTGGTGCCCTGCCAAGGGTGGGCCATGTGACGGGGCCGGGGTCTGGTGACAACGAATGTGCGGTTGAAGCGGGGGGTAAGCGGCTTTCTGCCAGCCTGTTTAAATCTGAGGTTTCCAAAAAATTCTTCCCATAAAAATTAACCTTTTCGCCTGTCAGGGTCCGAGTGTGAGTTAACTAGGAGTAAATCGTTATGAAAACATTCGTCATCCTTGCCGCAATTGGCATCGTGTCTGCGAACGCATTGTTCGCCCAAGATACCCAGCAATCATCTGTCATCGGCGCATCCGGCGACACAGTTTATTCTGTGCAAGTCTCAGGATCTGACGGCGTGACATACAACTGTCTGCCGAATTTGCGTGTTGAAAACGGCATTCGCTACCGTGATTGCATCCGCGATGGTGCTGCATTGGCAGGCAACGGCACATTGCTTGGTGGCACGCTGAGCGGATCAAGTGCTGCGGGCGCGATTGTGGTCGCGTTGGTGGTTGCGGCTGCGTTCGGTGATGATGGGACTGTTGCAACAACGACAAACCCCTAAGCGAAAATATCCGTATCAGATCTGGAACTCTGAACGATGTTTAACGAGAAACGGCGCGCCTGAGAGATCAAGCGCGCCGTTTTTGATTCCTCTTCGGGGAGAGTATTTTTGATCAGAACAATCGGGTGATTATTCTGTGGCTTCGCCTTCGTCCTCGTCGCCTTGGTCTGCGATCCATGCGACGCTGACGACTTCTTCGTTCTTGCCGGTGTTGAACACTTTGACGCCGCCGGCGCTGCGCGATCTAAAGCTGATGCCTTCGACGGGCACGCGGATTGATTGCCCTTTGGACGTTGCCAGCATGATCTGGTCGTCCAGTTCTACTGGGAAGGAGGCGACGATTTCGCCGCCGCGCATCGCTTTGTCCATTGCCGTGACACCCATGCCGCCACGTCCGCGCACTGGGTAGTCGTGCGACGACGATAGCTTGCCCGCACCCTGCGCCGTGATGGTCAGGATCAAGTTTTCGGCAGCTGACATTTCTGCGTAGCGTTCGGTCGAGAAGTTTGGATCGGCTGGCGCCTCTTCTTCGTCGCCCTCGTCATCGGTCAAACCGGCCATGGCGCGGCGCATTTTCAGGTAGGCTGTGCGTTCTTCGGAAGTCGCATCGAAGTGGCGGATGATCGACATCGACACGACTGTGTCTTTGCCGTTCAGACGTACGCCGCGCACCCCAACTGAATTGCGCGAATTGAACACCCGCACGTCGGTCGCAGGGAAACGGATCGCGCGCCCCGAGCTGGTGATCAGCATCACGTCTTCGTCGTTTGAGGCGATGCGCGCGTTGATCAGCGTTGTTTCGGCGTGATCGTCCTCGAATTTCATCGCGATTTTGCCGTTGGATTTCACGTTGGTAAAATCAGACAGCTTGTTGCGGCGCACAGTGCCTGCGGAGGTCGCAAAGACCACCTGCAAGTCGTCCCATTCTTTTTCATCGCGGTCCACGGGCATGATGTCGGCCACGGAAACGCCGGTCGGGATCGGCAGAATGTTGACGATCGCCTTGCCTTTGGCCGTCCGACCACCTTGGGGCAGGCGCCAGGTTTTTAACTTGTAGACCATGCCGTCGGTCGTAAAGAACAACAGCTGCGTGTGGGTGTTGGCCACAAAGAGGGTGGTGATCACGTCCTCTTCTTTGGTTTGCATGCCGGACACACCTTTGCCGCCGCGTTTTTGCGCGCGGAAATCGGCAAGTGGCGTGCGTTTGATGTAGCCGCCGGAGGTGACGGTCACGACCATGTCCGCACTTTCGATCAGGTCCTCGTCGTCCATGTCACCGGACCAGTCGACGATCTCAGTGCGGCGCGGAATGGCGAATTTTTCTTGAATTTCAACCAGTTCTTCGCGGATGATCGTCATGATCCGATCACGAGATCCCAGAATTTCGAGGTATTCCTTGATCTTGCCTGCCAGTTCTTCCAGCTCGTCTGTGACTTCTTTTACGCCGATCTGGGTCAGGCGTTGCAGGCGCAATTCCAGAATGGCGCGGGCCTGAGTTTCGGACAGGTTGTAGGTGCCGTCGTCGTTCGCGGTGTGGGTCGGATCGTCGATCAGCGCGATGTAGGACAGGATGCTTTCGGCAGGCCAGCGGCGCGTCATCAGCTTTTCACGCGCCTCACCTGCGTCAGCGGACGAGCGGATCGTGGCAACGATTTCGTCGATGTTGGTGACGGCGACGGCCAGACCGCACAAAATGTGGCTGCGTTCGCGGGCTTTGCGCAACAGGAATGCGGTGCGGCGGGCCACAACGTCTTCGCGGAAATCGATGAAGGACGTGAGGAACCGGCGCAGGGTCAGTGTTTCGGGGCGACCGCCGTTTAGGGCCAGCATGTTGCAGCCGAAATAGGTTTGCATCGGTGTGAAACGGAACAACTGGTTCATCACAACTTCGGCTGTGGCGTCGCGTTTCAATTCGATCACGACGCGCACACCGTTGCGATCAGATTCGTCTTGGACGTGGGCGATGCCTTCGATCTTTTTGTCGCGGGAGGCTTCGGCGATCCGTTCGATCATGGTGGATTTGTTGACCTGATAGGGGATCTCGTCGATGACGATGGCCCAGCGGTCTTTGCGAATTTCCTCAACCCGGGTTTTGGCGCGCATAATGACGCTGCCACGGCCCTCTAGGTAGGCTTTGCGCGCGCCGGTGCGGCCCAGCATGATGCCGCCTGTAGGGAAATCGGGACCGGGAATGTATTCGATCAAGTCTTCGGAGCTGAGATCAGGATTTTCGATCAACCCGAGGCAGGCGTTAATGACTTCGCCCAAGTTATGCGGCGGGATGTTGGTCGCCATGCCCACGGCAATACCGCCCGCGCCATTGACCAGCATGTTTGGAAAACGTGCAGGCAAAACAGTGGGTTCGCGTTCTTTGCCATCGTAGTTGTCGGCGAAATCGACGGTGTCTTTGTCCAGATCGTTGGTCATGAATGACGTGACTTTGTCGAGACGGGATTCGGTGTAACGCATCGCCGCCGCACTGTCGCCGTCCATCGAGCCAAAGTTGCCCTGGCCATCGACCAGCGGCAGGGACATCGAGAAATCTTGAGCCATGCGCACCAGCGCGTCGTAAATCGCGCTGTCGCCGTGCGGGTGATACGAACCCATCACGTCGCCCACGGATTTCGCGGATTTGCGGTAGGTTTTGTCGTGGGTGATACCCTTTTCGTACATCGAATAGATGATGCGGCGATGAACCGGTTTTAGACCATCGCGCAGGTCAGGAATCGCGCGGCTGACGATGACCGACATGGCGTAGTCCAGATAGGACGTGCGCATCTCGTGTTCGATTGTAACCGAGGGGCCGTCATAAACGGGGCGCTCTGGCTGCATTTCTTCATCTTTTTCAGGAGGTTGCGGTGTGTCGGTCACGTGGTGGCCCAATCTTCTAAAGGGTTCTATATCTTGGGGGTATCTCTATCAGAAATGGCAGATACTGTGCAATGCCGTTTGCAGTTTTCGACGGGTTTGGGCGCGTTGCAACAATCCGTCGCACGTTTGTCAGAAGAGGTGTTTGGTAGTTTAATCAAATGCGCGCTAACTTGGAATTAAGAGTTAATAAGATAGGAACACGAGATGAAACAGATTTTTGCAGTAGGTTTTGGCCTGATCGCGGCCTTTGTGCTGACGGTATCGACGGCTTTTGCTGGTGACGTTCATATCAAAGAAGTCCTGAACGAGGGCAGCTTTACTGGGGCATCGGGGCACGCAACATCGGGTGATGTGCGGGTCGTGACCACCAAGGACGGGCGCACAGTGGTGTTGCTCAGCGATAATTTCTCGTTTGACGGCGCACCGGATCCGCAGATTTCCTTTGGTAAGGGCGGCAAGCACGACGTCTCAACCTTGATGGGCAAGCTGGTGTCAAACAACGGCAAGCAACACTACGAAGTGCCCGCAGGCGTGAACGTGGCCGACTATACGGACGTGTTTGTCTACTGTGTGAAATTCAACGTGCCACTTGGTGTCGCGTCGTTCTAAAAGAGTAACGAAACAACCATCTGCTCAGTCCCTCGGGTAGATATAAGCCTCGGTTCTTTTCATGGCTCCGGGGCTTTTTTACGTCTGCTGTTAGGCTGAACAGGACGCGCCACCCAAGACGCAGAATTTAGCGCAGTGGGGGTGGTTCAGGGCCACATCGGTTTCGGCCTGTTCCAACGTGGTGCCCAATTCGAATTCCGCATCATAGGGCAAAAGCGTGCAGGCCAACACGGACGGCGTCGCGGCCCCTTTGCGTTTTACAACCATGCGCGAAGAAGAGCACATCATCGCATCCGGCGATTTGTCCAAGATGCCCCAGCAGGCGGTGGTGATTTCCGGCACTTCGACGCTTTCGTCCATTTCTGGGAACAAGACGGTCATGCCGGGGTCGTTCGCATCGATGTCATAGCCGTGTTCTGCGTAAAATGCGCCGTAACCAGCGCGGCTTTCGGCGTCGGAATGTCCAAAAACACTGCGTCCGGCAACCGCCATTTTGAACCCGTTGTCACGCAGCCAGTTCATCCCGACAATTGTTTTGTCCAGCGCGCCGGCACCGCGTTCCGCATCATGCAACGCGGCGTCATAGTGATCGACCGAAATGCGCAAGGTCAGCTTGCCGGGGAATTCGGTGTTCAGCTCTAGCAATCCGGCCAGCATCGATTTGCGCATCATCGGGCGCATGGCGTTGGTCAGGATCAGCACGTCGTAGCCCGCGGCCAGCGATGCGCGTGTGATATCAATCATTTGCGGGTTCATGAACGGCTCACCGCCGGTAAAGGCGATCTCGGTCACGGGCCATTTGCGGGTGATGATCTGGTCCAGATAATCCTGCACTTCGGCGGCAGTAATATAGACCAGACGATCGTTGCTTGGGCTGCTTTGAATATAGCAATTCACACACTCGATATTGCACAAAGTGCCGGTGTTGAACCACAGCGTTTGCGGGTTGCTCAGCGCCACGCGCGCACGATCTTCGCCCTTGGCGGTGAGGTTCGGATCTTCGAATTTACCGACGTTTGCCAGTGTCGTTTCGGGGATCAAATCTTTCATGATGTGCGTGCGACCTTGCTCTTTGCCTTTTGTCTATGTGTGATAGGGTGGAAGCAGTTGCAAGAAAAAGACCATTCTTGGCACGTGACAACCTTGTGATCGTGTCAAAATAAGGTCATGTTTGCGCTAACCTTAATAAGGGCGGAGCATATCTGATGGTCTCACGCGTTATCCCAGTCGATCCATTCGATTTGGTCATTTTTGGCGGCACGGGCGATTTGGCGCGCCGCAAAATCCTTCCGAGTCTGTTTCGGCGCTATTGTGCGGGGCAAATGCCGCCCGAAAGCCGGATCATCGGGGCTGCGCGTTCCGATTTTGACGATGGCGGTTACCAAGAATTTGTCGCCGAAGCGATCCGCGAATTTGGCGGTGGGCGCGCGTGCGAAGATGGCACGCTTGAGGCATTTCTGGAACGGCTGTCGTACGTGCCCGTGGATGCGCGCGGCGAGGCGGGGTGGTCCGAACTGGCTGCGTTGATTTCCGGCAGCACTTTGGTGCGTGCGTTCTATTTTTCGGTTGGACCCAGCCTGTTTGGCGATCTGGCTGAACGTTTGCATCAACACGGTATGGCCGATGAGCACTGCCGTATTGTGGTCGAAAAACCGTTTGGCCGTGATCTGAAAACCGCCGAGGCGTTGAATGCGACCTTGGCCGAGCATTTCGACGAAAGCCAGATTTACCGGATCGACCACTATCTGGGCAAGGAAACCGTGCAAAACCTGATGGCGGTGCGCTTTGGCAACCTGCTGTTTGAACCATTGTGGAATTCGCAATACGTCGATCACATCCAGATCACGGTGGCTGAATCTGTCGGCGTTGGCGGGCGTGGTGAATATTACGATAAATCCGGCGCGATGCGTGACATGGTGCAAAACCACCTGATGCAATTGCTGTGTTTGATCGCGATGGAACCGCCGTCGAAATTTGACCCAGATGCGGTGCGTGACGAAAAACTCAAGGTCATTCGCGCCCTTGATCCGGTTGAACCCCACCACATCGTGCGCGGGCAATATAGCGCCAGCGACGATGGGCCGGGCTACCGCGATGCGGTTGGTGATCCGCGATCGACCACCGAAAGTTTCGTGGCGATGAAGGTCGGGATTTCGAATTGGCGATGGGCGGGCACACCGTTTTATCTGCGCACGGGCAAACGCATGGTGGACCGCTGTAGCGAGATCACCGTGGTGTTCAAAGCGCGCAATCACTCGATCTTTGACGAGGTTCAAGGCCAGCATCGCAACGTGTTGACGATCCGGCTGCAACCCAACGAAGGCATCACGCTGGGCGTGACAATCAAAGAGCCGGGACCGGGTGGTATGCGCCTGATCGACGTGCCGCTCGACATGAGCTTTGCCGAAGCGTTGGGCGAAGATGGCGGCGATCCGCCGGACGCGTATGAGCGTTTGATTATGGACGTGATCCGTGGCAACCAAACACTGTTCATGCGCGGTGACGAAGTCGAGGCCGCATGGGCATGGACCGACCCGATCATTGAAGGCTGGAACAAGCGTGGCGACGTGCCCAAACCCTATGACAGCGCCAGCACAGGCCCCGGAGATTCGGATCAGATGTTGGCGCGTGATGGACGCACATGGAGACCTGTAAGCCCATGAATATCAAAGAATATGTTGACCGCGAAATGCTGGTGATCGATGTTGCAAACATCCTTGCTGGCGATTTGAAAACCGCGCTTTTGACCCAGGATCAAGTCACGTTTGTTGTGCCCGGTGGCACCACGCCGGGGCCGATTTTTGACATTCTATGCGCTGCCGATCTGGACTGGTCGCGTGTCAAAATCATGCTTAGCGACGAACGTTGGGTGCCGAGCGATCATGCGCGATCAAACGCGAAACTGCTGGCGGAACGGCTGCTGGTCGAACGCGCCGGTGCGGCGCAATTTGTGCCGTTTTACGTCGACGAAATGACCTCGGAGGATGGGGCTGCAGCTGTGTCTGCGCAGATTGCAGATACTTTGCCGATCTCGGTTTTGGTATTGGGCATGGGGGCGGATATGCACACCGCGTCGCTGTTTCCGAATGCCATCGGGCTTGAGGCGGCGTTGGCGAATGACGCAAATGCGCTGTGCGCAATTCAGGCGCAAGGGCAGGAGCCTCGCGTGACCCTGAGCGGGCCTGCGTTAAATGGCGCGATGTCCAAACACCTCGTGATTTTTGGCGATGACAAACGCGCAGCGCTTAAGGCGACGGCCGGTTTGTCGGTGCACGAGGCTCCTATTTCGGCCGTGACCAGCGGCATGACCATTCATTGGGCGGCATAAATGACTGATACTTTGGACGACCATTGGCAGGCACTGAAAACGCTGCATGCAACCCACAAAAACCGCGAAATGCTAAGCCTGTTTGACAGCGATACACAGCGCGCTGCGGATTTCAGCGCCGACAGCCACGACATGCTGTTGGACTATTCCAAAACCAACATCGATAGCGGTATTCGGGACGCGTTGTTGGCGCTGGCGCAGGCCGCGGATGTGACTGCCAAACGTGATCAGATGTTCGCAGGTGCTGTGATCAACGAAACCGAAGGGCGCGCGGTTTTGCACACAGCGCTGCGCAATCTGGACGGCGATCCGGTGCTGGTTGACGGTATGGATGTGCTGCCAGAGGTGCGCGCCACGCTTGAGCGGATGGGCGATTACGCGGATGCCGTACGCGCCAGCGACATCACGGATGTGGTGAACATCGGCATCGGTGGGTCGGACCTTGGGCCGGCGATGGCCGTGCAGGCGCTAAGCCCCTATCACGACGGTCCGCGCGTGCATTTCGTGTCGAACGTGGATGGTGCGGATGTGTCTGACACGCTGCGCGGTTTGGATGCGAAAACGACCCTCGTGATTGTTGCGTCCAAGACGTTTACGACGATTGAAACCATGACCAACGCGCGCACTGCACGGGCGTGGATGCTGAACGGTGGCGGTGATCCGAACGCGCAATTCGCAGCACTTAGCACGTCTGATGAAAAGACGGCCGAGTTCGGGATTCCGCCCGAGCGCGTCTTTGGGTTCGAGGATTGGGTTGGCGGGCGCTATTCGGTTTGGGGGCCTATCGGGCTTAGCTTGATGATCGGTATCGGACGGCGGGCGTTTTACGCGTTTCTGCGTGGAGCGCAGGCGATGGACGTGCATTTTTGTGCCGCGACCGGCGTTGAAAATCTACCGCTGATGCACGCGTTGGTTGGCATTTGGCACAACCAAATATGCGGACACGGGACCCGCGCGGTCCTGCCGTATGATCAGCGTTTGGGGAAATTACCTGCATATTTTCAACAGCTTGAAATGGAAAGTAACGGTAAATCTGTAGCGATGGATGGCACCGCACTAGGGCGTCATTCGGGCCCTGTGGTCTGGGGCGCGCCCGGCACCAACGGGCAGCACGCATTTTATCAGTTGATCCACCAAGGCACGCGGGTGATCCCGTGCGAATTCCTGATTGCCGCCGAAGGGCACGAGCCTGATCTGGCGCATCATCACCAGCTTTTGGTTGCCAATTGCCTTGCGCAATCCGAAGCTTTGATGCGTGGGCGATCCATGGATGACGCGCGCAGTCGCATGGCTGACAAAGGTCTAAGTGGCGCGGAATTGGAACGCCAAGCGGCCCACCGCGTGTTTGCGGGAAACCGTCCTTCGGTGACGATTGCCTACCCTAAGTTGGATCCGTTTGTTCTGGGTCAAATCATCGCGCTTTACGAACATCGCGTGTTTGTTGAGGGCGTGATTTTGGGGCTTAATTCCTACGACCAATGGGGCGTAGAACTGGGCAAGGAACTGGCCACAGCCTTGCAACCTGTTGTTGAGGGCACCGAAAGTGTTGAAGGCAAAGACGGGTCGACCCAAGCGTTGGTTGGGTTTGTTCAGCGGCATCGAACGTAGAATTTTTGAGTATTTTTGATCAGAACAGGCGGGGTCAGCTGTGTTGAATGGCACCGTCGGTTCTGATCAGTTCGGCCTTGATGTTATCCGGGATCGGGTGACGCGCGCTGCCGTCTGGGGTCAGCAAAACCATGATGCAGGTGAACGTTGCGCGCAGGGTGCCATGCGCCCAGATTTGCTGTTCCAGTGTCAGTGACGTGTTGCGAAAACCGGTGCAGCGGGTGGTGACGATGTAGTCTTCGTCGCGCAGCATTTCTTTGAGATAGCGCGCCTCGCCGCCACGGATTACGATACGCGGGCTGTCCGGATCACCGATTGTGCCGATGTTGTGCGCCTCCATGAACCGGATGCGCAGCCGTTCGAACCACACGAAATATCGCACATTATTCACATGCTCCAAGGTGTCGAGTTCGTCGTGATGCACGCGGTCGCCGTAGGCCAACGGGGCAGCGTGAGCGATGCCGGCAGCCGTCTGTTCGGCCTGAGGCAAGTTCGTGTGGTAACGCAATGACATAACGTCATCTGTAGGCGAAGTATTGTGGGGCTTGCAAGGTGGCCCGTGCCTTGGCAGGGTCTGACGTAAGGGAGCGCGCAATATTATGGGCGCCACAACACCAACAGGGAGATGCCAATGCTTGGCCAAATGATGACATCCGCGCTGACGATCCAGTCGCTTGTGGATCACGCCGCACGCTATCATGCTGAAACAGAAGTGTTTTCTGTGAACACAGGTGGGGGTGTCGAGACGACCAATTGGGGGGACGTCGGGGCCAATTCACACCGTTTGGGGGATGCGTTGACCAAGCTGGGTCTTGACCCGCAAGCCCGCTGTGCCACAATCGCATGGAACAATCGTCGTCATTTGGAAATCTATTTTGGCGTCTCGGGCGCTGGTCTGGTCTGCCACACGATCAATCCGCGGCTGTTCCCCGAACAGTTGGTCTACATCATCAATCACGCCGAGGACAAAGTGCTGTTCATCGACGCCACCTTTATTCCATTGGTGGCTGCCATTCGCGACAAGTGCCCGCATTTGGACCACATCGTTTTGATGGAGGGGCGCGACGAGGCCGCAGCCGCCCAGATCGATGGTTTGATCTTTTATGACGAATTTATCGGCGGTGGCGATCCGGATTTCGTCTGGCCGGAGTTTGACGAAAATAGCGCGTCGAGCCTGTGCTACACCTCTGGCACGACGGGCAATCCCAAGGGCGTTCTGTACTCGCACCGCTCCACCGTTTTGCACGCGATGGCGTCGAACACGAACGACTGTATAGGGCATTCCGCGATGGATGTGGTGCTGCCGGTTGTGCCGATGTTCCACGTTAATGCATGGGGTACGCCCTATGCCTGCGCGATGGTTGGTGCACGCATGGTGATGCCGGGGCCGGGTCTGGATGGCGCGTCTTTGGTCAAGCTGATCGACACGTACCGCGTGACCACGGCGTTGGGTGTGCCGACGATCTGGCTGGGTTTGTTGGGCGAGGCGGATAAGGTCGGATCGAAACTGACCTCGTTGACGCGCACGGTTGTTGGCGGCTCTGCCTGCCCACCGTCGATGATCGCGGCGTTCCGTGAAAAATATGACGTCGAGACGATCCACGCCTGGGGCATGACCGAAATGTCGCCGCTGGGGTCGTCTAATCAACCGCTGGCCAAGCACCTTGATCTGCCGATCGAAGAGCAACACAAGCTGCGCGAAAATCAGGGGCGTCCGCCGTGGGGTGTTGAGCTGAAGATCGTCGATGATGAGGGTAATGATTTGCCCAATGATGCGGTTGCCCAAGGCGATCTGGTCGTGCGTGGCCACTGGATTTTAGACAGCTATTTCCTGAAAACCCGTGACGAAACCCTGACCAATGGCTGGTTTGACACGGGCGATGTCGCGACGCTGGACCCGAATGGGTATCTCAGCATCAAGGACCGGTCCAAAGACATCATCAAATCGGGTGGCGAATGGATTTCGTCCGTGGATCTGGAAAATATCGCGATTGCGCATCCGAAATTGGCGGACGCTGCCGTGATTGGTGCGCGCCATGCCAAATGGGATGAACGCCCGATTTTGGTCGCTGTTGTGGCTGAGGGGCAAACGCCGTCGCAGGAAGAAATCCTCGCGATTTTCGACGGTCAGATCGCCAAATGGCAAATCCCTGATGTGGTCGTGTTCACCGATGCGTTGCCGCGCAATGCGACGGGCAAAGTGCTAAAACGCAACCTGCGCGAGGAATTCGGCGAAGTGTTGATGGACGGCTAAGCGTTGCCGATCCTAAAATAATCAGGGCCCGGCCATCATGTTGGCGGGGCCCTGAATGTGTCGTCGACTACAACAAACCCGTGTCGTCAGACGTGCGAAACGGCGACAGGCTGGCGGCAAAGGCATCGATGAATTCCAGCGTCACGGCCGATGGGCGTTTCAAGGTTGGTCGAACCAGTGACAGCCTGTGCGCGATTTTTGGCAAAAACGGGCGCATCAAAATGTGCTGATCGGCAAATTTGACCGCGTCCAGTTCACTGACCACCGCGACACCCACCCCAAGTGACACCAGTTCACAGGCGGCGGTAAATTGACGGGTTTCCACCAGCGTCTCCAGCGGCGTGTTTGTGTCCAGAAACGCATTGCTGAGGCTTCTGAAAAAATCACTGTCGCGGCGTGTGTGAATTATTTTTTCACCAGCCAGATCTGGTGGCGAAATATGCGTGCAGTTTTGCAACCGGTGCCCTGTCGGGAAAATGCAAACCGTGCGCACGTCAATGTCGCGGCTGTGTACCGCAGAATGCCCGCGAAACCCATCGGTGATCCCGAAATCGAACTGCTCGTCGATCATCCATTCCAGAATGCGCTCGGGGCGATCAGGCTCGATTGTAAAACTCACTCCGGGGCGGTTTTTGAGAAATTTGGCGATGACGTTTGGCAGGTGGCTGGTGGCGAAACCGGGCAGGCACGCGATCCGAATGTGGCCGGCTTTGCGCTGGGTGATGCTTTGGCTGACGTCATCGATTTGTCCCATTAAATCAAGGACTCGTTGGATGTCTGATTGCAAGAATTGCACTTCTTGGGTGGGCACCAGTCGACCATCGCGGCGGTTAAACAGGGTAAATCCCAAGGTCTGGCCAAGGTCCGACAACAGGCGGCTTACCGCTGGCTGACTGATCCCCAATTCTTTTGCAGCCCGTGTCACAGAACTGTGTTGTACCACGGCCATAAGGGCCTCGAACTGGCGTAACCTAAGTTTCTGTTTCATGTTTTCCAGTCTCACAAATGCAATTCACGGGGCATAACACAATGTTATATTTTTTCAACAATTTACGACCTTGCATTATGCCTGTCTGACTGTATCGTTTTGATATTAAACAACCGATGCGGGTGACACCCCAAAGCATCACAAGAAAAACGCACCGCTGAGGTGCATGGGAGGAATAATGAAAAAATCTTTGATCGGCGCGCTCGCCGTGTCCACAATGCTGACGCCCGTGGCGGCGATGGCAGAAACCGAAGTGCAGTTTTGGCACGCATTCACCGGCCGTCTTGGCGAGCTGGTCAAAGCACAAGTTGCTGATTTTAACGCCAGCCAAAGCGACTATACCGTCGTCGAAAGCCACAAGGGCAACTATTCCGAAACGTTGAACGCGGGCATCGCTGCCTTCCGCGCCGGCGAACAGCCGCAGATTTTGATGGTATTCGAGGTCGGAACCGCAACGATGATGGCGGCCAGCGGTGCTGTGCGCCCGATGCACGAAGTCATGGCCCAAAGCGGTGCCACATTCGAACCTGACTCGTATATTGGTGCGGTCAAAGGTTATTACACAACCACGGACGGCGACATGTTGTCCTTGCCATTCAACGCATCGACGCCGGTTTTGTGGGTGAACCGTGACGCAATGACAGCTGCGGGCGTGGATCCTGACACGGATCTGTCCACTTGGCAGAACGTCGGCGCGACCTTGGATGCGCTAAAGGCGGGCGGCGAAGAATGCCCGCTGGTCACCGCATGGCAAAGCTGGATCCACCTCGAAAACCTGTCGGCCTATCATGACGTTCCATTCGCATCCCAAGACAACGGATTTGCGGGTCTGGACACTGAATTGATGCTGAACGGCGAGGCACAAGTTGCGCACCTGACGGCCATGGGCCAATGGGCACAAGACGGCAAATTCATCTACACGGGCCGCCGCAACGAGGGTGGCGCGAACTTCCGCGCTGGCGAATGTGCGCTGTTCACCGAAAGCTCTGCGGGCTACGCGGGCATCAGTTCAGAGGCTGAATTCGAATTTGACGTGCGCCCACTGCCGTACTGGGAAGGTGTTGGAAACGCACCACAAAACACCATCATCGGCGGCGCATCATTGTGGGTCATGGAAGGTCATGACGATGCGGAATACAAAGGCGCAGGCGAATTCCTGAGCTATCTTTCCTCGTCCGACGTGCAAGCTGCATGGCACCAGAACACCGGCTATCTGCCGATCACAATCGAGGCGGGTGACGCCACCCGCGCTGCTGGTTTTTACGACGAAAACCCCGGCACAGACATCGCTGTGATCCAGATGACGGCGAAACAGCCAACGGCCAATTCCAAAGGCTTGCGTCTGGGGTCATTCGATCAGATTCGTGGCATCATCGACGAAGAGCTTGAGGGCATTTGGTCAGGTGACAAAACCGCCCAAGAAGCCATGGACAGCGCCAAAGAGCGCGGCGATGCGTTGCTGCGCCGCTTTGAAGCTGCCAATCGTTAACTAAAAACCGGGCAGGCCCAACACCGGGCCTGCCTTACTTTTTCGCGGGGGCGAAGAGATGGAAAAACGCGTTACGTTTCGCGGCTGGTGGCTGCCACTGCTGTTGATCGCGCCTCAGGTGCTGATTTCAGCCGTGTTCTTTTTCTACCCGGCTGGGCAGGCGATCTATCAATCGCTGTTCATCCCTGACCCCTTTGGCTTGTCGTCGCGCTTTGTCGGCCTTGGCAATTTTGAATTCCTGTTCGGCGACAAATTCTACCGCGCGGCCTTTGGCACGACCGCATTGTTTTCCATCCTTGTGACCTTGTGTTCGATGATTCCGGCGCTGTTTTTGGCCGTCATCGCCGACCGTTTGATCAAAGGATCGGGCGTGTACCGCACCATGTTGATCTGGCCCTACGCTGTTGCCCCGGCGGTTGCAGGCGTTTTGTGGCTGTTCATGTTCAACACCCGCGTCGGCGTGGTGTCGTGGTATTTGGGCAATTTTGGCTACGATTGGAACCATGTCTTGAACGGAGGCGAGGCGATGGGCATTGTCGTCGTCGCCTCGGCGTGGGGGCGGATCAGTTACAATTTCTTGTTCTTTTTCGCTGCCTTACAGGCCGTTCCGCGATCTGTGATCGAGGCCGCCGCCATTGATGGCGCACGGTTCTGGCGCAGGTTCTGGACAATCGTTTTGCCGCTGTTGTCGCCCACCACGTTTTTCCTGCTGGTCGTCAACATCGTCTATTCGTTCTTTGAAACCTTCGGCGTGATCCACACGATCACGGCAGGGGGCCCGCAACAATCCACGACCATTCTGGTGTACAAAGTCTTTGCCGACGGGTTCGTGGGCCAAGACCTTGGATCGTCCTCGGCCCAGTCCGTGGTCCTGTTGGTCGTGGTCGGATTGCTGACCATCATCCAGTTCAAGTTCGTTGAAAAAAGGGTGCACTACTGATGGCCTTGTTCAAACGCGAAGAGCTGCATGGCATGGTCGAAAAACGTGGCGCAAGCCTGTGGCTGACCCATGTTGTGATGATCCTGGGCGTGCTGGTGATTTTCTTCCCGATCTGGCTGGCTTTTGTGGCATCCACCGTGACCCAGCCTGAAATCGTCAAACCACCGATGCCGCTCTGGCCCGGTGATCAATTCGTTGAAAACTACTCTAAAGCTCTGTTTTCAGGCGTGAACGTGCCGGTCACCACGATGCTGTTCAACAGTTTGGTGATGGCCATCGGCATCGCGGTGGGAAAAATCGCGATCTCGCTGCTGTCTGCCTTTGCGATCGTCTATTTCAAATTTCCGGGGAAAATGTTGTTTTTCTGGATGATTTTCCTAACGCTGATGTTGCCTGTCGAGGTGCGCATCGTGCCCACTTACGAGGTCGTCGCAGGCTTTGGCATGCTGAACAGTTACGGCGGTCTGATTATGCCGCTGATTGCTTCGGCGACTGCGACATTTTTGTTCCGGCAGTTTTTCCTGACTATCCCGGACGAGCTGGCAGAGGCCGCACGCGTCGATGGTGCCAGCCCGATGCGTTTCTTCTGGGACATCGTTGTCCCGATGAGCCGCACAAATGTCGCCGCCCTGTTTGTGATCCTGTTTATCTACGGCTGGAACCAGTACTTGTGGCCGCTGCTGATCACCACAGACCCCGAAATGAACACCATCGTGATGGGCATCAAGCAGATGTTTCCGTCGGGCGATGATGTGGCGGACTGGCCGGTGATTATGGCCACGTCGATCCTTGCGATGATCCCTCCAGTGATTGTCGTGGTTAGTATGCAACGGCTGTTTATCCGCGGCCTCGTCGATAGCGAGAAATAAGAAATGGCAACGGTTTCCCTCAAGGACGTCAAGAAAAGCTTTGGCGCAACGGACGTGATCCACGGCATCACAACCGACATTGCGGACGGCGAATTTATCGTGATCGTCGGCCCTTCGGGCTGTGGTAAATCCACGCTTTTGCGGATGGTTGCTGGCCTCGAAACCATCACAGCGGGCGAGGTGTTTATCGGCGGTGCGCGCGCCAACGACAAGGAACCGATGGACCGCGACATCGCGATGGTGTTCCAAAACTACGCTCTTTATCCGCACATGTCGGTGCGTCAAAACATGGGCTACGGGTTAAAAATCGCGGGCCTGCCCAAGGATCAGATCAACGCCAAAGTGGTCGAGGCCGCCAAGCTGTTGCAGTTGGAACCACTGCTGGATCGCAAGCCTAGACAGCTGTCGGGTGGCCAGCGCCAGCGCGTCGCGATGGGGCGTGCAATTGTGCGCGAACCGGCCGTGTTTTTGTTCGATGAACCGCTGTCGAACCTAGACGCCAAACTGCGCGTGCAGATGCGTCTCGAAATCAAAGAACTGCAATCCAAGCTGGGCATTACATCGCTGTACGTGACCCACGATCAGGTCGAAGCGATGACTATGGCCGACCGCATGATCGTGATGAACGGTGGCATTGCCGAGCAGATCGGCACCCCGCTTGAGGTCTATGAAACACCGCGCACATTGTTCTCGGCGCAGTTTATTGGCAGCCCGGCGATGAACATCGTTGATGCGCAGGTTCAGGGCGGCAAGGTCATCTTGGGGGATCAGCCGGTCGCGGGTGCGGTTGGGGTCGATGGGCCGGTCAAACTGGGCATCAGGCCAGAGCATCTGGTGTTCGATGATGCTGGCCCGATTGCGGTGAACGTTCAGATGGCCGAACCTTTGGGCGCGAACACGCTGCTGCACGGCAAGCTGGCTGGCACCGCCGAAAGTTTTACCGCGAGCATGCAAGGCGTGCATTTGCTGACCGACAAAAACGCGCAAATCCGTTTTGGCATTCAGCCTGGAAAAGCCCATCTTTTCGACGTTGAGACCGGGTTGCGGCGCGCACAATGACCGCAGCGACCTCAGCGTAAACAATGCCGGTGGCGTATGTTTATGGTGCAGCGCGCTGCGAAACTATCCGTTTTCAGTCGAAATAGCGCACCAGCGGGGTGGCGGCGCGGAAAATCTCGATCAGTTGGTCGATCACCTCGTCATCCAGTAGCTGCTCGTCGGGGATGTCTTTGCGGCACCCAAGGCCGACCATCTTTAAATATGGGGCTGCCGGATCGTTTTCTTCAAAACCTTCCGGCACGACGTTCAGCGCCTTTCGCGTGACCAAACCGTCTGCAAAAGTTGACTTGAAATCACGATCCGCCAAAACGTCGTTCAGGCCTGTGGGATCATCGTGCAAACGGTTGCGCACCCGCGCCAGTGCCGCCTTTGAAGGCTGGAAAAGGGCGGCACCGGCGTAGCAATTTCTGGGCTCGATGTGCAGGTAGTACCCGAAATCCTCAGTGGGGTGACCCGCGTTGGCAAACACATCGATGGTCGTGCGGTACAGACCCGGACCTGTGCGCTCGCGTGGGTCTTGAAAGAACTTGGTGTAGCTTTGCTTTGGCTTGTTCACCGCGTCGGCCACGTAGGGATCAAAGCGATCGGCATAGTCGTGCAGGGTCGTCGCGATGCCGGTGAAATTGCGCAAAGCATCGTCGCGTTCTTCGCGGTGCGTGTCGACCCAGGCCTTGCGGTTGTTCACCGCGAGATCTGTGAGGAACTCGAATGTTTCCGGCTCTACCATTGCTTAACTCCTGTTGCGCGGACACCGCGTTGCGATGGCACCCTTGTAGAGTTATTTCAAACCATCAGCCACGGGTTTTCCAGCGCAAACTGGTCTGCTCATGCATTCAGCCCCTTCATGCCTTCGGGCGTGTAGCGCGCGCCTGCAATGTCCAGCGGCGCAATCGCGGCCTCAAGATGCGTGACCTCATCACCGGTCAAGGTAAGGTCGGCGGCAGCGATGTTTTCCTCAAGGTACTTGATGCGTTTGGTACCGGGGATCGGCACGATGTGGTCGCCTTTGCTTAGCAGCCAGGCCAATGCGATCTGCGCAGGGGTGCAGCCCTTGGTGGCGGCAAGGTGGCGCACGACGTCGACGAGTGTCGCGTTTGCTGCGATGTTGTCTGGCGAAAAGCGAGGCAGGTTGGCGCGAAAATCACCGGGTTCAAAACCCGCGTGGCGATCAAACGTTCCGGTCAAAAATCCCCGTCCGAGTGGGGAATAGAGCACAAACCCGATCCCTAGTTCATCGCACGTTGGCAGCACGTCGCGTTCGACATCGCGTGACCACAGTGAATATTCAGTCTGAACCGCCGCGACTGGATGAACGGCGTGGGCGCGGCGCAGGGTTGCGTCACTGACTTCGCACAGGCCAATGTGACCGATTTTGCCAGCCTCCACCAAGCGCGATAATGCCCCCATCACGTCTTCGATGGGCCGGTCCGGGGCAACGCGGTGGACATAATAGAGGTCGATGTGCTCGACCCCCAAGCGGCGCAAGGACGCCTCGCAGGCGGCGCGTGCGTATTGCGGGCTGTTGTCCAGCGTGCGTGCGTATTCGCCGGGTTTGCGGACGATGCCGAACTTGGTTGCGATCACGGCGTCGGGCTTGCGTTGTTTCAGGAACTGGCCAATCAATTCTTCGTTGTGGTGTGGCCCGTACATGTCAGCGGTGTCAAAGAACGTGACGCCCAGATCGCAGGCGCGGTGCAAGACCGCCATCGATTCTGCGTCGTCTCTGGGCCCGTAAAATTCGCTCATCCCCATGCAGCCAAGGCCAAGGGTCGAAACATTGAGGTTTGGTGATAACGTTCGGATCTGCATAGCGGTTCTCCTGTTGTGGATGTCCCCAAATTAGCTTTTCGAAAGCAGGCGTAAAATGCCGCTTTTTGGAAGTTCATTTTTCATTTATGAAAGACACCATGAGCACACGCATGAATTGGGATGACATGCCCGTCTTTTTGGCAGTTGTGCGCAGCGGTACTTTGACCGATGCGGCAAGCAGGCTGGGCATGGGCGTGGCCACGGTATCGCGCCGGATCGAACGGTTGGAACAGGCCTTGGGTGTTCCGTTGTTTGCCCGCCACCAAACCGGCTACAAATTGACAGACGAAGGCCAAGCGCTGTTGCCGCGCGCAGAAGCACTGGATGACGCCATGCGCGGGTTCCAGTCAAACGTCGAAACCGAGACCAAAGTGACCGGCCATGTGCGGCTGGCGACGGCAGAAAACCTTGCCAATCCGATCATTATTCCTGCGATCGTGCCGTTGTTGGACCGCCACCCCAATTTGACGCTCGAGGTCATGACCGATGTCGCCACCGTGAATTTGCACCGTCGTGACGCTGATTTGGCGGTTCGTATGGTGCGCCCGACGCAGGCCAATGTGTCTGTGCGCCGGATCGGAACCATCGGGTTTGGCCTGTACGGATCGGTGCCCTACATGGCGTCGCGGCTGGAAAATCCCGAGGATGCGACGTTTGCCAATGACCGCATGATCGGATGGACCGAACGCCACAACATGCTGCCCGCGGCGCAATGGATGGAGCGGGTTTTGCGTGGTCGCGCGCCCGCGTTGTTGACGACGACGCTGTCGGCGCAAATCGCAGCGGCCAAGGCGGATCTTGGATTGACGATCTTGCCGCATTTTATGGCGCAACAGGCAGGGCTGCAACGAGTGCCGGTTGATTTGGGTCTGGATCAGCCAATCTGGTTGGTGGTGCACAGCGATCTGGCCGCGTCCCGGCGCGTGCGCGTTGTTGTGGACCACCTTGTCGAGACGTTTGAGCAGGAACGCGCGAATTTGACAGGTGCAACGCAACAGGGCTGAAACGGCGGCTTGATCCGGTTTTGGTGCACGCTCACCGCTCGATTGTATCCTGTTCAGAGTGACGCCGCACCGGCGACAAAGCTTAGGATGCGCCTGCTTTTTCTCGAGGGCGCACGCCGCCTTGGTGCCCCCGTGACGTACCCGCCCAGATGTTCGCGCGATCCGTCCAGCTTGATCTGGTAGGCAGCAGGTCTGGTTTAGGGCTGACAATTGTGCGTGATGTGGCAGGGTTTCATGGTGGACCAATCGCGCTTGAAACGGTCTCCATCGGTGGCTTGCCCGCCACTCTGACTGTGCCGCATTTGACTCAATCTAAGCCGTCTGCAACAGGTTGCTCACAACGTCCACAACATCGCATTGCAGCACGGCATAGTCGTTGGTTTCTAAGTCACTGCCGTCATCGATTTGTGCGATAGCCTAAGCAATCCAGACCTGAAACAGTTTAGAACACAGCATTCAGCCAGTGTTCAGCTTTGCTGCGTGGGTAGAAATATGCGAAAATGCGAGGTGCCTTTCATTCCAGTATGATTGCACAGATTGAGCTTGGCTGAGCGATCCACCAATCATGTTTCTGCCTATGCTGTCGCGTTGGGGCGAGGGTGGTCGCCGGACAATCTGCGACCTTTAGCGGCGCGCGAACAACTGGCTGAATTGTCGCGAAATCCTGAGGTGTTCCTCGCAAAATTCGATGATCGGGAGGCCTGGTGTTGTCAGGGACAGCGTTTAGGCGGTCTACGGCTCGTTATCGCATGTAGGGGCACTGCACGGATAACGCTTCGCCAAGCCGTGCCCAGGTTGCCGCCTCAAAGCGTTCAGGCCAGTCCATCCCCAAACGCGCGGTTCTGTTTCGCGCACGTGGCAGGTACGCTTTTGCATACGCCAGATGGGCAGAAATCATTGCATCCCGTTTCGGAACCGCTGGTGGTAAACTTGTCAGCAGGTGCTTTTGGTCCTCTGTGATCAGCCGGTTAAGGTGCAAAATGCCGCCGCGATTGGGGGCGTCTGTTTCTTCGATTAACAAATCCACCAGCAAGTTGCGCAGGTGGAACACGCCGAGCGCACCGTTGATGTATTCGTGGCGACCCGCCGCTAAATGCAAGAGGCCGAGGATTCTGATAAACTCTTCGACCTGATATTGAGCCTCCCCCTTTGAAGTGGTCCGCCCCTATAGTTAGGAAAGCGGAGGACCAAGAATGGCTATTAAGAGACCCAAGCCCGAAGAGATTGTCGTGAAGTTACGGCAGGTTGAAGTT
>JAQXDI010000051.1 GCA_029251465.1 Ascidiaceihabitans sp.
TGAAGTTCTTCCGACAAACCATCCCAAACGATTGGAAAACCTTCCGAAGTCAAGTCTCAGACAATTTCCGCGTCATAACTCATGAAAATTTTCGGGTTTTGGCGTAGCTCAGGTATACACAATTATTCCGCCCTCTCAGATCAAGGCAAGTGCTGCTGGCGAGGACGTCGTGGACGAAGGCGCTGTCGTGTCGATGCTCTCCAGCGAAGTCGAAAAGCTGGGTGGTTTTGCTGGCTCTGCGATTTCTGGGCCACTGCTGCAAATCGGCACGCTGGTATCGATCCTTGGGTACATGTTTTACATCGAACCGCTGGTGGCTGCGATCGCATTGGCGTTGTATTCGCCGCAATTTATCATCGTGCCGATCTTTCAGGCGCGGATGAACCGGTTGGCGAAACGCAAGGCGCTAAAGGTCCGCCGCCTTGGCAATTTCATCGTGGATCAGGCCGAAGAAGAACTGCTGCAACAAGAACCGCCAGCGCTGTTCACCGAGCTGACAGACGCGATTTTGAAAATCAGAACCAAGTTTTTGATGACTAAAAACGTGATGAAGACGCTGAACAATTTGCTGATCGCAATGGGTCCCTTTGGCGTGATTGCCTATGGCGGATACCTCGCGATCAATGACCAGATTGAGGTTGGTGTGATCCTGGCATTTGTGTCGGGGTTGGAACGCTTGGGTGGCCCCATCCGCGATCTGATCGGCAGCTATTCGTCGATCACTGATGCGCGGATGCGGTATGGTATTTTGCTGGCCTCGTTCCCGTCCCACATGGATGCGGATGATCCGGTGCCGATGCCCAACATGTTGGCGAATGAGACGACCTAGTTAGGATACCTCGTCCGTCGTGATGACACGCGCGTAGGTGCCTGACAGCGCAGCCATGAACGACGCCATAACCGCTGGGGCAGGGACGGAAACACCGCCCCAGTCCACCGCTTTGGCGGCACAGGCATCTGCCACAACGCTCACCTCAAACCCGAAATCCTTGGCGGCGCGGGCCGTGGCATCAATGCACATCTGCGCCATGGCTCCGGCGATCTGAACATGCGTTACCTTTGCGGTTTGCAGATGTTCCAACAGATCCGTTTCATGGAAACTATTGGGGCGACGTTTGAGGACAACAACTTCCTCCGGCAAGGGCGCAACCGCGTCGTGTATCTGCGCGCCAACCGTGTTTGGCCGAAAGAACGGCGCGGTTTCACCGCCTTCGTGGCGCACGTGAATGACAATGCGACCAGCCGCGCGGGCCTTGGCCAAAAGACGGGCGGCATTGGCCGCGACAGTGTCCATATTGTGCAATGGCCAAAGCCCTCCTTCGAAATAATCGTTCTGGATATCAACCAGAACCAACGCGGTTTTATCGGTCATATGGATGCTCACAACTTGTTCGGATCGATGCAACGTTTGGGGGCAAGGAACCAGTGGCCCGACGGCAGCCAGCGCACCCGCGATTGGATGTTTGGTTTCACATCACGCACGGCGACGCAGTTTGAACGTGTCGCGGTCATGAAAGATTTTGCGTAGATGTTGAACATTTCAATCTCCTGATGTTGTGTGATCTTCCATTGCTTTATTGAATTTTCGAGAACAGAATGCGATTCAATTGAAATTCCTTTATGTAAGTTAGGCTAACATATGGATTGGCGTGATCTTCCGCCGCTTGCCGGTTTGCGGGCGTTTGCCGCGTTCGCTGATACAGGCGGCGTGGCCCAGGCAGGCGTTGCTTTGGATGTCAGTCATGCGGCGATCAGCCAGCAATTGCGCAGTCTTGAGGCGCACTTGGGGGTGTCGTTGTTAGACCGTGCGGGGCGCACGATGCACCTGACAGCCGAAGGTGACGCGCTGGCCCACGCTGCCTTGCAAGGTTTTGCACAGATGATCGAGGCAAGCCGCACAATCACCGGTGCCAACGACACGCGCCCGCTGCATATTACTGCAACACCCACGTTTGCGGCGTCGTGGTTAATGCCGTGCCTGCCCAGATTTCGCGCCATTGCGCCGGACGTTAATATTCTGCTGAACCCGACGCCTGACACGGTGACGCTGGAACCGGGCGGCGTCGACATTGCGATCAGGTACGGGACGGGGCCGTGGGCGGGGCTGGACAATGAACTGTGGTTGGAATCGCCCATGGTTGTTGTCGGCGCGCCCGAACTAATTGCCGGCAAACAGATCGACAGTGCGGATGATTTGCGTCACCTGCCGTGGCTCGAAGAATTCGGACGTTCCGAGGGCAGCGATTGGCTGCGCGAGCACGGCGTTTCTGAGGCCACCACAGCCGGGTTCATCCAAGTGCCGGGCAACTTGATGCTGGACGGGGCCCGCGACGGACAGGGGATTGCGGTGACTGTGCGCGCCTTTGTCGAGGCCGATTTGCAATCGGGTCGATTGGTCCTGCTGGCGGAGGAAGAGCGCGAGGGCGCGGGCTATCACATTGTTACGCGGCCAGGCGTGCAGCGACCGCCGCTCAAGGCCTTTGTGCGCTGGCTGAAACGTATCTTGGCAGAAGAAGGCGCTTAGCGTTTAAGACGCAGGCCCGACCATGAAGCAGGTCACGTTGCGCGCTTGCAATCGACGACAGGCAAGGTCGGCGGTTTCGCGGGTCATGCCCATGAAATTCGCGTCAAACCCACGGGGTCGTTGCACCACTTTGCGCAGTGATCCATCCAACGTCGACATCTCGGACAGGGCCGTTTTCAGCAAAACGCGTTCGGCTTTGTAGCGGCTGGGGTATCGACCAACGTTCACACCCCAGTGACGCCCGCCCGAGGTCGACAAACGCGTGACGACTTCGGGTTCCGGGGCCACGCGGGCCAAGACGAGGTTCTCGGGTCGTGCGTTGGGACGGGTCGAAACAACGGCGATGCTTTGATCGGGTTGCTCTGTAATTTCGGGCGTGGATTGTTGCGCTTCGGCGATGGCCGAATTGATGTCAGCGGGCAGAACTGTGTTTGTGGTTTCAAGTGCGGCCACCAAGACGGGGGCCTCGGCCCCTGGGCGCAGCTGCGGTCGAAGGCTGGTTTTTACAGCCACGTTCAGGCGGATCGTTTTGCCCGCACCTTTGGGCTTGGCCTGGTCAACACTGGCGTAATTCGGGGCGTCAGGTTTGCGAACTGGTGCGCGTGACGGCGCGCGGCGAAACCCGAGGTCCAGCAGTTCGGCAACTTTTGCGTTACGCGCGGCTGACGATTTGCCGCCAAAAACGGTTGCGATGATCCGCTCGTTGCCGCGCTCTGCCGAGGCGACAAGGTTGGACCCAGCCGCCCGTGTGTAGCCGGTTTTGATCCCGTCAGCGCCCTTGTACGACGCCAGCAAGCGGCGGTTGGTGTTGGCCACTTCGCGGATGCCCGCGTCGGTGGTCGTGCGCGAGAACAGGTTATAATACTGCGGATAGTCGTATAAAACGTGCCGACCCAAAGTCGACATATCGCGCGCCGTGGACATGTGGCCGGTTTCGGTCAGGCCATGCGCGTTTTTGAACGTGGTGCGGGTCATGCCCAATGCTTGGGCTGTGCGGGTCATGCGGCGGGCGAATTTCGCCTCTGAGCCACTGATCGCTTCGCCGATGGCCGTCGCTGCATCGTTTGCGGATTTCACCGCAGCGGCGCGGATCAAATAGCGCATCGAAATTCTCTGACCGGCTTTGAGACCCAGCTTTGAGGGCGGTTCTGCGGCGGCATTTTTCGAGATTTTGAACTTGGTATCGAGCGAGATTTCGCCTCGCTCAATCGCTTCGAATGCGATGTACAGGGTCATCATTTTGGTGAGCGATGCGGGATGCAATCGAGTGTCTGCGTTGCGTGCATGCAGCACTTCGCCAGTGCGCGCATCCATGACGAATGCAGCATAGGGGGCGGCTGCGACACTAAGCGGTAAAACCACCAGCATCCAAACAGCTGTGATGAACAATAGCCCAAAACGGGCCGGCTGTATGCGCCGAACCTTCACGATGAATCTGCCTTATTCTGCCTCTGGGCTGCCTGCTTTGCGCGGCTTACCCTTATTTTTATGTCTCTACCCTAACATAAGTTCAATTTTCGATAAACCCTTAGAATCAAAGCGATAGGCAGTTTTCTGCGCTGCAATAAATCTACATGTTGGGGTGGTGGGAAATTCGCGCCATAGACCTGCCAATGTGTCAAGAATGTGGCAGCGGGCCTTGGGGTGTGCCTTATGGCCTGTGCAGATTTGTAATGTAGGCGTTCGGCAAAAATGACAGGGCCAATGAAAAGGCACAGGGCGCGTGCAGATGCGCTTTGATCGCGGTCTCTAATTTCTGGACCAAAGCGTTCATAAATGCGGTGTCGCGGTGTGGTTTTTCCAGCACAGAGACTTTGATCAAAACATGCGTGTGGTGAAATTCTGCAACCTTGTGCGCCCGTCCTTTGCATGCCCCTGCAGCGCCATCAAAGGCGGCAATTGTGCTTTCGATCGCGGCCAGAATGGCTGGCGCATCAAGGGTCAGATCACTGGAATAGTTCAGGTCGGCCTGTGGCATGGTTTATCCTTTGGTAAGATCGCCCAGCAACGCGGATAGCGCGCCAAGATTTGGGATCGTGTGATAGCGTGGGCTGTGGACAGGTGGATCGGCGCGCTCGATTTCCCAAGCGATACCATGCGGGACAAACACGCCCCAACCGCCTGCGTCAATCATTGGTACAACGTCGGATTTCATCGAATTGCCGATCATCATGCCTTGCGCAGACCCGGTGCCGTGTTGCGAAAAAATGCGGGCATAGACGTCTGGTACCTTGTCCGAGACGATTTCGACGCCGTCAAACACATCCCCCAAACCGGATTGCGCGATTTTGCGTTCTTGGTCCAGCAGATCGCCTTTGGTGATGATCAGAACTTTGCCATGGCTTTTCGCGGCGTCCACGGCTTCGACCGCAAAGGGCAGTAATTCTATCGGATAAGCCAGCATCTCTTTGCCGGCGTCGATCAACTGGGCGATCACTTTGCCCGGTACTTTGTGATTGGTGACCTCGAGCGCGGTTTCGATCATCGACAGCACAAAGCCTTTGACGCCAAACCCGTAGTGTAAAATGTTGCGCCGCTCTGCTGCGACCAACAATGCCTTTAGATCAGGGCCATCCATGTAGTCGGCGAGCAGCGTCACAAAGCGGTCTTGGGTCAGGTAAAAAAACCGCTCGTTGTGCCAAAGCGTGTCGTCGGCATCAAAGGCAATCGTGGTAAGGGTGTTACTCATCTGGTGCGCTGCCTCTTTTCTAAAGCCACAACGACGTTATATAGACCTATTCAAGAGCGAACACATGGATTCGAACAGATGAATTCGAGGACCCAAACGTTGATGCACAATGAACCACACATGATGGCTGATAAATTCGAGGACGACAGCGACACGTCTGTCATCACCGAAACCAAGCCAAAGACCAAGCGCCCGCCGCTGTATAAGGTCATGTTACTGAACGATGATTTCACGCCGATGGAATTTGTTGTGCTGGTTTTGGAGCGCTTTTTCGGGCTCAATCACGCGCAAGCGTTCGAGATTATGCTGACCGTGCACCAAAAAGGGCTGGCCGTTGTTGGCGTGTTCAGCCACGAGATCGCCGAGACAAAAGTCGCGCAAGTCATGGATTTTGCGCGCCGTCATCAGCATCCTTTGCAATGCACCATGGAAAAAGAAGAATAATTTTATGATTGGCGCACGTTTGCCTTTGGCTCTTGAACAGGGCGGTTTAGCCGTGCCTGAGGGGCGCATTGCCGTTTTCCATCCTGTCGCTGACGCTGACCTTAGTGCCTTGCCGATCAATGACTGCGACGTGATCCAGCCGTTTCGTCCCGTCTATGACGCGTTTGTCGCACGTGGTTTTAACGCCAATGTGACGCCTGATGGCCGCTATTCGATGGCCGTGGTCTGCCTGCCGCGCGCCAAGGCCGAAGCCCGCACGATCATCGCGATGGCGGCAGCCTGCACTGACGGTCCGATCATCGTTGATGGTCAAAAAACCGATGGCGTAGACAGCTTGTTCAAGGATTTGAAAAAGCGCGCCGATGTGTCTGGTGCAATTTCTAAGGCCCACGGCAAGCTGTTCTGGATCAAATCGCATGACGGTTTGGTCGATTGGGCCCAAGGCCCCGCATTGACCGATGGTGGGTTTTGGACAGCGCCGGGGGTGTTTTCTGCGGACGGGATTGACCCTGCCTCAGCCCTGTTGGTTGACGCGATGCCGGCGAAATTTGGCAAGAACGTTGCCGACCTTGGCGCTGGCTGGGGGTTTCTGACTGCGCATATCCTGACGCGGGACGTGAACGTGGTCCACATGGTCGAGGCCGGGCACATGGCGCTGGAATGCGCCAAGCGCAACGTCACGGACGAACGGGTGAAATACCACTGGGCGGACGCGACGACGTGGAAACCCAAAGATCGCATCGACACCGTAGTGATGAACCCGCCGTTCCACACAGGTCGCGCCGCTGAGCCGTCGTTAGGCCAGGCGTTTGTATCGGCCGCTGCGCGCATTCTTGCGCCCTCTGGCCAGCTGTGGATGGTGGCCAACCGCCATTTGCCGTACGAAGATGCCCTCGCGGCAAATTTTGCTAAAGTTGTTGATTTGGGTGGTGATAACCGGTTCAAACTGTTCAACGCGGCGCGCCCTTTGCGCAAACGCAGCTAAGGAAGTCTTGCATGTCTTTTTCGATCTCTGGCAAAACGGCCATTGTTACGGGTGCTGCGAACGGGATTGGCTTGGCCATTGCGCGCGGATTTGCCGACAAAGGTGCGAACGTCATGTGCGCCGATATGGACGAGGCCAAGCTGAAATCCGAACTCGGGAGTCATCTGGACGAAGGCAACATTCGCCACTTTGCCGGTGATCTGCGCCAACGCCTGACCATCGCCAATCTGATTTCCGCGACCATCGATGCCTTTGATCAGGTCGATATTTTGATCAACGCGTCACGCCAAGTGATGACGACAGACGTTCTGGATGTGGATGACACGTCGGTCGAGGTGCTGCTGGAACAGAACATGATGACCAGCTTGCGCCTGTCGCAGCAGGTCGCCAAACGCATGATCAAACAGTCTAAGGACCGCCCAGAAGGGCAGATCGGGTCCATCGTAAACCTGTCGTCTATTGCAGCCCGTCATTCACGGCCTGAACTGATGGGCTATTCGATTGCGTCAGCGGCATTGGACCAGATGACCCGCTCGATGGCGTTGGCGTTGGCCCCAGAGCGTATTCGCGTGAACGCGGTCGCGTTTGGGTCGGTGATGTCGGCATCGCTTAAGGATGCGATGGTCGAACACAGCGAATGGCGCGAGGAAATCGAAGGGGCGACGCCGCTTGGTCGTATCGCCAGCCCAACCGAGTTGGTCGACGCTGTGCAGTTTCTGGCCTGCGAAGGGTCAGGTTTTATGACCGGCGAAACCGTGACCGTTGATGGTGGGCGTAGCCTTTTGGATCCGATTGTCGCGCCCGCGCATTAAGCTCTTTTCAACGGAGCAAAGTTTCGCAACACTTGTGTCATTCAAACAGGACACATGTGACATGACTGACAGCTTTGACACTGAAAAATCCCGCGCCAGCAGCTGGTTTCGCGAACTGCGTGACCAGATCGTTGCGTCGTTCGAAACGCTTGAAAACAATCACGCGACGGGTCCGATGTCTGATGCGGCACCCGGATCGTTTGAAGTGACCGAAACCGAACGCACGTCTGATGACGGCAGCGACGCCGGTGGCGGCCTGATGAGCGTGATGCGTGGCGGCCGTGTTTTTGAAAAGGTCGGGGTCAATATCTCGACCGTCTATGGCACGCTGGGTGAGCGCGCGCAAAACGCCATGGCCGCGCGCAAAGGTATTCCGGGCATGAAGGATGATCCGCGGTTCTGGGCGTCAGGGATTTCGTTGGTGGCGCACATGCAAAACCCGCACGCGCCTGCGGTTCACATGAACACACGGATGTTCTGGACCCCGCACGCGTGGTGGTTTGGTGGCGGTTCTGATTTGAACCCGTGCATCGAATACGCGGATGATACGGCGCATTTTCACGCACAGCAAAAGGCGCATTTGGACCCGCACGGGGGTGATCTGTACCCAAAGCTAAAGGCGTGGGCGGATGAATATTTCTACATCCCGCACCGCAACCGTGCGCGCGGCGTCGGTGGTATCTTCATGGATGACAAATGCACTGGCGATTGGGAGACGGACTTTGCCCTGACCCAAGACATCGGGCGGGCGTTTTTGCCAGCCTACGTGCCGTTGGTCGAAAAGCGCCGTGTGCAGGATTGGGACGATGCTGACAAGGATGCGCAGCTGATCCATCGCGGGCTCTACGCTGAATACAACCTCGTTTACGATCGTGGGACCAAGTTTGGTTTGGAAACCGGACATGATGCGAATGCGGTTTTGATGAGCCTGCCGCCATTGGCCAAATGGGTGTGATCTGGTGATACGGCGCTCTTGAGCGCAAGGCTCAAGTCGCCCCGCCCACCATCCCGTGCGGTTTGCGCGCGGGCACCCGTCTGATCTGCATTCCGTGCTTTTGCGCGCCCGAATACCCCAGCTTTTCGTAGAACGCTTTGGCCCCAGTGTCGCGCCCAGTCATCAGCATGATTTTGTAGGCGTTTGCCTGCCATCCGATGTCGTGCAGCTGTTGCATGACGGCGCGCATAATCCCGCGCCTTTGGAACTGGGGTAGTGTGACAACGTTTTCGATCACGCCAAAAGGGCGCCCGCCGTTGCCCATATTTGGAAGAATGTGCAGCGTTGCCATCGCCACAATCTGTTTGTTAATTTCTGCACCCATAACCGTCAAATCATCGCGCGCGGCCATTTGCGCAAAATGCGCGGCATCTGCGATGGCGACGTCCGGGTTCAGGACGTGGCTGAGGTGACGTGGCTGAGGTGAATGACGGCGTCCGCGTCGCGTGCCGTCAGCTTGCGGATCGTCGGGATCAGGTGCTGCGCCATCCGGCCTCCACCATGGCTGCGCGGTAGCTGGGCGCGATGTTCATGCGGCCCCCGAGACCTTTTGCGACCAAAACGTCGTGCATCTTTGGCAGTTTCCAGCAGGGCACGTGCATGATCATGTGATGCTCGAGGTGATAGTTGACCCAATAGGGTGCCACGAAGGTGCGAGCGATCCAGCCCGCTTGCGTCGTGCGCACATTCTGGAACGGGTCTTGTGAGGTTTTGGTGGCCCCGTGTTCCGCAATGTTGCGCACACGCAGGACGAATTGGAACCACGTGAGGTAGGGCAGAGCCCAAAACGCAAGGCCCCACCACCATTCGCCGATGAGACCCATGATCAGGATTACACCAAAGAATGTCGCTAGAGATTTGAACAGCTCGGTTGATTTGAACGCTTGTGCGGCGTCGGTTTTCGCGGCGTCCATTGCCTCGTGATCACCAGCCAGCCGAATAGCGGTTGTGATTTGCGCAATGAACAGTTTGACGCCGGTTTGCCCCGTCAGATCCCGCATGAATTTGCGTTTGAGTGATGCATGAGACGTAGGGAATTTTGCAGATAGGGACAGGTCTGGATCTTTGTCCGTTTGGGTAAAGCGGTGGTGCGTCAGATGGTAGTGGCGATAGGCGTGCAGTTCAGCCATGATCGGGCGGCCGCACAGCCATTCGCCTGCGAATTCATTCAAAGCGCGGGATTTGAACAGCGCCAGATGCGCGGCCTCGTGCATGAGGATCGCAAGGCCCAGTTGGCGCGATCCGATCAAGGTCACAGTCAGCACAAATGTCAGCGGGTTTGGCCACAGGGCAAACAACGCAAGAGCCAGCGCAATCACACCCCAGCAATGTGCCACCATCCACAGTCCCATCGCGTCGGACCGTGCGGCGAGGGGTCTGATTTCATCGCTGCTGAGGTATGCTTTTCCCGGTGTTGAATAGCGTGTCATGTGGCCTCCTGATGTCAGGTTCGGACACATTGGGGCATTTGGTCAAGGTTTACGCGGCGTTCGGGTTTAGCCTAGTGCCAGTCGAAAAAGCCGTCACCGGCACGTGCGAGCAGTTCTTGTGCCAGTGCAATTCCCATCGCTGGACCATCTGCAATTGGCCCACGCTTTTCGCCTTTGATCGCCTCTGATCCATCAGGGCGCAGGACCTCGCCGCGCAGAAACAGCTGGTCGCCGTCAAGTGTCGCAAGGCCTGCAATCGGGGTTTCGCATGACCCGTCAAGGTGCAGCAAAAATGCGCGCTCTGCCGCCAGTTGCTGACCCGTCGGCGTGTGGTGAATTTTGCTGAGCATTTCAGCCACAGACGCATCATCTGCACGTCGTTCGATACCAATCGCGCCTTGGGCCACGGCTGGCAGCATGTCTTCGGCGTTGATCGGGGTGGCTGGCACGTCATCCATGTTCAGACGGTTCAGACCCGCGCTGGCAAGGAACGTGCATTCGGCCAAACCGTCGGCGAGCTTTTTAAGTCGCGTTTGCACATTGCCACGGAATTCGACCACATTCAGGTCTGGGCGACGGTTCAGCAGCTGTGCTTTGCGCCGCAGCGACGATGTGCCAACAACGGCCCCCTGCGCCAGATCCGCGAGAGCCGACAAGCTGGGCGAAATGAACGCGTCACGCACGTCTTCGCGTGGCAAGTAAGTGTCGAGCAACAGCCCCTCAGGCTGGATTGTCGGCATGTCTTTCATCGAGTGTACAGCGATGTCAATTTTACCTGACAGTAGGTCTTCTTCGATCTCGCGGGTGAACAAACCCTTGCCGCCAATGTCCTTTAGCGGACGATCCTGGATCGCATCACCAGTCACTTTGATCACGACGATTGCAAAACATTCTTCGGCCAATTCAAGCGCCTGCATCAAACGCGAACGGGTTTCATAGGCTTGGGCCAGGGCCAAAGGCGACCCACGGGTGCCAATTTTCAGAGGGGAGGCGGGGCGAGGTAAAATCATTGTCATGGCACATGTTTATTGGCGTCAACTTTACTTGACAACCTGTCTTGGCTAGGGATGCTGAGGCAACTGTCCGAAATCAAGAAAAAATAGGCAAACATGGCATCCTCAAAGACAATTCTGCGCGCGCTGGCTGGTGAAACTCTGCCCACTCCTCCGATCTGGATGATGCGGCAAGCGGGGCGGTATTTGCCCGAATACCGCGCAACACGCGCGCAGGCCGGCGATTTCCTAAAACTTTGCTACAATCCTGAATTGGCCGCCGAAGTCACGTTGCAACCGATCCGCCGTTACGGATTTGACGCGGCGATCCTGTTCGCCGACATCCTGCTGATCCCCCAAGCGTTGGGTGCGGATTTGTGGTTTGTAACCGGCGAAGGGCCGCGGTTGTCCACGATCACCACGCAGGCGGATTTCGACAAACTGGGGCCAGTGTCTGACATTCACGAGACGCTTAATCCGATCTACGAGACGGTCAAAATCCTTAGCGACGCGCTGCCGTCCGAAACCACATTGATCGGATTCGCTGGCGCCCCGTGGACCGTTGCGACCTACATGATCGCGGGCCAAGGCACGCCAGATCAGGGGCCAGCACACGCCTTGCGGATGGAAAACACGCCTCTGTTCGAGGCATTGCTGGACCGTATAACCGAGGCGACAATCGACTACCTTTCCATGCAAATCCAAGCCGGCGCCGAAGTCGTCAAAATTTTCGACAGTTGGGCAGGATCGCTCAAGGGCGACGCTTTTTTGAAATACTCGCTAGAGCCCGCGCGCCGGATTACAGCCGCGCTAAAGGCCAAACACCCGAACACGCCGATCATCGGTTTCCCGCGCGAGGCAGGCGATGGCTACATCGGATTCGCCAAAGCCACGGGCGTGGATTGTGTTGCGCTCGATAATTCGGTTTCGGCCGAATGGGGCGCAAAAAACGTGCAGGTTGATGGCTGCGTTCAGGGCAATCTAAAGTCCTCGCATATGGTCACGGGCGGGCAACCTTTGGTCGATGAAACCAAGGCGATCGTCAAAGCGTTTTCGGGTGGACCGCACATCTTTAACCTTGGTCACGGCATCACACCGGACGCCGACCCGGACAACGTTCAACGCATGATCGACGCAGTGCGTGACGTTTAACAGATTTTGTGGTTGACGACTCCTGCTGGGGCGCATAATTCAGCCACCGAAGGCGCGGTAGCTCAGTTGGTTAGAGCGATCGACTCATAATCGATAGGTCGGGAGTTCAAGTCTCCCCCACGCCACCACTTTCCACCCTGATTGATGACTTGTTACGCGGGCGTTGGGACGTCACCGACATCCTTTGGCACCTTGTAGCCGCGCTGGAACCCCGGACGCGCGGCCAGTTCCAGATACCACCGTTTCACATGCGGATAGGCGTTGATGTCGACGTGGTGCCACTCAAACCGTGACGCCCATGGCCAGATCGCAAAATCTGCGATGCTCAGTTCATTCACGATGTAATCCGAAGTTGCCAAATGCCGGTCCAGCACGCCGTACAGCCGGTTTGCCTCTGCATGAAACCGTTGTTCCGAATATTCGGATTTGCCCGCGTTGTATTTCAGGAAATGATGCGCTTGCCCCAGCATCGGGCCAAAACCACCCATTTGCCACATCAACCACTGCATCATTTTCCAGTACTGATCCGAACCATAAGCAGGCATGAATTTGCCGGATTTCTCAGCCAGATACATCAGGATCGCACCGCTTTCGAACAGCTTTGTGTCGCCATCAACCATCGCGGGAATGCGATTGTTCGGGCTGATCTCAAGGAACGCGGGATCGAACTGTTCGTCCTTGCCGATGTCCACGGCAATCGATTCGTATTCCAGCCCCATTTCCTCCAGTGCAATCGACACTTTGCGCCCGTTTGGCGTGGTCCAACTGTATAGATTGATCATGGCGGCCTCCCTTTTCGCGACCAGCCTGAGGTGCTTTAAGGGCAGGGTCAAGCACAGGAGCATCACATGACCATCACGCGCCATCACACCAATCAACGCATGAGCCAAATTGTTGAACACAACGGCACGATCTATCTGGCGGGCCAGGTCGGCACGATGGATGACACCGTCGCCAACCAAACGCAGCAGTGCCTGGACAAGGTCGATGCGCTGCTGGCTGAAGTCGGCGTTTCAAAAGAGAACGTCTTGCAGACCACGATCTGGTTGGCGGACATGGCCGATTTCGAAGAAATGAATGCCGTTTGGGATGCATGGGTGCCAGCAGGTCACGCGCCGGCCCGTGCCTGCGGCGAAGCAAAGCTGGCGCGACCAGGGTTCACCGTCGAAATCCTTGTGATCGCTGCCAGCTAAAGAAACGCGGGGCGGATGGACTTTGGTCTGACCGCCTCAATTTCTGTCAGGATATCGATGATTTCTACGTCAAACGCTGCCGCAAGCGCGCTTTTGTACGGAGGAAGATTGGTACATTCCAAAACCAACGTCCGTAGCGATTTAGTGGTTTGCGCCCGAACCGTGTCAACGGTTTCGCGCGCGGCTTTGGTGGCGTCCAGTGTGCTGGCATCGCCGCCAATAACCGCCCGCAGATGTGCGTCTGCGTCCAGCCCGATGATGCTGCGCACAAACCGCGAATTGCCGCCTAAATGCGCGTTGCCCAGACGCGTGGCGTCGTACGTTAGGATCGCCGTCGTTTCGGGATCGTCCAGCCGGTCCAGCGCAATCAGCGAAGAGCTGAGGAAAGGGCGGTCAATCAGCGCAGCCAGATGTGACTGCCAGTAACTCAGAAACCCGCAAGACGTCACCACCACATCGCCGCGTGCAGCGCGCAGTGCGTCCTCGAACGGGGCGACGTCAATTTGATCTGGGCGATCCGTGACAATCCCCGCTACCGACGCGCCGGGAATGCGGATGATCTCGATCTCGCAATCGTAGCTGTCTGTGCTGCCCACATCCCCCGCAATACGCGGAAAATGTGTGTCTAATTGCAGAACCGTCACGCCGGGTCGCATGGTGCTAGCTGGGCCCTTGGCGCAGGTTGTTTGGCAGCCAAGTTGCCAGCTCTGGCCAAATCACCAAGATCACGACCATCAGCAGCATCAATCCCACCATCGGCAGGGCCACTTTCGAGATGTAGGAAATCTCGTGTTTGGTCATGCCTTGCAGCACAAACAGGTTGAACCCGATGGGCGGTGTGACTTGTGCCATTTCGACCACGACAACGATGAAAATGCCGAACCAGATCACGTCGATCCCTGCTTGGCGGATCATCGGCTCGACAATCGCCATGGTTAGAACGACCGACGAAATGCCGTCGAGGAACATGCCGAGGATGATGTAGAACACCGTCAGTGCTGCGATCAAAACGACGGGCGACAGGTTCATCTGGTCGATCCAAGCGGCCAGTGCGCGCGGCAATCCGGTGAACCCCATGGACAGTGATAAAAACGCCGCCCCCATCAAGATCAGCGCGATCATTGCTGATGTGCGGGTGGCCCCCATCAGGCTTTCGCGGAATGCTTCCCATGACAGGGATCGCTGGAAACTTGCCAGAGTTAGTGAACCGATGACACCCACGGCGGCGGCTTCGGTGGCAGTCGCCCAGCCGAAATACATCGATCCGATCACGACAAAGACCAAGCATAGCACGGGGATTAAAAACCGGCTTTCTGCCAACATTGTGCCGAAGGACATCGATGGTTCAGGTGGTGGGCGCTGTTCGGGGCGGAAAAAATGCCACGCCACGATGTAGCTCATGAACAACGCGGCCAGTACGAGACCGGGAAAGATGCCGGCCATGAACAGTTTGATGATGCTTTCGTTGATCGACACGCCGTACACAATCAAGGTTAGCGACGGTGGAATCATCAAGCCAAGGGTGGCCGCCCCCGCCAATGTGCCCACGATCATGTATTCGGGGTAACCGCGTTTGCGCAGCTCTGGGATCGACATTTTGCCAACGGTTGTCAGCGTTGCCGCAGAGGAGCCTGAGACCGCCGCAAAGATGGTGCAGCCTGCGATGTTGGTGTGCAGCAAACCGCCCGGCAGCCAGCTCATCCATGGGGCGAGACCGCGAAACATGTCTTGGGATAATCGCGTTCGATACAGGATTTCGCCCATCCAGATGAACAGTGGCAACGCGGTCAGCGTCCAACTGCTGGAACTGGTCCAGATGGTTGTGATCATTGCATCGCCTGCGGGGCGAGTCGTGAACAATTCCATGCCCACAAACGCGACGCCCATCAAGGCTAAACCAATCCAGATTGAGCTGCCAAGCAGGGTAAACAGGACGAACAAAAAGATGATTGTGGCGTAAAGTTCGGTCATTCTACGACCTCCGAAACGATCGGGTTGGTGCCCGTAATAAGCATTCGATACAGCGTATCCCAGAGTGCCACGGCCAACAAAATTGTGCCAATCGACATGGACAACTGCGGAATCCAAACGGGGGTGTAGATCAATTCAGATGATCCTTTGGCCCAAGTTTCTACCCACGCGGATGGGTTACTGCCAAGGGTGCGCAGACTTGCATCGACCCATGCCGGAATTTGATCTTGTCCCTGGGTCCGGTCATTCAACATTTCAGAAAAGAAGTTGGTCTTGATCGCATAGCGCGCAAAATACGTGGCGATGATTGCGGTACCAAAAACGGCAAACGCATCAAGTCAACGGTTCAAAAACCGATTCATGTTCAGCAAGATGGACACGCGGATGTGCGCGCCTCGGGTCAACGCGTGGGCCATCGCAAAAAATGACGTGGCGGCCATCGCGTAGCCTGCAAATTCGGTGGTGCCCGGCAGGGCAACGCTGGTCCAGCGCGCAACCATACCCGCCACGATCAAGCCCAAAATGGTGATCATGAAACAGGCCGCAACCACGCCACCAGCAACATAGAGTTTGTCCAGAAAACGCCAGATCGGGCGCAGGAATGGCTCGATCCGGTGCCCTGCAAACAGGCAGATCAACCCAAAGACAGTAGGCACTACAAACAACCAAACCCAAAGCGGTAGGCCCATCATGGGCGACCAATCACGCATATTTCTTGTCCTTAAAAACGAAAAAGCCAGCCCCTGTGCGAACACGGGGCTGGCCTAATTTCAGGGTCGCTTAGTTGTTGTAGGCGTCCAGGATAGCTTTGCCTTTTGGACCTGCTGTTTCCAGCCATTCAGCTGTCATTTTTTCGCCAATCGCTTTCAGCTCTGCCAAAAAATCAGGGCCAGCATCTGTCACGGTCATGCCGTTCTTTTCCAGCTCGGCAAAATAGAAATCTGCCAGTTCTTCGGATTTGGCAGCACAGGATGCGCCGGTCTCGTCAGCAGCTTTTTGAACGCCGGCTTTGACGTCATCGAACAGGCCGTCCCATGCTTGGGAATTGACCATCACATAGTTGCGCGGCAGCCATGCGTTGACTTTGTAGTAGTGGGACAGGTGTTCCCAAACTTTGCGGTCATAGCCGGTTGAGCCGGACGAGATGAAGGCGGATGCAACGCCTGTTGCCAATGCTTGGGATAGTTCTGCCGCTTCGACTTGAACAGGGATCATGCCCAATTCTTCGGCAAAGGTTGCCGTGGCTGAGTTGTACGAGCGGAACTTGATGCCTTGGGTGTCAGCAGAGGATCCGACTTCTTTGTTGAAGTAGAACCCTTGGCCCGGCCACGGGCAAGTGTACAGCGCGACCAAGTTCAGGTTGGCCAGCTGTTCATTCACAGTGTCTTTTGCTGCGGCCCATAGTTTTGTGTTGTCCGCATAAGTCGTCGCGAGGAACGGCAGGTTGTCCCAGCCCAGCAGTGGTGCTTCGTTCGCGTGGGCAGACATGAAGCGTTCGCCGATCGGCACTTGGCCGGTTTGAACGGCGCGCTTGATGTCACCGCCGCCGAACAGCGATCCGCCCGGGTGAACCGTGATGTCGATCGCGCCGTCGGTGTATTCGCGCACTTTGTCAGCAAAAATCACGCCTTGTTCAGAATGAAAGTTGGTTGCGGAATAGGCCATCGGCATATCCCATTTTTGGGCGTGCCCGTCGGCGAATGCAGCGCCTGTCGTCATTGCGACCGTGCAGGCCAATGTTGTGTGCGCTAGCGCGCTTTATGTTTCTTCGGATCGAAGGGTGCCAAATCTATGTTCGGCGTTTTCCCGACGATCAGGTCCGCGATGATCCGACCCGTTTTAGCACTACCTGTCAAGCCGACGTGTTGATGTCCAAAGGCAGAATAGCTTTTGCCGCCGCTGTCATTTGCACCGATCAGCGGCAGTGAATCCGCAGGGGCAGGGCGGCGGCCCATCCATTCCACGACGTCGTCATAGGTCACGTCAGGCAGCAATTGCGCGACCTGGCGACGCAATAAATCCAGCGGCGCGCGACTAGCAGGGGCCTTGAGACCGCCAAATTCGATGACACCGGCGGCGCGGATCCGACCATCCATGGGCGTGATCACAAACTTGCCCGCCGCGACCATCATCGGGTTTTTGGGGTAAGACGACGGGTTCACCAGCTCGATGTGATAGCCACGCTCGCTCTCGAGCGGGACTTTGACACCCAGCTTGTGCGCAATTTGTTTGGACCACGGGCCCATCGCCAGCAAAATGTGGTCGGCGGACAGTTCGCCCTGATCCGTGGACAAGCTGGCAATCTCGCCGTTTTTCAGCGTGATATCGTTGATGTCGGTCTTTATGAACGTACCGCCGCTGGCCACAAAATGATCTGCAAGCGCGCGCACATATTCCCCCGGATCGCTGATGCGCCCGTGTTCATGGCAGCGCACGACGGTTTCGAATTGCCCGTCAAATGCCGGATCATCGCGACTGTGCTCTGCGCCTGAAATGACAGTGTGTTTGACGCCCTGCACTTTGCGTTTTGACCAACCGTAGCTGTCGGCCTCGAACATGGCGTGGGTTTGGTAGCCGAAACAGTAATCTTCGTGCGAAATATATTTTTCAGCGCCTGTTCCTGCGGCAAGGCTTTGGTGCTGATCGACGCTGTCATGCAAAAGCGTCGCCATGGATTTGGCATAATAGTTCACATGTGCGTCGGTGTTGTGTGCCAGATATTTCATCAAAAACGGCAGCAGACGCGGTAAATATGACCAGTTCAAAAACAACGGCGCATCGCGGTTAAACAGCATCGACGGGGCCTTGCGCAGCAATCCCGGAACGGTGACCGGAACCACGGCACCAGCGGCTAAAACGCCTGCGTTTCCGTGGCTTGTCCCGTTTCCCGGTACTGTTCGATCGACCAAAGTCACTTGGCATCCGGCCCGCTGAAGCCAAATGGCCGACGCGACACCAACGATGCCCGCCCCTGCAATTAACACATGTTTCATGATGCAAATGACTGGCATGCAACCGAAGCCTTGGCAACACACCAAGAGAGGGCGCGTGCGAGTTCTCTTATTAAGCGAAGATACAATATCGCCGTTTGCAGTTACAAAAAACTGTGCAAGGCTGAGAAACTGAAACATGAAATTGCGGGTGACAACCACCAAACCGTGCAATAGCAATTCGAATATAAGGATCGGCGTGGCACGTTTTTGACCATGCCGGACGCAATCGGGAGGAAGACTATGACGCTTTCGCGTAAGACATTTTTGAACATGGCCGGTGCTGCCGCACTTGCCTTTGGTTTCAACGCGGCCCCTGTGGCTGCCCAAGACGTGACACTGTCGCTGCACCAATTCTTGCCGCCACAAGCCAACGTGCCAAAGCTGGTGCTGGACGTTTGGGCAAACAACGTGATGGAAGCATCAGATGGTCGCATCAAAATCGACAGCTATCCGTCCATGCAACTGGGTGGCAAACCACCAGAATTGATGGACCAAGCGATCGACGGTGTGGCTGACATTGTCTGGACCGTTGTGGGTTACACCCCTGGTCGCTACCCATCTACCGAAGTGTTCGAACTGCCGTTCATGATGCCTGATGCAGGTGCTGGTGCCGTAAGCCGCGCGTATTGGGAAATGTTCGAGACACACATGAAGGACACGGAATTCAAAGACGTGCACATCCTTGGCACGTGGGTTCACGGCCCCGGCATGATCCACTCCAACAAAGAAGTGAAAACGCCAGCCGACATGGCGGGTCTAAAAATTCGCGGCGGCTCGCGCTCTGTGAACAGCCTGTTGTCCAAACTGGGCGCGACGCCTGTTGGCATGCCAGTGCCTGCGGTTCCTGAGGGTTTGTCCAAAGGCGTGATCGACGGCACCACAATCCCATGGGAAGTGACTGCCGCGTTGAAAGTGCCAGAGCTGGTCGGCAACCACACCGAATTTGACGGCGTGTCGCTGTACACTCTGACCTTTGTTCTGGCGATGAACAAAGACAAATACGAAAGCCTGCCTGCAGATCTGCAAAAGGTGATCGATGACAATTCCGGTCTGGAATTCTCTGTCTTTGCCGGCACAACGCAACAAGCATCTGATGGTCCTGCCCGTCAAAAAGCTGTTGATCGTGGCAACAACATCGTCACCGTTTCGGGTGCAGATGTTGATGCATGGCGCGCTGCTGCACAGCCAATCTATGACGACTGGGTTGCTGACATGAACGCCAAAGGCAAAGACGGTCAGGCGCTGATCGACGAAGCCCGCGCATTGATTGCCAAATACTCCGAATAAGACGTCGGACATGATGATGGGCCGTGGCGTGACTGCGCCGCGGCCCTTTTGATAGCCAAACAGGACCGTTCACATGCACAACTTGATCCAATGGCTCGCCCGCGCTTCTGCTTTGATGGGTGGTTTGGTTCTGGTCGCTTTGATTGTGCTGATGACCACGTCCATTACGATGCGCGCGCTGAACCTAGACGAAGTGAATGGTGCATACGAAATTCTTGAGGCAGGCGTCGGTTTTGCCATCTTTGCCTTTTTCCCGATCTGCCAGTTTCATGGCGCGCATGCGACGGTAGATGTGTTCACTTCTGCGCTGCCAGCCCGGTTCAACCGCATTCTGATCGCAATTTGGGAAGTCGTGCTAACGGCCGCGATAATCTTTATCGCCTTTCGGCTTTATGCGGGGATGGAGCGGTATCTGGGCAACGGCGAAACCACGTTATTCCTGCAGTTCCCCGTTTGGTGGGGCTATGCTGCGTCGATGATCGGGGCCACCGCCGCTTCGGTCACCGGTCTTTACTGTTCCGTGACGCGCATCCGCGAAAGCGTCACAGGCCACTCCATATTGCCGGTCGGCTAAGGGTAAATTCATGAGCACGTTTCTCGATCTTCTTCCCTTTGCGGATATGAGCCGGCTGGCGCTGGGCTTTTGGTCCTTCGCCGTTTTGCTGGGGATGATATTCCTGCGCGCGCCCATCGGGTTGGCGATGTTGCTCTGCGGTTTTGGCGGCTGGTATTACGCGATGAACGGGAACCCGGGCCCACTGCTGGGCAAGCTGAAATCAGAAACCTACACGACGTTTTCCAGTTACAGCCTGACGGTCATTCCAATGTTCCTGCTGATGGGGCAATTCGCGATGGTTTCGGGGTTGTCCAAAGCATTGTTCAAAGCCGCCGAAGCCTTTCTTGGGCACTTGCGCGGTGGTGTTGCGATGGCTGCGGTGGGGGCTTGCGCCGGCTTTGGCGCAATCTGCGGATCGTCTTTGGCGACGGCCGCAACCATGGGCAAAGTCGCCCTGCCAGAGCTGCGCCGCTACGGATACGCTGGCGGATTTTCATCGGCCACTTTGGCGGCGGGCGGTACGCTTGGTATCCTGATCCCACCCTCGGTGATCTTGATCATTTACGCGCAACTGGCCGAACAAAACATCGCAAAGCTTTTCCTCGCCGCCTTCATTCCCGGCATTCTAGCGGCCCTTGGTTACATGATCGTGATCTCGGTTTACGTGCGCCTTTACCCCGATGCTGCTGGCACACGCCCTGCGGTTCCTATGGCTGAACGGATCAAAGCGCTGGGCGAAACATGGCCCGTTTTGCTGATCTTTGGCCTTGTCGTGGGCGGCATTTATGCGGGTTGGTTTTCACCTACAGAAGGCGCGGCAATCGGCGCGGCAGGCACCGGAATCGTGGCGCTGATTTCAGGCAACCTTGGCTGGGCTAATTTTCGTGACAGTTTGATTGGCACTGCCAAAACCACGGCAATGATCTATTTCATCATCCTCGGCGCTAGCTTTTTCAACGGCTTCCTCGCCTTGTCCGGTGTGCCGCAATTCCTTGCTGAATTTGTGACCAGCAAAGGGCTAAGCCCGTGGTTGGTCTTGGCGATCATCCTCGGATTTTACCTTGTCTTTGGCTGCGTGATGGACAGCCTGTCGATGATCCTTTTGACGGTTCCGATCTTTTTCCCGATCATCTCGGTGATGGATTTCGGCATGTCGCCAGAGCACCTGGCGATCTGGTTCGGTATCCTTGTTTTGATCGTGGTCGAGGTCGGCCTGATCACGCCCCCCGTCGGCATGAACCTGTTTATCATCGGCGCGATGGACCGCGAAACGCCGATGACGGACACCTACAAAGCGGTGCTGTTTTTTGTCGGTTCAGACATCTTGCGCGTGATCCTTTTGGTGCTGTTCCCGATCATTAGCATCGGCCCGCTGATGTTGCTGCCCTAAGATTTTCATTGCCGCGTCGTTAAGAAATGTGTTCAGATAGTTTTGCCGCATAACTATTATGCAGCACAGCTTAAGGGGCGCAACATGGGCCAATTCATCGACGTGACACAGGACGGGCCAGTCACGGTTCTGACGATCAATCGCCCAGACAAACGCAATGCGATGTCGGATGGGTTGCTGGCTGAAATCGACGGGTTTTTTCATGCGCCCCCAGACGGTACGCGCGTTGTCGTGATCACCGGGCGCGGCGGGCACTATTGTGCGGGGCTTGATCTGTCCGAGCATAAAAATCGTGACGCCGAAGCGACGATGCACCACTCGCGCAACTGGCACGCGGTGATGGACCGCATCCAGACGGGCGGCTTGCCCGTTGTGTCCGCAATGAGCGGCGCAGTGATCGGTGGCGGACTAGAACTGGCGACCTCGACCCATGTGCGCATTGCCGAACCGTCGTGTATTTTTCAACTGCCCGAAGGGCGTCGCGGCATCTTTGTTGGCGGCGGTGCGACCGTGCGTGTGGCGCGCATCATCGGGCCGGACCGGATGACCGAAATGATGCTGACGGGCCGCAAGTACGGAACCGAAGATGCGGTCACGATGGGGCTTGCGCATTATTCCGTGGGCGAAGGTGAAAGCCTGCCCAAAGCCATGGAAATCGCCCATCAGATCGCCGGCAACGCGGCGTTGTCCAACTACATGATGATCCAAGGGATTGCGCGCATTAACGACATGGCCCGCTCGGACGGGTTGTTCGTAGAAAGCCTGTGCGCGGCCTTGTCTCAAACCAGTCCTGATGCGCTGGAAGGACTGGCTGCTTTCCTCGAAAAACGTCCGCCGCAGTTTCGCTGATGGGCACGACTGGCGCAATTACCGACGCATCGCTGCGGGCCTTTGTCGGGTACGACATGAAGCGGGCGTTCAACGCCTTGCAGGCTGACCTGTCCCGAACATTGACGCCGTTTGGCCTGCGGATGATGACTTTTTCAGCCCTGTCTTTGGTCGTTGAAAACCCGGGCCTGCGCCCGTCGCAATTGGCGACGGTTTTGACGATTGAACGCGCTAATCTGGTGGTGATTGTGGACGAGCTTGAACAACGTGGCCTGCTGACGCGTACCCCCAGCACTACGGACCGGCGCGCGCACGCGTTGCATGTCACAGACCAAGGCCAAAGCCTGTTTGCAAAGGCCAACCGCGCTGTAGCTGAGCATGACGCGCGCATGATCGCGGGTGTCGCGCAGCATCTGCAACCGCAGCTAAAAGACGCCCTTCGCCAGATCGAAAACAGCGCAAAACAGGATGTCGTATGACCGACCATTTGCATCTTAAGGCGCACTCTGTTCAGCGCGAAGATCGCGCAGACGGGTCCATCATTCTGAACGCAGGGTTTGAACACGGACCTGTCGCGCCCAACACAGGAACTTGGTTGCACCAGTGGGCCCTTGCGACGCCGGATCAAATCCTGATTGCGCAACGATCAGGTGCTGGGTGGCAATCTGAAACCTACGCCAGCGTTTTGCAAAAAGTGCGACGTATCGCAGGTGCGCTGCTCGCACGAGGATTGGGGGCTGACACGCGCATCATGATCCTGTCTGGCAATGGCATTGATCACGCGCTCTTGTCCCTTGCGGCGCAATACGTCGGCATCCCGAGCGTGCCGGTGGCCGAGCAATACTCGCTGATTCCCGCTGCCCACGGCCGCTTGAAATACATCGCTGATCTGGTGCGCCCGCAGTTGGTTTTTGCATCCGACGGAACAGCGTATGCCGACGCGATCAAGCTGGTGGGATGTGACGCGGTTTGCACTGATCCAGGTGTTTCGAACGCCACGTCTTTTGCGGATTTTATGGCCGGATCAGAGGACGGAGTTGATGCGGCACATGCACTGGTGAATGCCGGCACTGTGGCCAAAATTTTGATGACATCGGGGTCAACCTCGGATCCCAAAGGTGTTCTGACAACCCAAGGCATGATGTGCACGAACCAAGAGCAACTGGCCGGCTGCCTGCCATTCTTGACGACCCGCCCACCGATTTTGGTCGACTGGTTGCCATGGAACCACGTGTTCGGCGGGTCGCACAATTTCAACATGGCGCTGGCAAACGGTGGCAGTCTGTACATCGATGACGGCAAGCCGATGCCAGCCATGTTCAGGCGCACGCTTGAGAACCTTGGCAAAGTGTCGGGGACGTTGTCCTTCAACGTCCCGGTCGGGTTTGCGCAACTGGTGCAAGCGATGGAAAATGATGCGGCCCTGCGCCAAAGCTATTTCTCCAAACTCGACATGATTTTCTATGCGGGCGCATCGCTGCCCCAAGACACGTGGGACGCGCTGGAACGCATGGCGCTGGACACGTGTGGGCGGCTGCCGTTGATCACGTCGTCATGGGGATTGACCGAAACCGCCCCCGCCGCGCTGTTGCAATACCAACCTGCGACGTGCGCAGGGATGGTCGGCGTGCCAGTGCCGGGCGTACAGGTCAAACTGATCCCGGATGCGGACAATCGGTGCGAAGTGCGCGTGAAAGGCGCCAGCATCATGACTGGCTACTTTGAAAACCCTGTCAAAACCGCAGAGGCATTTGACGAAGAGGGATATTTTCGAACCGGCGACGCAATGCGTTTTGTCGATGAAGATGATCCCAGCCAAGGCCTGCGGTTTGAGGGACGCATTTCAGAAGAATTCAAATTGCAGACCGGCACTTGGGTGCATGCTGCGACCTTGCGTCTTGCGACGCTTGCGGCGCTGACCCCTTGGGCGCAGGATGTCGTGATCACCGGGGCAGGACGCGCAGACTTGGGCGTTTTGATTGTCCCAAACATGGCGCATTTGACAGCGCTGGATTTGCAGCCTGCCGTTGATGCCGGTGCATTGACCGATCCAGTGATGATGGCTGCGATTGGCGAAAAACTGGCGATCTTTTCGGCGCGTGCAACAGGAAGCGCGACACGCATTGCGCGGGCGTTGGTGATGGCCGATCCGCCGTCGATGGGCGCGGGCGAGGCAACAGCCAAAGGCAATATCAACTTTGCCAAATTGCTATCAAACCGCGGTGACCTGCTAGAACGTCTGTATTCAAACGACCCTGCAACCATAGTGGTAGATGCCAAATGATTGACCTAGAAAAAATTCGCGCAATCGATTTTCACACCCACGCCGAAGAACCCTGCGGATGCCACAGTGACGACGGGTATGACGATCTGCAAACGACGATGGCCGAGTATTTTCGCGCCCCTTGGAAGCATCCTCCGACTGTGCCAGAAACTGCTGCACACTATCGCGCGCAAAACATCGCGGCCGTAATTTTCCCTGTCGATTCCGAGCGCGAGACTGGCTATCGACGTTATGCCAACGAAGAAGTCGCCGAGATTGCGGCAGACAACAGCGATGTGCTGATCCCGTTTGCATCCATCGATCCGCACAAGGGCAAGATGGGACAGCGCGAGGCCCGCCGCTTGATCAAAGATTACGGTATCAAAGGGTTCAAGTTTCACCCGACGATGCAAGGGTTCTACCCCAACGACCGCATGGCCTATGGCCTGTACGAAGCTATTGCCGAAGAAGGCGGCATCGCGCTGTTTCACACCGGTCAAACGGGTGTAGGATCAGGCATGTCCGGCGGCAACGGGATGCGTCTGAAGTATTCGAACCCGATGTACATGGATGACGTCGCTGTTGATTTTCCAGAGATGAAAATCGTGCTCGCCCATCCTAGTTTTCCTTGGCAAGAAGAGGCGCTTGCCGTCGCGCAGCACAAACCGAATGTCTACATTGATCTGTCGGGCTGGTCGCCGAAATACTTCCCGGACATCCTTGTGCGGTACTGCAATTCGATCCTGCGCAAAAAGGTTTTGTTCGGCTCGGACTGGCCGATGATCACGCCTGAACGCTGGCTGTCTGATTTCGAAAAAATAGCAATCAAGGACGAGCTGCGCCCTGACATCATCAAAGGGAATGCCGCGCGCCTGCTGGGTCTGGGGTGATGCGTTAAAGTGCAGATTGGCGTGGTCAGGGTTGCGACAATCTGTCCAAGGTGCAGGATAAAGCACTGAAATTGCCTTGTCGGAGGGAGCCATGCCAAATGCAGCCACCTATTTTGTTGACCGCCACCTAAGCGAAGGGCGCGGCGACAAAATTGCGTTTCGCGAATATGGCACTGGCCGAAACCTCAGCTATGAGGCGTTGGTGATCACGTCGAACCAAGTCGCAGGTGCCTTAACGCGCGCCGGTATTTATCGCGAAGAACGTGCCGCGATGCTGGTCTTGGACACTATCGAATTTCCGCAAGTGTTCTGGGGCGCGATCAAGCATGGCGTATTGCCTGTGCCGCTCAATACTTTGCTGGCGACGCCTGTGTATGACGGCATTTTGCGTGACAGCCGTGCAAGCATTCTGTTCGTCTCGGACGTGCTTTATGACATCGTCGCACCGGTGCTGGCCGACAATCCGTATCTGCGTCAGGTGGTTATAATTGGCGATGGGCCTTCAACCTCTGATGCGACGAATTACAAGGATTTCATCGACGGTGTGCAGCCATCTGCAACCGTTGCCGCTAGCGATGACGAGGTGGCGTTTTGGTTGTATTCGTCGGGATCAACCGGCGCGCCCAAGGGCGTGCATCACGTTCATTCCAGCCTCAAGGCGACCTGCGACACTTACGGCGCACAAGTGCTTGGCATTCGAGAATCCGACACGGTGTATTCCGCCGCGAAGTTTTTCTTTGCCTACGGCCTCGGCAACGCGATGAGCTTTCCCTTGTCTGTCGGCGCGACCACCGTGCTGTTTGCAGGGCGCCCAACCCCTGATGTTGTGGTCGATATTTTGAACACGGAACAGCCAACACTTTTTTGCGGCGTACCGACGCTGTATGCCGCGATGTTGGCCTACATGGGCACGCAGGGCGCGGCCAAAGCCCCCTTGCGAACCTGTATTTCTGCGGGCGAGGCATTGCCAGAAGATGTGGGAACCCGCTGGGTCGAAATGATGGGGGCCGACATTCTGGACGGGGTTGGATCGACTGAAATGCTACACATCTTTTTGTCTAACGCACCGGGCGACGTCGTCTACGGAACCTCCGGAACAGCCGTTCCGGGGTACGACGTGCGGCTTGTCGATAGCGATGGGCAGGATCTGGGCGTCGGTGAAGTTGGCGAACTTTTGGTCAACGGTGCCTCTGCCGCTGGCGGATACTGGAACCAACGCGACAAAACCCGCGCGACATTCGAAGGGGTCTGGACCCGTACAGGCGACAAATATGAACGGCGTGCTGACGGGCGTTTTGTTTACTGCGGGCGCACGGATGACATGTTCAAAGTGTCGGGTATTTGGGTGTCCCCGTTCGAGGTCGAATCCGCTCTGATCTCGCACCCACACGTGCTTGAGGCGGCGGTTGTCGCGGCGCGCGATGACGAAGGTTTGGAAAAACCCAAAGCCTTTGTGGTTTTGAACGCAGGCGTATCGAGTGATGGTTTACCCGAGCTGCTAAAGACCCAAGTGAAAGAGAAAATTGGCAAATGGAAATACCCGCGATGGATCGAATTTGTGGACGAATTACCCAAAACTGCGACTGGCAAAATCCAGCGCTTCAAGCTGCGTGATCCGTCATGATCGCTGAATGGAGCAAGACGCCGCGCCAACCGTTGCGCATCAATGACGCCGCATTGGAATACGCGTGTTTCGGACCCTCACCAGACGCTGCACCGACGATTGTTCTGCTGCACGAAGGGTTGGGATGCGCTGCATTGTGGCGTGATTTGCCCGAGCGTTTGAGCGCGGCCACAGGCTTTGGCGTGTTGGCGTATTCGCGCGCCGGATATGGGCGGTCGTCAACGATCACGCGCCCGCGTCCACTGGATTATCAAACCCGCGAAGCGATGGATGTGGTCGGGCCGGTTCTGGACGCTGTCGGTGTGCAGCGCGCCGTTTTGATGGGCCACAGCGACGGAGCAACGATGGCTGCGATTTACGCAGGATCCGTGTCCGACATGCGGGTGCGTGCCCTGATCTTGATGGCCCCACATTTCTTTATGGAAGCCAAAGGTCTGGATGCGATCCGCGCCGGCAAAGCGCAGTACGAGCAGGGCGATTTGAACATCAAAATGGCGAAGTATCATGACGATCCGGATGCCGCATTTTATGGCTGGCACGACGCGTGGGTCGATCCGGGAAATGCGGATTGGAACGTGGCGGATTGCATCGATCACCTGCGCATTCCAGTGTTTGCGATCCAAGGACGCGATGATGCCTATGGCACGCTTGATCAGATTTCCGAGATTGAAGAACGGATTTATTCGCCGGTTGAAACCTTGATCCTGGATGATTGCGGCCACTCGCCGCATCTTGAAAAACCGGATGAAACTTTGCAGGGGATTTCCGCCTTTTGCGCAACTCTGGCGCGGATCGAAAACGCACAAGTCGACATTGCCTGACGACATTCCCACGCCCCCGCACGCCTACGTTCCCGGGCAAAATGCGCGCCATCCAGAGGATTGGTTTGACGGCATCAAAGCCGATGTTGCTGCGGGTTTGCCGACAGAGCGGACACAGGCGTGGCGCGCCGGATTGCGGTATTTGGACAAGGGTTATTATTGGGAATGCCACGAAGTACTCGAGGCGGTGTGGATGGCGTTGCCGAACCCTTCGCCGGAACGGGACATGACCCAAGCGTTGATCCAACTCGCCAATGCGCGCCTAAAGCTGAAGATGGGCAAACCTCGTGCGACACTGCGGCTGTGTGTGATGGTTCAAGGCTTGCTTGATGACCAACAAGGCGCGATTCTGGGGGTCGACGTGGATTGGCTGCGTTCACAGTGTATCGTTACCGATCTTGAGGCCAGACAGGGCCGATAAGATGCGCTAAAGTGCACATTATGCGAAATATCACACTTATTGCCTGCATTCCGCGCATCTAATCGGTACTATACTGATAAATACGCGCCATCGCGCAGGAGATTCCCGAATGACCAAACGCATCGATTTTCAGACCGACCCTAGCCAATACCGGCACTGGCGCGTGGAATATGACGGGCCGATCGCCAATCTGTTTATGGATGTGGATGAGGATGGCGGACTGTTCGATGGTTATCAGCTCAAGCTGAACTCGTATGATTTGGGCGTTGATATCGAATTGGCGGACGTCGTGCAGCGGATGCGGTTCGAGCACCCGGAGGTCAAGGTTGTCGTCATGCAATCGGCCAAGGACAAAGTGTTCTGTGCGGGCGCAAATATCCGAATGCTGGGCGGTGCGGCGCATTCCCATAAGGTCAACTTTTGCAAGTTCACGAATGAAACGCGCAACACCTACGAGGCCGCCTTGGCGGACAGTGGGCAGAACTATATCTGCGCGATCAAAGGGGCGTGCGCGGGCGGCGGGTACGAGCTGGCCTTGGCCTGTAATCACATTATGCTCACGGACGATTCCACGTCGTCTGTGTCCCTGCCAGAGGTTCCGTTGTTGGCGGTTTTGCCGGGCACCGGTGGGCTGACACGCGTGACCGACAAACGTAAAATGCGGCGCGATTTGGCGGATGTTTTCTGCTCGGTCGAAGAAGGGGTCAAAGGCAAGCGCGCGGTTCAATGGCGCTTGGTTGACGAGATCTTCCCGAACTCGAAATTCGATGATGCAGTGAAAGAACGGGCGTCTGATTTGGCGGCGCGCTCGACCAAGATCGAGGCTGCAAAAGGGATCGCCCTTGCGCCACTGCAGCGCGAATTTTCGGATGATGCGGTGACCTACTCCACAGTTGAGGTTACGTTTGATCGTGCCGCTGGGCGGACGCGTGTGTTGATCAAAGGGCCAGACGGCGAGGCACCCGCTGATATGGCTGCATTCGAGGAATTGGGCGATCAAGCGTGGATTTTGCGGTGCGCGCGCGAGCTGGACGATGCGCTGTTGCACTTACGCCTGAACGAAATGGAATTGGGGTTGGTTGAATTCCAAACCCAAGGGGACGGCGCTGCCGTAGTCGCCCATGAGGCGTTGATGTTGGACAACGCGGATCATTGGCTGGCGAACGAGGTTCTGAAATATTGGAAGCGCGTGCTGAAACGGGTCGACCTGACTTCGCGCTCTTTGGTGGCACTTGTTGAACACGGCAGTTGCTTTGCGGGGCCGTTGGCAGAACTGCTTTGGGCGGTCGATCGCAGCTACATGATGCTGGACGAATTTGATGGCGACAATCGCCCAACGGCTGCGATCGCGCTGAGCGCAGGCAACTTTGGCACCTATCCGATGGGCAATGATTTGACCCGTCTGCAAACGCGGTTTTTGGGAACACCTGAGGCAGTTGATGCGGCCCACGAACGGATCGGCGCGGCGTTAGAGGGCCAAGACGCCGAAGATTTGGGGCTGGTCACATTTGCCTATGACGACATTGATTGGGACGACGAAGTGCGCCTGTTCATTGAAGAACGTGCATCGTTTAGCCCTGACGCGATGACGGGGATGGAGGCCAATTTGCGCTTTGCCGGCCCTGAAACCATGGAAACGCGTATTTTTGGGCGTCTGACGGCGTGGCAAAACTGGATTTTCCAACGCCCGAATGCGGTGGGCGAAGACGGTGCGTTGCAGCGGTACGGCACGGGTGTGCGCGGGAAATACAACATGGAGCGGGTTTGAGTTTTTCGTAGGCTCTAAGCGCAAACGAAAATCCCGAATGAGACATGGCGCCAAGCGCCTTTTGAGGAGACGATGATGGACTTGTTGAACGTAAGCTACGACACGCAGATCCCGAACAATGTGGGCCTGAGCCAGGACAAGAAAGTGCTGAAGGCGCTTGAGAAATGGCATCCTGGCTATATCAATTGGTGGAACGATTTGATCCCGCAGAACTTTCAGGACAGCATGGTGTATCTGCGCACTGCGGTATCGGTTGACCCAAAAGGCTGGGCGAAATTCGACTACGTGAAAATGCCAGAGTATCGCTGGGGCGTTCTGCTGGCCCCTGCCGTCGAAGGCCGTACCATTCCTATGGGAGAGCATCTTGGCGAACCCGCGTGGCAAGAAGTGCCGGGCGAATACCGCAACATGCTGAAACGCCTGATCGTGATCCAAGGCGACACAGAGCCGGGTTCGGTGGAGCAACAGCGCTTCTTGGGGCTTACGGCGCCATCGCTTTATGACATGCGCAATCTGTTTCAGGTGAATGTCGAAGAAGGTCGCCACCTCTGGGCGATGGTCTATTTGCTGCAAAAATACTTTGGCAAAGACGGACGCGAAGAAGCGGATGACATGTTGGTGCGCTCCTCTGGTTCCGAGGATTCACCGCGCATGTTGGGTGCGTTTAACGAGGAAACGCCGGATTGGTTGTCGTTCTTCATGTTCACCTATTTCACTGACCGTGACGGCAAAATGCAACTGGAAAGCCTTGCGCAATCCGGCTTTGACCCGTTGTCACGCACTTGCCGTTTCATGCTGACCGAAGAAGCACACCACATGTTTGTGGGTGAAACTGGCGTTGGTCGCACGATCCAAGCCACGTTGGATGCGATGGCGGCCAATGGCATCACGGATCCCTACGACATTGCGAAAATCCGCGACTTGGGTGTGATAGACCTGCCAACGATCCAGAAAAAGCTGAACCTGCACTACACGTTGTCGCTGGATTTGTTCGGTCAAGAGGTCAGCACAAACGCTGCCAACGCGTTCAACTACGGCATCAAAGGGCGCTACATGGAGCAGCGCATTGACGATGATCACAAGCTGCAAAATGATACTTATGCGGTGACGTCCATCAAGGACGGACAGATTTTGACCGAGGACATGCCGGCCCTAACGGCGATCAACATGCGTCTGCGCGACGACTATGTGCGGGATGCGTCAGGTGGTGTTGGGCGCTGGAACAAGCTGATTGCAAAGTCAGGTGTTCAATTCGAATTCAAGATGCCGCACGAAGGGTTCCACCGTCAGATTGGTGTGTTTTCATCTGTTGCAGTTGATCCGGATGGCAACATCATCTCGGCCGAAGATTGGGCGGCGCGTCAGGAAGAGTGGCTGCCGAGCAAAGAGGATGGGGCCTATATTCAATCGCTGATGAAGCCGTGCTTTGAGGCTGGTAAATACGCGACTTGGATTGCACCACCCAAGGTCGGAATCGATAACAAGCCGGGCGATTTTGAATATGTAAAGTTGCACATGGCCTAAACCGAACAGGCGGGCGACACGCCCGCCTTACCCGATCCCTAACCACAGAAAGCGCCCCATGTCGCAGCCAACGCCTTTTAAGCAGCACCTGATTGACCCTGAAATCTGCATCCGCTGCTATACCTGCGAGATGAGTTGCCCGATCGAGGCGATCACGCACAATGACGACAACGTTGTTGTGGACGCGGACAAGTGCGATTTGTGCATGGCGTGCATTCCGGTTTGCCCGACGGGATCCATCGATGAATGGCGTGTTGTGAACACGCCTTACTCGGTCGAAGAACAGTTCGGATGGGAAGAACTGCCTGACCAAGAGGCCATCGAAGTTGCAGGGGACGAAAATGCAGATGGCGAAATGGACGTCGCCATCGCCGCCCTTCTGGATCAAGCGCATGCAGGTGCTGGTGGCAAGGCCAAGGCACCAGCGACTGCTGCCAAACCGACCATCAACATGTACAACTTAGGCAATCCAGCACGTGCCACAGTGCAAGGCAACTACCGTTTGACCGAGGCGGACAGCGACGGCGACGTGCGCCACATCATTCTAGATTTGGGCAGCCTGCCGTTCCCCGTGCTTGAGGGCCAAAGTGTCGGGATTATTCCACCCGGAATAGACGCAAATGGAAACGCGCATTTGCCGCGCCTGTATTCCGTGTCCAGCCCACGGGACGGCGAATGCGCAGGTTTCAACAACCTGTCTTTGACGGTCAAGCGGGAGGACGGCGGCCTGTGTTCCAACTACGTTTGTGACCTTGGCAAAGGCGACGAGGTGCAATTGACTGGCCCGTTCGGCGCGACGTTCTTGTTGCCATCCGATCCCACAGCGCAGGTGCTGATGATTTGCACCGGTACAGGCTCTGCTCCGTTTCGCGGCATGACGATGCACCGCCAGCGCGACATGCCAAGTGTGCAGGACGCTTTGTCATTGGTTTTCGGGGCGCGAAGCCCGCGTGATTTGCCGTATTTTGGGCCGTTGAACAAAGTGCCAGACAGCTTTTTGCGCAAGTCGTTTGCGTTCAGTCGGCAGGCGGATGCGCCCAAGCAATATGTGCAGGACAAGTTGCGCGAAGACAGCGATCATGTTGCGACACTGCTAGAAAACCCAAACGGGTACATCTATATTTGCGGCTTGAAAGCGATGGAAAACGGGGTTGAGGAAGCCCTAAAAGACATTGCGCGTTCCGTTGGTCTTGAGTGGAGCGCCCTGCGCGATAGCATGCGCGAAGACGGTCGATATCACGTGGAAACCTATTGATGAGTGCGCCATTTTTTCACGAAATCCGAGTAACTTGGGGTGATTGCGATCCGGCCAAAATCGCCTACACAGGCCGATTGCCGGCTATGGCATTGGATGCAATCAACGCCTGGTGGGAGGAACATTTGGGCGGCGACGGTTGGTTTCAGCTGGAATTGGACCGCAACGTTGGCACGCCGTTTGTACATCTGTCACTGGATTTTCGCAGCCCAGTCACCCCGCGGCACCGCTTGCACTGCGAAGTCTGGCCGCAGCATTTGGGCGACAAATCGATCACCTTTCGCGTTGATGCGCGTCAAGATGATGTGCTGTGTTTTGAAGGGACGTTTGTGTGCGTGTTCACCATCGCGGATCAATTCAAAAGCCAGTCCGCCCCGGCTGATATCCGCGCGGTCGTCGAGCCGCTGATTAGGCCTGTGTGATGAACAAATCCAGTAACTTTACGTCGCAAAGCCCGCTGATTGAGCGCCTGTCCGAACGGGTGCGTGCCGCGCGCAAGGCCGCTGGAATCCCACGGCGTGAACTGTCGGAACGCTCTGGCGTGTCACCGCGCTATCTGGCGCAGCTAGAAAGCGGCGAGGGCAATATTTCGGTGTTGCTGCTAGAACGGGTGGCGACGTCACTGGGCCTAAAAGTCGAAGATTTCCTCAGTGATTTTGGCCCGCTCAGCGAAGATACCCAGCGCGTTGCGCGGTTGTATCAAGGGTCCTCGGCTGAGATGCAGGGGCGTGTGCGCGGTTTGCTCGCGCCGCAAAATCAAACGGCGATGCGCGCGCAACGTGTGTGTTTGGTCGGCCTGCGTGGTGCTGGAAAATCGACGCTGGGGCGGCGTGCGGCGCAAGCGCTTCGCATCCCGTTTGTTGAACTGAAATCAGAGATCGAAAATCGCGTTGGCATGCCCGTGTCCGAAATTATGGCCCTCTACGGTCAGGACGGATATCGCGGGTTTGAAGCCGAAGCAATCGAGGCGGTCATTCAGCAGCACGAGCGTGTCATTCTGTCAGTTGGCGGCGGAATAGTGGCCGAAACAGAGACTTTTACTGATCTTTTGTCGCGCTTCCACACCATCTGGATCAGAACCAGACCCGCCGAGCACATGGAGCGTGTGCGTGCGCAGGGCGACTTGCGCCCCATGGAAGGCAACCCTCAGGCTATGGATCAACTGAAGGCCCTTTTGAGCGCGCGTGAACCGCTTTACGGGCGGGCACAAGCACAAGTTGATACGTCAAATCGGTCAGAGCAATCTTCGGTTAACGATGTTTTGACGACGATTGCAAAACACAGATTCATCGACAAGCCGGGCCCGTAGATGGACCTGCGCACGCGTTTGGAAAACGCGTTTTGGCTGACGTGTGATGAACTTTTGATCCAGCATACAAACCCTTGGGAACTGGACGAGGCGCTTAAGATCTTTGGTTTTGGCGTCGGGCCTTGCGAGGTCATGGATCACGCAGGATTGATCGGGATTCATGCCCGTGGGCAGGCGCACGCGTCGAGTATCCTGCTAAGGATGGTTACCGAAGGGCGGATCGGTAAAATCGGTGGTGTTGGATTTTACCGATATCCGGGCGGTGGCGGGGCGGTGATTGATCCGTTGATCGAGGATTTGATTCTAGAGGAGGCGTGGTTTGCGAAAGTCGCCCGCGCGCCAATGACAGATGCGCAATTGGTCGAATTTGTTCTGACGAAACTGAAGACGGCGTTGCAGGGGATGGATCCGGGTTCTGCACGGACTATCCTGATTGAACGACTGCATTTTCCGGCTGAAAAGCTTGCGTTGCTCGAGGTGTAGCGCAACGAAAAAGGGGCCGCGAAAATCGCAGCCCCCTCGTAAAATTTAGATCGTAAAACTTAGGACCACGCGACTTCCGCTGGGCGGAATTCGAACGAGATGTGGTGACCGCCGCCAACAATGCCGTCGCGTGTGTGGTTGTACACGGAACGCCAGTATGGCTGGATCGTAACACCTTCGGCTTGAACGATGGCCTGACCTTTGGCCATCAATGCGCGACGCGCTTCGAGATCGGATGTCGCCAACGCTTCGGACAAGATGCCGTCAAATTCTGCGTTGGACCAACCAAATTCGTTCCAGGCTTCGTCAGAACGGTAGGCCAGTGCCCAAACCTGGACGCCCAAAGGACGGTGGTTCCAGTTTGTGGAAGAGAACGGGTATTTCGACCAGTCGTTCCAGAAAGTGGAACCCGGCAGAATTGTCCGCTTAACCTTGATACCAGCGTCGCGCAGCTGAGCCGCGACAGCGTCGGTGGTGTCTTTGCGCCATGCATCGTCAATCGACATCAGCTCGTGCTCAAAGTTAGCCATGCCAGCCTCTGCCATCAGGGCTTTTGCGCCTTCAGGGTCATGCTTTTGTGCCGGCAGTTCAGCGTACTCAGGGTGCATCGGACCAACGTGGTGGTTTTCAGCAACTTGACCACGACCGCCGTAGCCCAATTCGAGCAGGACGTTGTTGTCGACAGCCATTGCAATCGCCTGACGAACGCGTTTGTCAGCGTACGGCTTTTTGCCATCAACTTCGGCCAATTGGTTCGGACGAATAACAATCGTAGACGCGGTCACAACAGAGTTGTTCACCCAACCGTCGAGCGTATCGAAGATGTCGATGAATTCGCCGTCGATGGAATACGTCATGTCGATTTCGTCAGCTTCGGCCGCTGCAACCCATGCAGAGGGGTCTGTGCCGAAGTCGATGTATTCGATGCGATCAAGGTATGCGCCGTTGCCAGCATTCCACCATGTGTGATCTTCGTTGCGCACGATCACGCCTTTGACGCCAACCTCAAGGGACTCAGGCTTGTAAGGGCCGGTGCCAACTGGGTTGGAAAGCGCTGTTTCAGCGGTGAAGGACGCAGGAACAATTGCCGCTGGGTAGTCGGCCATGCCCGGGATCAACGAAATGTCGGCCGCTGGCAGGTTCAACGTCACGGTGTGGCTGTCTGTTACGACGATCGCACCATCAAGTGCTTTGTTCGTGTCGGCATTGATCAAAGTGGCGAAACGGCCCGCCATTGAGTTGCCCTCAACGTCTTTGTCACACCAGCCAGTAATGTTGCGCGCAACGTCTTCGGCGGTAAAGTCAGAACCGTCGTTCCACTTGACGCCCTTGCGAACGTTCAATGTGTAGGTTTTGGCGTCTGCGGAGACTTCCCAGCTTTCGAGAAGCTGTGGTTTGAAGGTACCGTCGTTTTCGTAAGATACGAGGTATTCCAGCCAACCACGCGAATAGTTCGCGATTTGCGACCAGTCATACGTGCGTGGATCTTTGAGCGCGCGCACTTCTGTTTGGTAGCGCATTGTGCCGCCGGTTTTGTGACCATCGGCCATCGCTGGTGTCGCCATGCCCAGCATGCCGTAGGCTGTGGCAGCTGTCGCACCGAATGCGCTGGCAAGGGCCAGGAATTCGCGGCGGTTTACTTCGCTGTCACCGGCGCTTGCGGCTGAGTCCACGATTGACTTGGGCAAAGGCGAACCTGTGCGTGTGAAAAATGTCATTGTCTTCCTCTCTGTTGGCGTCGCGATGCTCAACTATTTTAGCCGAGTGTCGCGCCACGATTGTGCAGGTATGTCCCGCACTAGGTGTTGCAGTTGATCTGCGTTTTGAACGCCTCCCCTGTTCCGGGGGACATCTGGATAGTCAGTATGCAGGCGCATGGCGTCAACCCCCACATCGGAGCGTAGGTCCAATATAGTAAAAAGTTTCTTGAATGCGACCCTTGTACTTGAGCGTCCTTTATCGTCATAAAAGCGCCGCTTACGGACAATTGCGGGTTTTTCGCTGAGTTTTGGGGATAGGGGTTTGGTATTTAGGTCGCCCTACATTCCAAAAAGGTGAAACTAGAATGTTGCGTTTGCATTGATGTGATGTTCGATTCCGTTGCTGAGCGGAATGAGAGACCGTGACCCAATTGGAGCGCGGTCCGCGCTACACGATGTTTTCAAATCCCATCCGGGATTTGGTTTTGGCGCGCTTGGCTGACTTTAGAAATCAATGCTGACGCCGGGCAATTTGAGTGCTTTCATCAAGTCGCGCAATTCCTGACGCGCCGCGATATTCGAGATGTTCAGTTGCTTTACGCCGATGTCTTTTAGATCCAGCAAGGTCAGCCCACGTGGGAAAAGTTCCCGAAAAATGACACGTTCGTTGAACCCGGGCGCAATGCGAAAGCCGATCCGGGAGGCCAGCATTTCAATGGCCCGTTCCATTTTTTCTTTGTTCACCATGCGTTGCGCACCCATTCGGTTTCGCACAACGATCCAGTCAATGGGCTGAAGGCCAGCCTGAGCACGCAACTGTCGCGCGTTCCAAACCATCTCGGAGTACACGGATGGGCCTTTGATTTTGTTACCGGTCGCATCTATGCGGGCCAGCAAATCAAAATCGACAAAACTGTCGTTCAGTGGCGTGATCAGTGTGTCAGCCAGAGAATGTGCAACCTGACTGAGGCGCGTATGCGAGCCCGGGCAGTCGATTAGAATGAAGTCATTGTCCGGTTCAAGCGCGGCCACCGCTGCGGAGAGACGGTGATCATAGATGTTTTCACCGGGTTTCAGCGCGTTTGCATCGATTTCGGGTAGTTCATGAACGTCTGGACTGGGCAGCGTTAGATTGGCAGCGGCACAGAACTCGTTCCGGTTTTCCACGTAACGACTAAACGTGCGTTGGCGCAGGTCCAAATCCAAAGCGCTGACTTTGTGCCCCATGCGCGACAGGGCCGATGCCACATGCATCGAAACGGTTGATTTGCCCGCGCCGCCCTTTTCATTTCCGACGACGATAATATGCGCCATGACGCTGTCCCCTTTGTCAGGGCGAAAGGCCCTGATCATATGTTTCGTGTACTATATGTTGGGGCTTTGGCTTTTGGAAGCGTCACATGGGCGTGTTTGCATCCTTCGTGTCTGGCATGTCGCGCAAGGGTGCCAACAAATCCGCGTAACGGTACCAATCTGATCTGCGTGCTGTGGGGGCGGATGTGCAATTGCGTGACCATTTTAGCTGGCAGACTTCGACCATCGCACGTGCAGATTGCCCGCTTGAGCGCAGTAACGCATCACCTGATACGGAGACGATTGAGCCGCCGGAAAGCTCTTCCCAATGCTGCATTAATTGCCTGCTGTGTGCTTGATAGGCGCGTAGATCGTTAAGATCATGCGTGCAACCTAGGCTGTTATTGTCATGCGACCCGGCATACATCGCCCACCCGGTCTGCATTTTGTCGCTTTTTATGTGGACGATGCGGGCCTCGGGCAGGGCGGCGTGAATCAAACCTGACCAGCGAAAGTTCAACATGGCCGAATCGATGACAATTTCGCTGCCGTTTGCAGCTTGTAGCAAGCCAGAGCGCAGTTCAGATTGTAGAGCCATCAGGTCATCACGGCTTACATCGCGACTGCCTGATTGCCGCAGCTGGCGCATGAATCTGTTCATGATAGCTTCGATCAAATGCAGCGGACGCGCGGTCGCAGGCTTTGCCGCACTTTGCAAAAGTTTGCATGCATAAGAACGACCCGACCCGGGCAATCCTGTTACAAAAATTGGTAACACCGAAGATTTTGAAGGCGGCAACGCGGTAAACCGAAGTCGTTTTAAAACAGTAAACAAAGCGCTGTCTTGGCTGCGTCGGTAGGGCGTGTTTATGCGCTGGGATTTATGGAATTGTACCAAATGCTGCTGAGCAATTTCGCGCGCATCGATAAAGTCATAGTGGCGAAAGATCACGTGATGAAACGCTGCTTTTTGTTCGATCGGAGTGGTTGGCTGTGTCACCTTTTCTTCGATTTCAGCCAAAGTCCGTTGTGCCAGGTCCGGGCGGTCTGGCGAAATGGACGCCGCGAGCACCTGCGCGGGGGCTGCGAAATTTGAAACCAATGGCGCACACATTTTGTTGATCTCGGCAATGTCGTGTGGAGTTTTTGCCAAACGGCGTGCGAGCCGTAAGGATTTCCAACCAGAATCCTTTTGTGTAGATTTTAGGGCGCTCTCAAATGATGCCTTTTCCAGACCCATTTCGAATTGAACTATTGCGAGCAACCTAGGGTCAGGACTCATAACCAAAAGATAACGGTTGCTGCGAGAGCTATTGCGGAGAGAAAGACGGTTGGGGATCTGTCGTAGCGTGTAGCTACGC
>JAQXDI010000059.1 GCA_029251465.1 Ascidiaceihabitans sp.
TCAGGCAAAGCTGAGCGCTGTCGCAAGACAGCTTAATGAGCGACCACGAAAAACGCTGGGATACGAAACGCCAGCAGAACGTTTTAACGCATGTGTTGCGTCGACCCGTTGAAACCACCTGACTGAGCAGTCATTGAGCAATCTTCGTGTCTATGTCAAATTTGTTCCGTTCTACCCACGGAGTTGGGCCCCTTGAAATGGCTAGGCTAGGAGGCTGTGTTGTTTCGATTATGGCCGCGCAAGAAATTCATTGGAACCGAATATGGTAAGCAAACTTAATCTATTGCCGTGGTGGCAACTCTATCCCGTCAAATCAAGAGAGTTGATGGCGGAACCTTCTGGGACGAAAGCAGAGTTTTCTGTCGGAATGACAGTTCGATTTCAGCAACGACCCGACAAAGTCAGACAAATATTGCGAGTCGAATGGCATAAATTCCAACACCAATACTGCTATTATATTGAAACCAGCACTAGCTTAAACGGAGAGCACTGTCCGGCATATTGGTTCGCTCAACAATTGCTTCTCGATTAAGTGAATTGAGCAGCGTTAAAGACCGCTTTGTCTCGCAAAGCAAACCTCACCACCGCCCAACCTTTACCTAAGCAAACTCACCCATCTCGAAATCCAACGCCTTCGCCACCGTAAAGATGTCCTTGTCCCCACGCCCACACATGTTCATGCAGATGATGTGATCGGCTGGCAGCTCTGGCGCGATCTTCATCACGTGAGCCAGCGCGTGGGACGGTTCCAGCGCCGGAATGATGCCTTCGAGCGTGCAGCACAGTTGGAACGCTTCAAGCGCCTCAACATCCGTGATCGACACGTACTGCGCGCGGCCGATATCGTGTAACCACGAGTGTTCGGGGCCGATACCGGGGTAATCGAGACCAGCGGAGATCGAATACCCTTCGAGGATCTGACCGTCGTTATCTTGCAACAAATACGTACGGTTGCCGTGCAGAACGCCGGGGCGCCCGCCGGTCAGGGATGCGCAATGCTCCATCTTGGCGTTCACGCCTTTGCCGCCAGCCTCGACCCCGATAATGTTGACCTCTTTGTCGTCCAAGAACGGGAAAAACAGGCCCATCGCGTTTGATCCACCACCAATGGCAGCGATCAGTGTGTCAGGAAAACGGCCCTCGGCAAGCATCATCTGATCGCGGACTTCGTTGCCGATGATCGACTGGAAATCGCGGACCATCGCCGGATACGGGTGTGGCCCCGCGACCGTGCCGATGCAATAAAACGTGTCGCGCACGTTGGTCACCCAGTCGCGCAACGCGTCGTTCATCGCGTCCTTCAGCGTGCCACGGCCCGAGGTGACGGGAATAACTTCGGCCCCCAACAGGCGCATGCGAAAGACGTTTGGCGCTTGGCGTTCAACATCGTGTGCGCCCATGTAAACCACGCATTTCAAACCAAATTTCGCACAAACCGTCGCCGTCGCAACGCCGTGCTGGCCTGCACCAGTTTCGGCAATAATGCGGGTTTTGCCCATGCGGCGGGCCAAAATGATCTGGCCCAGAACGTTGTTAATCTTGTGCGCGCCGGTGTGGTTCAGCTCGTCACGCTTCATGTAAATCTTGGCGCCGCCCAAGTGTTCGGTCAGGCGTTCGCAGTGATACAAAGGCGACGGGCGGCCAACATAGTTGGTCCACAGATCGTTCATCTCGGCCCAGAAACTGTCGTCAGTCTTGGCCTTTTCGTATTCGGCCTCGAGGCTCAGGATCAGCGGCATCAGGGTTTCAGAGACGAACCGTCCGCCAAAGTCGCCAAAGCGCCCCTGCTCGTCTGGTCCGGTCATGAATGAGTTGAATAGATCGTTCATTGCAGTGCTCCAAATCGCGTTACTGTGGATGTAGCGCAAGGGGCGTGACTGGTAAAGCGGGCTGATGTCGCGGGGGGCCTATAGATCGGGGCAAATCACTTTTGTCAGCGCGCCGTAGCATTGCATCGGATCGCCGCCGCCAAAGCTGACGGTGATATTTGAATACAAAACCTTGTCTTCGATTTTGACCGAAACCAGCGATTTGGCAAAGCTGGCACAGGCGCTGCGCCCCAGTTTGCAGGCGTTGAAAATCAACTGGATCGTCGGGTCCTGACTGTCGCTGGTGTCCAGATTGTCGATCGAATTCAGCAACTGCGTTTCGATCTCGGCGTCGACGTCAGCGCGGCTGGGATTGGTCACAACCATGGCGACCGCCAAACCGGCCAACAGCAGCAAAATAATCAAGAATTTCATGTGGTTCCCTTTGCTGCATCCGTAAAGGCGCGGATCAATTTGGCGTCTTTGATCCCCGGCGCGCTTTCCACGCCAGAACTGACATCGACCTGCCGCGCCCCAGTCATTTTGACGGCTTGGCCCACGTTGTCAGGGGTCAGCCCCCCCGCCAGCATCCACGGTTTGGTCCAGTAGCGACCAGCGATCAGACGCCAGTCAAAGGCCAGACCATTGCCACCGGGCAAATCCGCGTTTTTAGGGGGCTTGGCATCGACCAGGATCTGATCGGCGACATTCATGTATGCATCGAGGGCGGCCAGATCGCTGGCATCCGCCACGCCAACCGCCTTCATCACGGGCAAGCCGTAACGGGCTTTGACCTCAGCGACGCGCTCGGGGGTTTCACTGCCGTGCAACTGCAACATGTCCAGCGGCACTTGCGCGGTTAACGCATCCAGAAACGCGTCATCCGCATTCACAACCAGTGCGACTTTGGCCAAACCTATCGGGGCCAGCAACGCCAAAGCAGCGGCGGCGTCAAATGTCACATTGCGCGGGGATTTCGGGAAAAACACGAGGCCACAATACGCGGCACCCGCGGCCACAACCGCGTCCACGTCAGCGGGCTGCGTCAGACCGCAGATTTTGACAGCGACATGTGCAGACATTGGTTGGCTCAGCTTGCCTTGTCCAGAATGGCCAACACGTCGTCGCCACCTGATGCGTCTGTGCCCTTCAGGCGGGCCAATTCGCGTTCCAGTTTACGCACGTTGCGCCCGGCTTTGTTCGCCTCAGAGCGCACGCCATGTTCGCGGAACCATTCCCAGACGAAACCAACCAACAGACCGGCAACAAGACCGCCAAAGATGACGACAAACAGCGGCAGATTGATCGACGGGTTGACGGCAAACATGCCCGCCACTTCGTCCGGCAGCACCTTTAGGGTCACGATCGACCGATTTGCCAAAGCAACAGCAATCAGCGCAATCGCGAAGACCGCGATGCAAACATAGCGAATGTAGAGCATTCAGGCTTTCCCGTTCAGACGGTCACGCAGCAGCTTGCCGGTTTTGAAAAACGGCACGTGCTTTTCTTCGACGCTGACAGTTTCGCCAGTGCGCGGGTTGCGCCCCACACGGGCGTCACGCTGTTTGACAGAAAACGCACCGAAGCCACGCAGCTCGACCCGATCACCACGCGCCATGGCCGCAGTCACCTCATCAAAGATGGTGTTCACAATACGCTCCACGTCGCGTTGATACAGATGTGGGTTCTCGTCAGCGATTTTCTGGATCAGTTCAGACCGGATCATAAGGTGTCCCCCCGGAGCATAAATTAAGTGCGTTCTTAGACTAGTATAAGCAGCTTTCGCGTTTGCGTGAATAGAGCGATACGACAAAGGGCGGTTTTTTACGGGTTAAATCAGTGGTTTCCCGCCGATCCAAGTGTCATTTTCCGAATTCATCCGACAATATGCTCGGATACCGTCACTGCACGCGCGTTGATTCGGCCCGCTTGGTTCGACAAAATAGCGTGAAAATCGGCCAGAATTCCGCCAACACATTACGTCAACTTAGCGGCAAAAAATGTCCGCGCGGCACGCAGACATCTTAGTTGGAACAAACTGGTGCCCAAGTTTTCGACGATCCGTAAATCTTAACTATTTGTGTGAAACCGCCGTTATGCCCATTCAAACTGTCTATACGCTTGGTGCCTCGCAGGTCACCGTGTCGAACGGCGGAAGCCTGTCGGGTCTCACCCAGGGCTCTGGCGTGCATCTTGCAAATCAGACGATCACGCTGAACTCGGCCAACTGGGAAGCCGTCGATATCGACGAAACCTCGGACGCCAATTTCACCGACAGTCAGGGTGCCACGCAGAAATTCGTCGGCGGGCAAACACTGGACGGCATAACCTATGCCACCACGCGCCCGGTCGAGGCCGAGTATTCCTTTGTCGTGTCTGACCCCTCGGGCAATCTCTATACTTTGGTCGCGTTTAACATCAACCAAACCGGCAGCTCGTCGCCCGCATACGGCACAGTCGAAGCGCTGGCATTTGTCGGTGGCGTCGCAGGGTTTCCGCCCATCGGTGTACCGCTAAGCGTTGTTTCAACAGCAGAATCCCCGTCGATTCCCTATGCCGATCTGGCACCCCCCGCTTGCTTTACCGCAGGGTCGTTCATCGAGACCGATCTTGGCCCCGTCCGGATCGAAGACCTTGCCGAAGGCGATCTGGTGCACACCCAAGACCAAGGCTTGCAGCCGGTCTTGGGGATCAAACGTAGCTTTTTGGCGGCAGCGGCCCTGCGCACAGACCGTAAAATGCGCCCCGTTTTGGTCAAACGTGGTGCGCTTGGCCCCGACAGCCCCAACCGTGACATGTACCTATCGCCCCAGCATCGGGTGTTGATCACTGGCTACAAAGCCGAGCTGTATTTTGGGTCGCCCGAAATTTTGGTGCCGATTTGCAAGCTGTTGAACGACAGCACAATCATCAGCTGCCATCAGCTGCGCGAAGTCACGTATTTCCACATCCTGCTCGATGCTCATGCGATCGTTTTTGTCGATGGCTGCCCCAGCGAAAGCTATTTTCTAAGAGGCGACGATGCGCAAACCTGCGCCACAGGTCGCGAGGTGCTCGAGATTTTCGCAGATCAGATCGGCACAGGTTTTGCCGGTCACATCGCAGTGCGCCCCTGTTTCTCGGACAAACGCGTCGCGCTTTTGTAACCGCAGACACCGGCCCCCTACCACATCGCTAAACAAAAAAGGCCCCGCAGTTTCCTGCGAGGCCCAAAATCGTTGACTGGGTAACCAGTGCTTATTCGTCGCCAGTTTTCAGAGCGGCACCAAGGATATCGCCCAAGGATGCGCCGGAGTTTGAGGAACCATACTGTTCGACTGCTTCTTTCTCTTCCGCGATTTCGCGGGCTTTGATCGAAACGCCCAAACGGCGGGTTTTGTTGTCGACGTTGGTGATGCGCACATCAACTTTGTCCCCAACCGAGAAACGCTCTGGGCGCTGCTCTGCACGGTCACGCGACAAATCGGAGCGACGGATGAAGGATTTCATGCCTTCATATTCGCACTCAATGCCCCCTTCTTCGATGGCTGTCACGGTTACAGTTACGATGGAACCGCGCTTAACGCCGCCCACTGCTTCTGCAAACTTGTCGCCGCCAAGACCCTTGATGGACAAGGAGATGCGTTCTTTTTCAACATCGACCTCAGAAACAACGGCCTGAACCATGTCGTTTTTGTGGTAGGATTGAATCGCGTCTTCGCCACGTTCGTCCCATGACAGGTCGGACAAGTGAACCATGCCGTCGATGTCGCCTGGCAGGCCAACAAACAATCCGAATTCGGTGATGTTTTTGACTTCGCCTTCGACTTCGGTGCCTTCTGGGTGGGTTTCTGCAAACACTTCCCATGGGTTGCGCTGCGTCTGTTTCAGACCCAAAGATACGCGACGCTTGGTGCCGTCGATTTCCAGAACCATAACTTCGACTTCTTGAGACGTAGATACGATTTTGCCTGGGTGTACGTTTTTCTTGGTCCAAGACATTTCGGACACGTGCACAAGACCTTCAACGCCGGCTTCCAGCTCAACAAATGCGCCGTAATCGGTGATGTTGGTCACGCGACCAGTGTGCGATGATTCCAGTGGGTATTTCGCAGCAACCAGATCCCACGGATCCTCTTGCAACTGCTTCATGCCCAAGGAAATACGGTGGGTTTCTTTGTTGATCTTGATCACTTGGACCTTGATCGTTTCACCGATTGTCAGGATTTCTGATGGGTGGTTTACCCGGCGCCATGCCATGTCCGTGACGTGCAACAAGCCGTCAACGCCGCCCAGATCAACAAACGCACCGTATTCGGTGATGTTCTTGACCACACCATCGACGCTCTGACCTTCGATCAGGTTGCCGATAACTTCTGCGCGCTGCTCGGCACGTGATTCCTCAAGGATTGCGCGACGCGAAACAACGATGTTGCCACGACGGCGGTCCATTTTCAGAATTTGGAACGGCTGCTTCAGACCCATCAATGGGCCCGCGTCACGTACTGGACGTACGTCAACTTGGGAACCCGGAAGGAACGCAACCGCGCCGCCCAGATCAACCGTAAAGCCACCTTTGACGCGGCCAAAGATTGCGCCTTCGACGCGTGCTTCACCGGCGTAGGCTGTTTCCAGACGATCCCATGCTTCTTCACGGCGCGCCATCTCACGAGAGATAACCGCTTCACCGCGAGAGTTTTCGACCTGGCGCAAGAACACTTCAACTTCATCGCCAGCAGCGATTTTTGGTGCTTCGCCCGGGTCTGCGAATTCTTTGATGTCGACGCGGCCTTCCATCTTATAGCCTACGTCGATGATGGCTTGGTCCGCTTCGATCGCGATAACCTTACCTTTAACAACGGACCCCTCTTCGGGTGTGTCCATTTCGAAGCTTTCGTTCAAGAGTGCTTCAAACTCGTCCATCAGATTTGCCATGTGGCGCTTTTTTCCTAATCTAGACTTTGTTTCTGGCCGTGCGGTTGTCTCCGCCGGTCTTTGGTTTCGGTGTTAGCAAACGAGGCACCAGAAGTTTCCGGATGACCCTAAAAACAGACGAAGGGCCACGGATATTCCCGAAGCCCTGTTCATCGTCTGCGATCTAGGATGCCGCATTTACGTGCGCGGTATAGAACAGCGCCCCGCCCATGACAAGCACAATTGGCCCTGCCGAATTCAGTCACAGATGCCGCAATTTCAGATCAGACCTGCGGGCAAGACACCGGATGCGCGTCACGCGGAACAGCCGCAATTGCCTAAAAACACAGCAACAAACGCGTGTGATGCCCGAAAACAAGCAAACAGACTTGACAACTTTGGTTAATCATAGTCATTTTGACTAACTAAATCTGGAACTGCATAGATTCGTCAAATTTAACAAGACTAATTTATGCATACCAAATCTACGCAAAGTCATTCTGACTTTTAGGGGAAGCGTAATGGACGACTTTAATTTTCGAAACGACGAACAATTCTATCACCTCGACGAGGGAAACTCCGAGGAAATGAACGCCAGACCGGTTAAGGTGAACACCTTTTCCGGACATGCGATGCCGTGGCTGCGCAAACCCGACCCTGTAGCACCGACACCCGCGCTGGGGAGCATCACGGACCAGCTGTTCGAAGACTACGACGCGCGCATCCGGATCCGGGATGGGGCCTTGTGGTCCAGACACGTGTTCGTCTTGTGCCGCGACAATGCACCGATCGAACGTCACATCCGCGCCATGTCTGAAAACCTGTGCTCCATCACCATTTGCGGTCTGGTCGAATCCGCGCTGCGCTACGTGCGTGGTTGCGACGGCTCCAGGACCCTGTTTGTCATGGACATCGACATGATCAAAGACATCGGGCAAACGGTGCCGCTTTTGTTGGCGCTCAGGTTGATCAATCCCGAACTGGCGACGCTGATCCTGTCGCGTAAATTTCATCACACCGACCTCACACGGGACCGGACGCTGATCACCGACGGCTCCTTGAAACTGCCCGCATCCGAACATCAAGTGGCAGCGGCCCTGAATGCCACAGCCGCAAATGCAGAAGAACGCGTCGAGAGCGAAATGTGAAGCCCCAATTAGCCAAAACGACTAATTGACGTAATATATATCGCTCAATAAGCAAGAAACCGCTGTCAAATTGATTGCGCCTTGTATACCCCAGAGGTCTAACAACTAGTATGGGTTTAGGATTGGGTGTGAATTTTAAGGTACTTTGTCAAATCGCACAGCTGCGTGCGTTGCTGGAAGAAATGGAAAGGGAATTCGGGCTACGAGAACTGTCTCGCAACGAGCGCGACATTATTCTGGCTTTTTGTCGGTGCGCAAAGGATGGCGCTGATGGTGAGGGTGTCTGTTCGACTGAAACAGTGCGCGCACAACCCATCATAAACGAGATTTCCCAACCGACCTTCCACAGAACGCTAAAGCAATTGGTGAAACGCGGACTGATTGAACGATGCCAAGGACTGCCAATGGGACTATACCGTCTCACTAATTTGGTACCAGACAACATGTAGATTTCTGGTCGCCACCAACTAACGAGATAGATTGCGTGACACAGAAATCCTTCAAAACAGACAATGTTGTCCAAGAGCTTGCGGCAAAAACCACCTTGCACAGCGGGGTGGTCATTTTGGCCTACACGCTCACTTGGTGGGTGATTATCCCAATCCAAAGCCATTTTCTGGCCTCCATGGCGACCATTGCCACCGTGATGTATCTGCCGTTCGGGGTCAAATTGATCTCGGCGTTCTTTGAGGGCTGGCGATCTATCGTCTTTATGGGTCCCGGCGTGGTCATGGCGAATGTGATCTTTATCCAACTGCCGTTTTCATCAGTGCTGACCTACATCGCGCTGTTTGTCAGCTATGCCACTGCACCGGCGATCTTTTTCGTTCTCGATTGGGCCGCCCGCTATGACCGTCGCGAATTGTGCGCGGCGCGTGCATGGCGCACCTTGATACTGGCCGGCGGGATATCATCGATTTTGATACCGGTGCTGATCCACGTGATTTACCACGATGTGATCCCACAGGATGAATTCATCCTGAGCCTGTTCCGGTTCATGGTTGGCGACATGACCGGTCTGCTGACCGTGCTCGCAATATTGGCGCTGACGTTCCGGGTTTTGCGCATCAAAGCATCCAGCCCAAGCCTGCCATAAACCATCAGGGTGGCGCTGGAACGCGGCTGCAAATCCTGGCCTTTTTTCTGCAACTTCTCGAACAAATCCTGATAAATTCCGTTGCTGTCGCCGCCACCAAACACTTCGGCGCCGCCCGAATAGGTCTGCCCGTAGGTCCGCGCGAGGTTCACAGTCTGGATCAACGCCGAGATCAGTTGATCCTTTTCCAGCGGCGACAGCGGGTGAATAAACGTCCCCCACAATCGCCCCCGCGCCACCGCGTATCTGGCATCAAGTGCGGTATCAAAATTCGCCTGCATCAGACGCGCCAGTTCCTCGGGTGTTAGCCCATCGGCGGACCGGATCGGCACCATCGCCCGCATCCGGTTTGCACGCGGATCAGCAATGACAATCACCGGAATGTCTTCGATTGTCAGCTCAATCGCGTTGCCTGCCAGCTCGGCCTCAGGGTCGATCACCAGAATAATGTCGGCCAACCGCTGCAACGTCATCGGCGGTTCTGAAACAGGTGCGTCTTGTGCCAGCGCGATGCTCGCAGAAAACAAAAAGGCAAAGAGAGGCAGATGAATTCGCATGAACGTGACCTTTCACAAATTGATTAAGGTCAGGCTAAGCGCAAGCCACGTTACAAGCGATGCAAACTTTGGTGATGGGGTCGTGTTGCGGGTCAGCGGCGCGCGTCAATCACCGCAATCGCCTGCGCGACAGCTTGGTCAATCGCAAGATCAGACGTGTCCAGAATATGCGCATCATCCGCAGGTTTTAGCGGGGCCTCGGCGCGCTCCATATCGCGGGCATCACGGGCGCGCACGTCCTCGATCACCTGCACCAGATCAGCGGTTTCGCCACGCGCAATCAGCTCGTCGTAACGCCGCTTGGCGCGGACTTCGGCGCTGGCGGTCACGAACAACTTCACCTCGGCTTGCGGGCAAATCACCGTGCCGATGTCACGCCCGTCCAGAACCGCGCCGCCTGCCCGTCTGGCAAACGCGCGCTGAAAATCCAGCAATGCCGCACGGACCTCGGTGATCACGGCAACCTTGCTGGCCGCTTGGGCGACGGCCGCCGTGCGCAACCCGTCGATCTCCATATCCTCGGCCGTCAAAGACCGCGCAATTTCAATCGCCGCGGCCCCTTGCAAAACCCGTGCGCCAACAACGCGGTACAACAGGCCAGTGTCCAAATGCGCGAACTGAAAATGCGCGGCCACCGCCTTGGAAATCGTGCCCTTGCCCGCCGCCGCCGGCCCGTCGATTGCAATCGTAAACAGTTCGCTCATGTCGCCACCCTCGCCTTGCGCCACGCCAAAATCGTAACGCCGATGGATGCCAGCAAAAAGGCCCATTTCGCCACTGTCATCTGGCTGGCTTTGTTGACCAGATGCATGTCTAAGCCCTTTAGCCCGTCTGTCAAAATCTGGGCAACCAGCGCATTTTCGTACCAGTCAAACCCCAGATAAAACAACGGCAATAGGGCCGTAACCCGCAAAATCGGTGCGGAATGCAGCCAGATCATGCCCGCCAAACCCAGCGCCATCACCAACGGCACCACCGTGTCGAGCGTGCGAAACGGGCCGAGGTAAAACGCGCGGTCTTGTGGCGATAATTGTTGTAGATACAGGTAGACGTCCTGCACGGTGTAGCCACCGATGCGGCCATCAAGCAGCCCCTCGCCCACGCCAAGCCGTTGTTCAGACAGCACAATCAGGACAACAAACCCCAAAACACCTAGGGTCATTAGAACCGCAAGGACTTGTTTGGCCGTCACGCCGGATCGCGCGTCACCTGCGCGCCCAAATCAGCCATCAGTCCCTCGAAGATCGGGAAGGACGTGGCAATCGGGCCGCCGTCATCCAAGCGCACGGGCGCGGTTGTCGCCATGCCCAAAACCATGAACGACATCGCGATGCGGTGGTCCAGATGGCTGACGCACAGCGCGCCGCCCGGAACATTGTCGTGGCCCAGTCCGGTGACTGTCCACCAGTCTTCGCCGTCTTTGACCGGAATGCCGTTGTCGCGCAGGCCGGTGGCCATTGCATCGATCCGATCGCTTTCCTTGACGCGCAATTCGCGCACGCCGGGCATGTGCGTGTCGCCCTTGGCAAAGGCCGCAACGACCGACAGCATCGGGTATTCGTCGATCATTGAGGCCGCGCGCTCAGGCGGCACGGTGATCCCGACCATGTTAGGTGAGAACCGCGCGCGCAGGTCGGCCACAGGCTCGCCGCCCTCGACTCGTTCGTTTTCGTAGGTCAAATCCGCGCCCATATCGCGCAGTGTGGTGTACAGCCCGGCACGCGTCGGGTTCAGCCCGATGCCCGGCACCAAAACATCCGAGCCCGGCACGATCAACGCGGCACAGACAGGAAACGCAGCACTCGATGGGTCACGCGGCACGTCGATGGTTTGGGCAGTCAATTCCGGCTGCCCCGTCAGGGTGATCACACGGCCCGCGTCCGCGATTTCCGTGGTGATCTCCGCGCCAAAGCCCGCCAACATCCGTTCGGTGTGATCGCGGGTGGCTTCGGCTTCGATCACGATGGTTTTGCCCGGCGCGTTGAGGCCCGCAAGCAGCACCGCTGATTTCACTTGGGCCGACGGCACCGGCACGACGTAGTTGACCGGCACGGGTTGGGACGCGCCCACCAAAGTCATCGGCAAACGGCCTCCTTCGCGGCCAACGGCCTCGCAGCCAAACAGCGACAAGGGGTCAGTGACGCGCGCCATCGGGCGGCCATTCAAGCTAGCGTCACCAGTGAATGTCGCGGTGATCGGCGACGTTGCCATCGCGCCCATGATCAGGCGCACGCCGGTGCCCGAATTGCCGCAATCGATGACCTGATCAGGTTCCGCAAAGCCGCCAACGCCGACCCCGTGCACCGACCAATTGCCGCCGCCGTGATCCGTCACTTCGGCCCCGAACGCGCGCATGGCTTTGGCGGTGTCGAGCACGTCTTGGCCCTCGAGCAATCCGCTGATCTTGGTTTCGCCAATGCTCAGCGCGCCCAAAATCAACGAGCGATGCGAGATCGATTTGTCGCCGGGCACTTCGGCCCGCCCCGTCAAAGGGCCGCAGGCCGTGGAGGTCATGGGGATCGGTGCGCCGTGGCTGGACATGTGCGGTCTCGTCTTTGCTAAAATGTTAGCGCCAGACCTACCCTGCACAGGTTTCTTGGTCCAGCCTAATTAGGTCCGGATGAACGTCATGTAATGCGGCGTGCGGTCTTCGCGCAGGGCCTTTTGCTCGTAGCGCGTGCTGACCCAGTCATCCCACGGCGTGCGCCAATCGTCAGGGCGCTCGGCGGTCCAGGTGAAATCGAACTGCGGCACTTGTTCCATCGTTTGACGCACGTAGTCGGGAATGTCGGTGGCGACGCGAAACTCTGATCCCGGTTTCAGAACGCGGGCCAGCGGCGCGAGATGTTCCGGCGTCACAAAACGGCGACGGTGGTGGCGCGATTTCGGCCAGGGATCAGGGTACAGCAAGAACGCCTTGTCGATCGACGCTTCTGGCAACACATCAAACATATCGCGCACGTCACCGGGGTAGACAGCGAGGTTTTCAACGCCAGCCTTGCGAATTTTACCCAGCAGCATGGCGACGCCGTTAATATACGGTTCGCAGCCGATGATACCCACATCGGGGTTACTCGCGCATTGATGCACAAGGTGTTCACCACCGCCAAACCCGATTTCCAACCATACCGGTTTGCCGTCAAACAGACCGTTCAAATCCAGATCCGTGCGATCGGGGTTTGCATCCCAATCGACCAATCCGGGCGACAACGCGTCCAGATCCTCGGCCAGATAGCCTTCTTGGCTGGGCTTTAGATGCTTGCCCTTCAGGCGGCCATAAAAATTACGGTGCGGGCGGTTTGGGTGCTGATCTCTATCATGTGTCATGGGCGCGGTTTAGCCAGCACGTGACGTCATGGCAAGATCACGCGACTTTTTCTGGTCAACCAAGTGTGATTGGTTACGCTGCCCCCAAACACAAAAGGAAAACAACATGTCAGATTTGGTTCACGTCATCGCCGTCATCACCACAAACGCAGGTAAACGCGCCGAGGTGCTCACGCTGTTCAACGCCAATGTTCCCGCCGTTCTGGTCGAAGACGGCTGCATCGAATACGGCGCTGCGACAGACACCCCCGACGCAGGCCCGTTTCAAACAAATTACGGTGAGGACACCTTTGTGGTCATTGAAAAATGGGCCAGCATGGGCGCATTGATGGCGCACGCAGCCGCCCCACACATGAAGGCGTACGGCGCTGCAACCAAAGACATGTTGGCAGATCGCAAAATCCACATCCTGTCCTCAACCTAAAGGAACGACCCAATGATCGGTTACACCACACTCGGCGTCAAAGACCTCGAAGCGTCCAAAGCATTCTACGCGGAATTGTTCGCAGATCAGGGTGGCAAAGTTGCCATCGACGCCGGGCGCATCGCCTTTATCGGCTGCAATCGCGGCGAACCAATGCTGGCGCTGTGCACCCCCTACGACGGCGAAGCGGCATCAGCAGGCAACGGCACCATGGTCGCGTTCAGCTCTGCCTCAAAAGAAGCCGTCGACGCGAGCTATGCCAAAGCGATCGCGCTTGGGGCCACCTGCGACGGCGCACCGGGTCAACGGATTGAGGATCGCTTTTACGGCGCATACGTGCGTGATGCAGACAACAACAAGTTGTGCTTTTTCGTCTTCGGCTAAACCAACTGGCAAAAATGCAAAAGCCACCGTGTCCTTGGGGATACGGTGGCTTTTTTCATGTTGGTGGCCTGCGTTTTAGACGGCGTTTTTCAACGCGTCTGCCAAATCGGTCGCTTCCCAGCTGAAACCACCATCGGCCTCAGGGTCGCGACCAAAGTGGCCGTAGGCCGCAGTGCGCTGATAGATCGGCTTGTTCAGACCCAGCTTGGAACGGATGCCGCGCGGCGTCAGATCCATGACGGTATCGATGGCTTTTTCGATGGCCGCGTCGTTCACCTGGCCGGTGCCAAACGTGGCGCAATAGATCGACAACGGGGCTGCAACGCCAATCGCATACGACAGCTGGATTGTGCATTTCTCGGCCATGCCGGATGCCACAACGTTCTTTGCCAAATAGCGCGCAGCGTAGGCGGCAGAGCGGTCAACTTTGGTCGGATCTTTGCCCGAAAACGCGCCGCCACCGTGTGGGGCCGCACCGCCGTAGGTGTCCACGATGATCTTGCGACCGGTCAAACCTGCGTCGCCGTCCGGGCCGCCGATCATAAACTCGCCCGTCGGGTTCACGTGCCATTTGGTGTCCGCAGACACCCAGCCTTCGGGCAGTACTTCGCGAATGTAGGGTTCCACCAGCTCGCGCACTTCGGCCGAGGTCATCTTGACAAGATGCTGCGTGCTGAGAACGATCGAGGACACGCCAACCGGCTTGCCGTCTTTGTAGATCACCGACAGCTGGCTTTTTGCGTCAGGGCCAAGCTGCGGGCATGTGCCGTCTTTGCGCACGTCGGCCAAACGGCGCAGGATCGCGTGGGAATACTGGATCGGGGCCGGCATCAACTGCGCGGTTTCGGTCGTGGCATAGCCAAACATGATGCCTTGGTCGCCCGCACCCTCGTCTTTGCCTTCGGCCGCGTCGACGCCTTGGGCGATATGCGCGGATTGTTCGTGCAAAAGGTTGGTGACCTCGACAGTCTTCCAGTGGAATTTGTCTTGCTCGTAGCCGATGCCTTTGATGCAATCACGGGCGATCTGGTCGATCTTGCCCATGTAATCCTTGAGTTTGTTTTGATCTGACAGGCCAACCTCGCCGCCGATCACAACGCGGTTTGTGGTGGCAAAGGTTTCTGCGGCCACGCGTGCTTCGGGTTCTTCGGACAGAAATGCATCCAAAACGGCGTCTGAAATCTGGTCACAGACTTTATCCGGGTGGCCTTCGGAAACGGATTCCGAGGTGAAAGTATAGTTCTGACGGGACATTGTAGTGCTCCATTGAAAAAATATCGCCACTTCAGGAAGCCGTTGTGGCGCGCTTCATTGGGCCTATCGTTCCAGAGACTCGCGGTCAATCTTTGATCTTATGCGTGCGTTGCAATCTGGAAAACAGCAACATCAAGACCACAAGTATCAAAAGCGCGCCCAGTGGTTTGTCGCCACTCTTGCTGTACAGCGTTGCGTGCAGCGGCTCGGGCAGCGGTGCGTCGACAAATCCCGCCTCGTTCAGGGGCACGGATGCGATGATCTGCCCACGCGGACCGATCATTGCGGAAATACCGGTGTTGGCGGCGCGCGCCAGTGGCAGCCCTTGTTCAATTGCGCGCATCCGGGCTTGGGCCAGATGCTGCTGGGGGCCTGCAAAATCACCGAACCACGCGTCATTGGTGATCTGGATCAGGAAATTCGGGCGCGCAGGGGCAGCCCCCACATCATGGGCAAACACCGCCTCGTAACAAATCAACGGCAGGGCGGCGCCGAGTTTGCCAAAATCCAGCAGCTTAGCCCCTTCGCCGCGCCCGAACCCGTCGCCAAACATGTCCCCGACAAAGTTCAAACCAACCGCGTTGAACGCCGCGCGCAGCGGAATGTATTCGCCAAACGGCACAAGGTGGTGCTTGTCATAGGTCTGGGTCACGGTGCCAGCGCCGTCCAGAACCACCATCGAATTGACCAGCATCGCATCATCGCGCGCGCGCAAAATACCCAACGCAACGGTGGCATCGCCCCCCGCCTCGCCCGCCGCCTGCATCACGTTGTCTGCGTTGTGCAGCAGCGTCGGCACGGATGTTTCCGGCCATAGGATCAAATCAACATGGCCCGCAGCGCGGGTGTAACCCAGCGACCGGTCCACAAACGTCCACGCCTTATCTCCGCTCCATTTTTCAGCTTGCGGCGCATTGGGTTGCACCAGACGGATGGTGGGGCGGTCCGCCAAATCCTGCACTGGCCCAACCAATGCCGCTGGCGCATAAATCGCAATGGCCGAGACCGCCAAAACCGTCCCATCAACCAAACCCGAGCGCCCGTTTACCCAAGTTTGCGCCAAAGCCCAAGCTGCCGCACATAGCCCCAACATCACCCCATGCGGGCCAACATAAGCCAATGCTTGCCCCGCAAGTGAATCCAACAGAGATTGCGGCGGGCTGCCCCATGGAAAACCGGTGAACACATAGGCGCGCAGCATTTCCGCCAGCGTCCACGTGACGATCAGCGCCCAGTGTCTGCGCAAAACCGTCGCCATCCAAAACGCCAAAGCCCAAAACAGCGCCATGCCAGCCGCCATAAAAAACAATCCAAACGGGGCCATCCATACAGTACTCGGGTCCACCTGAAACGGCGAAATGATCCAGCTCAGGGTCACACCGAAATACCCGAATCCAATCGCCCAGCCCGTTAAGGCAGATCGCAACGCTGTGGCGGCGTTGGAACGCACAATAAATCCCAGCGCCATCATGCCAAGGATCAGAATTGAAACATCAAACGGCGCTTGGGCAAAAGCGCCAATCGCGCCGATCAGCGCAAAGCAGATCAGTTTCACCCAGAACAATACGGCTTGTAGCCAAGGCCGGGCCAAAGCCCTACTCACGATCCCAATCGCACCCGCAGCCGTTTGATCCGACGCGGGTCGGCATCGATCACCTCGAATTCGGGGCCATCGGGATGCGGCACAACTTCGCCGCGCGCCGGCACACGGCCTGCCAGCATAAACACCAGACCACCCAGCGTGTCGATTTCTTCTTCGTCGACGTCTTCGTGGTCGGTCAGTGACATGCCGATCTCGGCCTCAAAATCATCGAGCGGGGTTTTGGACACAGCCAGATAACAGCCCGACGGTTCGATGCTCCAATAGGTGCCCTCGTCCACGTCGTGTTCGTCTTCGATCTCGCCGATGACCTGTTCGATCAGATCCTCGATCGTGGCCAGCCCGTCAACGCCGCCGTATTCATCAATGACCAAGGCCATGTGGCGCCGCTCGGCCTGCATTTTCGTCAGCAACACCCCGATGGTCATCGAGGGCGGCACAAACAACAGCGGGCGCAGCATCGCGGTCAGATCGAAATCCGGACTACCGCCGTTAAAGCCGTGCGTGAGCGCAAAATCCTTGAGGTGGATAAAGCCGATGGGCGTGTCCAGCGTGCCGTCATAGACCGGCAAGCGGGTCAGACCGGATTCTTTGAACACCGCCACCAGCTGGTCCTTAGAGGTCGTCTGGGCCACGGCCTTGATGTCGGCCTTGGGGATGGCGACGTCTTCGACCCGCATCCGGCTAAGATTGATCATGCCGTGCCCGTTTTTGGACGACCCGTGTTTGGGTGCCGGCGCTTTGGGTTCATCCAAGGCCGGCTCGCCCACATCCGTGGGACTAAGCGCACCAATGACGCGCGCCAAAAATCCGCCGGTCTTTTCGGGGGCAATCGTGTCTGGAACCACCTGAGGCATGTCCTCTTGGTTCACTTTTACCGTCTCACTATCTGGCTGCGCGCGTTGCGCTGCGTCAGACGATCCGTCTATGCTGTCGCCCATTGGGTCCTGTTCCGTTGTGGCACACATCGTGCCGATCACGCCCTATATGGGTCATCTATGCCCATTTTGCCAAGTATCTGCACCTCAATGGCTTCCATCAACGTGGCATCTTGGTCACGTATATGGTCATAGCCTAGCAAATGTAGAACCCCGTGGATGATTAAATGTGTGACATGGTCCCCCATGGGTTTGCCCGCATCTGCCGCCTCGCGCGCGCAAGTGTCATAGCTGATGGCGATATCGCCCAGCTCTAGACTGCCGTCAAAGTCGGGGGTCGGCGCGTGCGGCGTATCACCTGCGTCCTCAGCGGCCAGATCTTCTGCGGGCCAGCTTAGCACGTTTGTCGCTGTCGGTTTTTCGCGAAAATCAGCATTCAGTTCGGTGATGCGCGCGTCATCACAACCCAAAAGCGCCACCTCGGCCCCTGAAATTGCCAGATACGCCAGACACGCCTGCGCGGCCGTTTGCGCCAAAGCATCAAGGCCCGCATCCTGCCAGCGCGCATCTTCGGTCACCACATCAACGCTCATCTGACGGGGTCATCTGCCTCGTAGGCCTCGATGATTTTGGCGACCAGCGGATGGCGCACGACGTCTTTTGAGGTGAAGTAATTAAAGCTGATCTTGGGGATCGCATTCAGCAATCGTTCCGCATCCGCAAGGCCCGAGGGCACCCCACGCGGCAAATCGATCTGCGTGCGGTCACCGGTGATGACCATGCGTGACCCTTCGCCCAAACGGGTCAGGAACATCTTCATCTGCATGGTGGTGGCGTTCTGCGCCTCGTCCAAAACCACATAAGCATTGGCCAAGGTCCGCCCGCGCATAAAGGCTAAGGGAGCGATTTCAATCACTTTTTCCTCGCGCAGCTTTGCCAGTTGCTTGCCCGGTAGGAAATCATTCAGCGCGTCGTACAAAGGCTGCATGTAGGGATCGACCTTGTCCTCCATCGCGCCGGGCAAGAACCCCAAACGTTCGCCCGCCTCGACCGCAGGACGGCTGAGGATGATCTTATCCACGTGCCCGCCAAGGAACATGTTCACCCCCACAGCGACCGCCAGATAGGTTTTGCCGGTGCCCGCAGGACCAATGCCAAAGGCCAGCTCATTGTTGAACAACGACTGAACATAGGCCTTTTGCGCGTCGGTGCGCGGCTCTACCAGCTTTTTGCGAGTCTTGATTTCGATACGATTGCCGACGGGCATTTCCATCTGGTCACCGGCACGCACGCCCGTGCCCTTGCTCGACTCCGGCAGCACCGAATCCATGCGCAATTCGCGGTCCACGTCAGCGGGTTCCACATCGCGGCCCATCTCGCGGCGCTCGTATAATGCGCCCAGCACTTCGATGGCACGGGTCTGTGCGCCCCCCTCGCCCAAGACCGACACGACATTGCCGCGGCGCACGATTTGCACGCCCAACGCGGTTTCAATCGCCGTCAGGTTGCGGTCATATTCGCCGCAAACATCAATTAACAAACGGTTTTCAGGGAATTCAACGCGCGCCTCGGGGGTCACGTCAGTGGCGGTGGTCTGGTCGATTGTGGGGTCGATGGTGTGGGGCAATCCGCACTCCTCATTCACAAAGTTGAAGTCATGTTTTTACTGTAGCAACGAAAAAGGCCGAAGCAACAACTGCTCCGGCCGATATATGCGCAGCGTGACCGCAATCCTAGAGTGGATCGTTGATGGTCGAGCCGCCTTTGTATGCACCAGTCGCCGTATTTGGCGGTGCAACACCTGAACACACAGGCTTGCCGTATTGGTCAAGACGTTGGGACAGATAGCCCTCGATCCCGTCATCGATGATCCAGTGGTCACAACCGTTTGGATCAACCCAAACACCGGCAACCAATTGGCTTAGATGCTTTTTCTTAAAACCGTAGTCGATGGTTTTGTTGGTTTTCACCTTGCCGAACCCGCCTTCGCCGCAGGCTGTCAAAGCCAACGCCGAGGCCAGAAGAGATGCTGTCAAAAGTTTCATGTGTCTCTTCCCCTATCGAATGCAGATGATTTCAACGCGGCGGTTTTTAGCCATGCCACCCGCTGTTTTGTTAGACGCCGCTGGCAGGCGTTCGCCGTAGCCACGGACGTCCGCGATGCGTGCGCCTGAAGATTGTGCAATGCGTGCAACAGATGCGGCACGGTTATACGACAATTTCATGTTGTACTCGTCAGAGGCACGCGCGTCGGTGTGACCTGTGATGATGTAGCTGGTCGCGTTTGCCGACTGAAAGAAGCTGGCCAAACGTTCGCGCCCTTGAGCGTGAATTTTCGAGCTGTTGGTCGAGAAAAACTGGTCAGAGTTCATCACACCGCACACGTTACCCCGGCGGCAGACCGGAATGCCCTGGCGGTTGGTGTGGGGCGACATAAAGCCCTCGTAGCCATCGTCCATAACCCAGTGCTCGCAGCCATCGGGATCGATCCAGATGGTTGGAATGTATGTTTCGTTTGTCTTGCTTCGAAGTCCGCCGAATAAGCCTTCTTGTGCGCTCGCGGCAGACGCCACCAGTGACAATGCGACCGCAGCAGCAGCGGTGCCAGCCATAACGCTGCGCAATGCATTAGAGATCTTGTGTCCCACAGCCCTGTTCCTTTTTCTTGTTCCCCACGAAAGCCACATAGCCGTAATCATGGCTGACCTCTTCCGCACTAATTCCTCAAGAATAAGTAATAAAGTAAAGACTGTGAACCCGGATTCACCAGATATTGTGGTTAATTCTACGGCACTTACCAAAGAATTAGGCGTTTTTAATAAAATTAGGGGCGCTTGTTTGCCCCTAGGTCAAGATTCACACAACTTCGCCGCGCAAGGAATTGGTTTTGGCTTCAACGATTCTTACCTGCGCAATATCACCCTTGGCGATACCCGTGACATCGGCATGCACGGCATGCAGGTATTCGGACTTGCCGATCATCTGCCCTGGTTCGCGCCCGGCTTTTTCAAACAAAACGCTAACGGTGCGGCCGACCATGCTTTCCTGAATTTCGCGCTGGTCAGAGGTGATCTGCGCCTGCAAGCGTTGCAATCTTTCGTCCGCCTCGGCCGCGTCCACCTGCGCGCGTTCGGCGGCAGGTGTGCCCGGTCGTGTCGAATATTTGAACGAATAGGCGTAGCCGTATTTGACCTCTTTGACCAAATCCAATGTTGCCTGAAAATCAGCCTCGGTTTCCTCGGGGAAACCTACGATAAAATCACCGGACATCAGAATGTCAGGGCGAGCTTCGCGAATACGCTCGATCACTTTCAGATAGCTCTCGACCGTGTGGCTGCGGTTCATCCGTTTCAAAATCCGGTCACTGCCCGACTGCACTGGCAGGTGCAGATACGGCATCAGTTTGGAACAGGTGCCATGCGCCTCAATCAGCTCGTCCGTCATGTCGTTGGGGTGTGACGTGGTGAAACGAATGCGTTCCAACCCGTCAACCTTGTCGAGTTCCCAGATCAGTTTCGCCAGCGTGCTTTCGTCGCCATCCGCCCCAAGCCCGTGATAAGCATTCACATTCTGGCCCAAAAGGGTGATCTCGCGCACGCCGCGTTCCACCAGATTGCGCGCCTCATCCAGAATACGCGTCACCGGGCGACTGACCTCGGCACCGCGGGTGTAGGGCACAACACAAAACGCGCAAAACTTGTCGCAGCCTTCTTGAACCGTCAAAAACGCGGTTGGGCCACGTGCCGCTTTTGGCCGCGATTTCAGCTTTTCAAACTTGTCTTCTTCGGGGAAATCCGTGTCGAGCGCAGTACCGCCACCGCGCACCTTTGCCTCCATTTCCGGCAAACGGTGGTACGATTGCGGGCCCACAACCAGATCAACCGCAGGCTGGCGGCGCATGATTTCAGCGCCCTCGGCTTGGGCCACACAGCCCGCCACACCGATTTTCAAATTCGGATTGTCGACCTTTAGCGCCTTAAAACGCCCCAGCTCGGAATAGACTTTTTCCGCCGCTTTTTCGCGAATATGGCAGGTGTTCATCAGGATCATGTCGGCATCCGCCGGCGTGTTCGTTTCAACATAGCCCTGCCCGCCCAGCGCTTCGGCCATGCGTTCGCTGTCATAGACATTCATCTGGCAGCCGTAGGTTTTGATGAAAAGCTTTTTAGGAGCCGTCATTGCAATGATCCAAGGTGGTTGGGACAGGAGAGTGATAAAAAAGGGCTGTAACAGCCTGAGGTGGTGCTTGCAATGCACGTCAAATTAACCGATTCTGCCTGACAAAACCGACCAAAGGGCGATGATGCAGTACGATAGTGTCCAAACATTCCTCAAAGACGGGGCAAGCGCGCTGGCCAAAGGGCCGGTTTGCATTGTGCTGGTCGAGGATAGCGTCGAGGTGTCGACCACTTTGCGCCATCATCAGCAGGCCGGATTCGCCACCGTGGTGGTGTTTATGCCCAAGCAGTTTGACCTGCCCCGCGACCTACAAGAAAGCGTGCACCGGATCGACTACACCATTGGCCTCGACGGCACGATGGAAGACGCGGTGAACCACGTGATCGCCGCCGCCCCGGGCGTGTGGATGTATTACTGCTTTAACGCGGAATATCTGTTTCATCCGTTCTGCGAGACCCGCAGCGTTGGCGAAATGCTGTCGTTCCACACCGAAGAACGGCGTGACGCGATGCTGACCTATGTGGTCGACCTGTATTCGGACGATCTGGGGCGCAACCCCGACGCCGTGTCGCTGGATCACGCGCATCTTGATCGCTCTGACTACTTCGCCCTCGCACGGCCTGACGTGGCCAATCACAACCACCCCAAAGAACGCCAGCTGGATTTCTTTGGCGGATTGCGCTGGCGCTACGAAGAACACATTCCCGCGCTGCGCCGCAAAATCGACCGGATCGCGTTGTTCAAAGCCAAAGCCGGGCTGGAATTGCGCGCCGACCACACGTTCAACGACGAAGAATACAACACCTACGCCTGCCCGTGGCATCACAATATCACCGTCGCGATCTGTTCATTCCGCACCGCCAAAGCGCTGAAACAAAACCCCGGCAGTACCTTCGATATCGAGACCTTCAAATGGCACAACTCTGCCGCCTTTGAATGGCACTCGCGCCAATTACTGGATCTGGGCCTGATGGAACCGGGGCAGTGGTTTTAATCGCGTCCCAAGTTTTTCGTACAAAACCTACGCCTCTGTCACCCACTCAGGATGGCCGATCTCGTCCAGAGTGCGCATGATCTTGTCGTGATCCTCGGGCAGATAACGGTTCAAAATATCATTGGAATTTCGCTTTGCATTGCGCGCTTGGAATGCATGTGAGGCCAGCCCCAAAGCGTCGGAAATCCGACCGATACTCGTATCCATCAGGCCGACATACGGCACCTCTAGCGTGTCATCTTCGGTACTCTTGCGGTAGTGATCAAACCAGCCCTTGCGGCGATTGAAGAACTTCAAAAACCCCATCTTGTAAAAGCGCGCTTGCGGGCGCGGACCATCACCGCCAAATGCATCAGGGTCATTCCGCTTGAGATTTGCCAACACTTCAGAGGAATGGCAGGCCAGCTCGTTGCTGCGGTGTAAAATGATCTTTTTAACCGTCGGATCCGCGCAAATGGCATCGATCGCCTGACGCGGGCCCGTGTCCTCGTCACTGTGGGGCCAAATTTTAAAGCCGACAACCGGCGGACCCGGCGTGAAATTCAAAACCCGATAGGCGTACCGCACCGGATCGTTTGCGCGCTCGGTATAATCCATCGCCGCGCGCGCTTCGGGACGCAACGCGGCAATCCGCTGGGCGCTTTGGTAAAACGGATTGCCATGGCAATAGACATCAGGGTGCGAATGCAACGCGCTGGTCAATGCGGTGCTGCCCGAACGTTGCGCGGACAAAATAATAAAACGGGTGGTGATTGCAGGGTTAGACATCAGCGCGAACAAACCCTGACGTCAGACATCGCTTAAACCTCAGGCTTTTTTGCGCAGCCGGATAACCACATCAACGGATGCGATTTCAGCGCCTTCAGGGGCGTCGGGCAATTGCGCGATCACCAGCTGATCCGATGGCGCATCCGTCAGGCGCGCCTCGTCTTCCCAAAAGAAATGGGGGTGATCATGGGTGTTCGTGTCAAAATAGCTTTTGGAGCCGTCAACCGTCACTTCTTGCATCAAACCCGCATAACAAAACGCGCTGAGCGTGTTGTAAACCGTCGCCAATGACACCGCGTCACCAACGTCACGCGCCGCCTCGAACAGGCTTTCGGCCGTCACATGGCGGTGCTGACCATCGCCCACAAGCAAGGCTGCCAATGTCACGCGTTGACGTGTTGGGCGTAGGCCGGCTGTGGCCAACCATTGCGTTCCGACTTGTTCCAGTGACATTTGGGTGCGTGCCTTTGCTGCCTGACGTCTTGCCATAAATCTAGTTCGCCCTGCCTCCCATTTCAATTCAATTCCTGCGAACCGCTCGCATCCGTACTGGCATCTGCACATAAATGCATATTTTCTCGCAGGTTAGTGGCGTGCATCGCCCTTGCAGGACCACAAATTGCGATGCTAGAGGTGGTGAAACACAAGACCAAGTTCAGGAGTGCCGCAACAATGGCCGATTACCCCACCAGTTTCGACAAGGAAGACCTGCTGAAATGCGCCCGCGGCGAATTATTTGGCCCCGGTAACGCGCAATTGCCGGAACCGCCGATGCTGATGATGGACCGGATTACCGAAGTTTCCAGCGATGGCGGCGAACACGGCAAAGGTCATATCCTTGCCGAATTCGACATCACACCTGACCTTTGGTTCTTTGATTGCCACTTTCCCGGCAACCCGATTATGCCCGGCTGCTTGGGTCTGGATGGCCTGTGGCAGCTGACCGGTTTCAACCTTGGCTGGCGTGGCTGGACGGGGCGCGGCATGGCTGTGGGTGTGGGCGAGGTCCGGCTAAAAGGCATGGTACGCCCAGATCGCAAAATGCTGACCTACAAGATCGACTTTACCAAAGCGCTGCAAACCCGTCGTCTGACCATGGGCGTGGCAAACGGCATAGTTGAGGCCGACGGCGAGGTCATCTACGAAGTAAAAGACCTCAGAGTAGCCCTCTCGGACGCCTAAACCAGTCCTTCAAACCGGGCGCTTAAACTGTGCGCTTAAACCTTGGAAAAGGGCAGCAACTGTCTGCTCTTTTCATCCCACAAGTGCAGACGCGCATTGCGGAAACTTTCCCGAACCGTCATCCGGTTGCCAATCGCCAGCTCTTCGTTTTCGCGCAGCACTTGTGGCAGGCGATAAAACGGGATGCGGCTGTATAGGTGATGCACGTGGTGAATACCGATATTGGCGCTCAGCCATTGCAAGACGGCTGGCAAAACATAGTGCGAGCTGCCGTTCAGGGCCGCGTCATGCACTTGCCAATCCGCCGCCTCATCCCACTGCGTGTCCTCAAACTGGTGCTGGACGTAGAACAGCCAAACACCGGCTGTGGCTGCCAAAAGCGTTGTGGGCAAGAAGATCAACAAGATCGGCATCAGCCCACCAAAATAGATCATAATCCCAAGCACAGACAGAATGGCCGCATTGGTGCCCATCGCGCTGATCCAGTATTTCGTGCTGGCCATCAGACCCAAGGGCAGACGGTTTTGCAGGAAAAACAGATATCCCGGCCCAAGACCGAACAGAACAATCGGGTTGCGGTACACACGATACAAAAACCGGTTGAACGACGACATCGCCTGATATTCGGCAACCGTCAGCGTGTGCACATCACCAATGCCACGTTGATCCAGATTGCCGGAATGGTTGTGATGCAGCGAATGGGTGCGCCGCCACACGTCATAGGGCGTCAACGTCAGAACACCCAACACCCGCCCCAGCCAGTCACTGAACGTGCGGTTGTTGAAAAACGCGCCATGCCCGCAATCGTGCTGGATACAGAACAGCCGCAGCAAAAAGGCCGCATTGCTCATCGAGATCGCCAGCGTCAGCCAATAGCTATACGACAGCGACCACCATGCCAGCGCCCAAAGCAGCAAAAACGGACCGACCGTAATACCCAGTTCATAAGAACTGCGCCCCGCATGGGGTTCGCGGTATTTCGCCAGAACTCTGATCCAGTCGCGCGGTTCCCGAATAACGGGGGCGTCTGTGGTCATCTTTGCGGTGCCTGAAGGGTCTTGCGCGGGCTCGATCGTGTCGGTCATATGACTGCTTTGTTAATTATGGTTCCAATCCTCGTATAGGATCAAAACAGTTACGCAAGTGTCACTTTGTGCAAATCTCTAGAAAAAGTGATGCGCAAGGCGTGCTGTGTGACCCCGTATGACCCAAAAGTTAACGATCCTCATCAAACCTTAACGTCGCACCCAAGTGAACAAGGCGTTAAGGCGCGCATGAATGCGAAACTGAACAGATTTGGCGGAAATCTGTACGCAACGCCCTAAACCCCCGTCATTCAGGTAATCCCCACCGACCTAAACTGCGCATTTTCCAGCCAAATCTGCGCAGTTTGATCCGCAGCCCCCACCGCACGCAGCGTTAACGCCACCGAACGCCGCACCTATTGTTATCAGCTTGCGCAATTTGCCCCCCCTGTCCTATTAAGGGCTCAAGCCACTAAAGGGAGAGCACCCATGCGTCGTGTTGTTGTGACTGGATTGGGCATCGTCTCGTCTATCGGGAATAATGTTTCAGAGGTTCTAGCCTCGCTCAAGGCGGGCACCAGCGGCATTGTCGCCAGCCCTGAAATGATCGAACACGGCTTTCGCAGCCGGGTTGCTGGTACGTTGAAAATCGACCCCTCGGAACACATCGACAAACGCACGCTGCGGTTCATGGGACCGGGGGCGGCCTACGCCCACATCGCCATGGGCCAAGCGATTGCCGACGCCGGTCTGACCGAAGATCAAATCGTCAACGAACGCACAGGTCTGGTTGCAGGCTCGGGCGGGCCATCGACCTCCGCCATGCTGGCCGCGCATCAGGTTGTCGCCAAGACCGGTGCCACCAAACGCATCGGCCCGTTTGCAGTGCCAAAGTGCATGTCATCGACCATCTCTGCCAACCTGTCGACGGCGTATAAAATCAAAGGGATCAACTATTCGATCACCTCTGCTTGTTCCACATCCCTGCACTGCATCGGCAACGCGGCAGAACAAATTATGATGGGCAAACAAGACGTTATGTTCGCAGGCGGCGGCGAGGAACTGGATTGGACCCTGTCCTGCCTGTTCGATGCAATGGGCGCAATGAGCAGCAAATACAACGACACACCAGAACTGGCGAGCCGCGCATTTGACGCAGACCGCGACGGCTTTGTGATCTCTGGTGGCGGCGGTATTGTCGTGCTCGAAGACCTCGAACACGCACTGGCGCGCGGCGCAAAAATCTACGGTGAAATCACCGGATACGCGGCCACATCGGACGGTCACGACATGGTGGCACCGTCTGGCGAAGGCGGCGAACGGGCGATGCGTTTGGCCCTGTCCACCCTGCCCGAGGGGCGCAAAGTTGGCTACATCAACGCGCACGGCACATCGACGCCGGTCGGTGATGTTGGCGAAATCGAAGCGGTTCGGCGCGTGTTTGGCAAAGGCGCAACCCCGTCTGTTAGTTCGACAAAATCAATGACCGGCCACGCCCAAGGGGCCGCCGGCGCGCTCGAGGCGATCTTTAGCACCTTGATGCTGGACAATGATTTCATCACCGGATCGATCAACGTTCAAAACCTTGATCCCGCATTAGACGCGGCCGAAATTGCAACAAAAACAGTAGAAAACGCAGGGCTCGATAGTGTCATGACGAACTCGTTCGGGTTTGGCGGCACCAATGGATCCATGATCATTTCGAAATACAACGGATAAGAGTTTATCATTATGTCTCAAATGCTTGCAGGTAAGCGCGGCTTGATCATGGGTGTCGCGAACGAACGCTCTATCGCTTGGGGAATTGCCAGATCAATGGCCGAGGCGGGCGCGGAATTGGCGTTCACCTACCAAGGCGAGGCATTTGGCAAACGGCTCGAACCGCTGGCGGCATCTGTCGGATCAGACTTTATGGTCGACGTTGATGTGACGGACGACGCGTCCTTGGACACAGCATTTGAGGGGCTGGCTGCGCGCTGGCCAACGATCGATTTTGTGGTCCACGCGATCGCATTTTCAGACAAGTCCGAACTGACGGGCCGGTTCCTGAACACGTCGCGCGCGAACTTCAAACACTCGATGGATATTTCGGCCTATTCGTTCATCGAAGTGGCACGCCGCGCGCACCCGATGATGGTCGACAACGGCGGCACATTGTTGACGCTAACCTACCAAGGATCGAACCGCGTTGTGCCGAATTACAACGTGATGGGCGTGGCCAAGGCGGCGCTGGAATCAGCGACACGCTATCTGGCAAACGATCTTGGGCCAGAGGGCATTCGCGTTAACGCGATCTCGCCCGGGCCGATGAAAACGCTGGCCGGTGCAGCCATTGGCGGGGCGCGCAAAACCTACAAACACACTGATCAAAACGCGCCCTTGCGATCTAATGCGACACTAGAAGCGGTTGGCGGCACGGCGGTGTATTTGGCGTCCGACGCGGGGGCCTGCACGACGGGCGAAATCATCCGTGTCGACGGTGGATTCCACGTGCTGGGCATGCCGCAACCCGACCACCTATAACTGAGCACGTGGTGCGCGACACGCGCACCTTACCTGCCCACGGTTTTGCCAAAATCTTGCCCTAAGCCTGACATTTCATGCAGCTAACGTTCACCCAAGAAAATGGATGATCCGAAATACGCACGCACATTGGAACGACGCGAAGCACGGGCCAGACGTTCCAAAACTTTGGGGCGGTTTGTGGTCACGGGATTCGGTGTTTGTGTGATGCTGACCTTGCGGATGAATCCCGCATTAGCCACTGATTTTGCAACTTATTTTGCCGAAACCCCGGTCCGTCAAACCAACCTATTGCCAGGGGCCCAACCGGTTGCGCAGATGCCATTAAACAAAGTCAAAGTGCGCAAGGGAACAGGGTTTGGCACGCAGCCAAAGGGCCACGACAGCCAAGCCGTGGCACAGGGTTTGGGTCAACACCTAGGGGCGATCAAAGTTGGTCAGTGAAAGATGCGCACGTGACGCACCCTGCCAATTTCAACCTCAGTTAATCCCGACAATCTCGATATCAAAGGTCAGGTCTTTGCCTGCGAGCGGATGGTTCGCCTCCAGCGTCACGGTCGCCTCATCAAGTGCCACAACGGTGACTGGCAACGGGTGACCTTCGGGCGTTTGCATCTGCAATTGCAGGCCCAATTCCAGCGGAATGTCAGCCGGAATGCCTTCGCGTGGGATCGCCTGTTGCATGTCAGGATTGATGTGACCGTAAGCTTGATCCACGGGCACGTTCACGACCTTTTTGTCGCCCACCGCCATGCCCGGCAATGCCGCGTCCAGACCTGCGATGATCTGGCCAGAGCCTGCCTGAAATTCCAGCGGGTCGCGCCCCTCAGAGCTGTCAAAGATGCTGTCATCGGACAAAGTGCCTTTGTAGTGCATCCGCACCGTGTCGCCTGATTTGATTGTGCTCATGTTCTGTTCCGTTTCGAGATATCCAAAGTTGCGCGCAATTTGCATCAGGCGCGTCGCGGGGTAAACCCCACCTTACCCCCTTTTCGCCCGCGTCTACCCGTGCCAGTGTGCGCCCATCAAAGGAGTTCACCCATGCCTATCACCACCTGCATTTTTGACGCTTATGGCACGCTGTTTGATGTGGCGGCCGCCGCACGCCAAGCCGCCGCTGAACCTGAATTTGCGCAGATCAAAGACACATGGCCGCAATTGGCGGAACATTGGCGTCTAAAACAGCTGCAATACACGTGGTTGCGTGCGATTACCGATGCGCATGCGGATTTTTGGCAGGTCACCCAAGACGGGCTGGATTGGGCGATGGAAAAAACGGGCGTCGGCCACGATGCGACCCTACGTGAGCGTCTGTTGGCGCTCTATTGGGAACTGCAGGCCTATCCAGAAGTTCCCACGATGCTGAAGGCCTTAAAAGATGCCGGATTGAACACCGCGATTTTGTCGAACGGTTCACCGGACATGCTGGATGGTGCGGTCCAGTCCGCTGGGATCGCCGATGTTTTGGATGACAGCCTGTCGGTGCAAAGCGTCGGTATTTTCAAGCCTGACGCGCGGGTTTATGACCTTGTTGGTGCGCAGTTTGGCTGCGCAAAGGACGAAGTTTTGTTCGTGTCTTCGAATGGTTGGGACGCGGCTGGTGCCGCAGGCTACGGGTTTACGACGGCCTGGGTCAACCGCAGCAATGAGCCGATGGACCGCCTGCCTTGGACACCGCAACACGTGCTGTCTGATCTGACGGATATTCCGAAACTGGCTGGCGCCTAATGCCAAGCTTCAAAACATCTGACGGGCTGAACCTGCATTACACTGACCAAGGTTCAGGTCTGCCGATCTTGTGCCTTGCCGGGTTAACCCGCACCGGTGCCGATTTCGACTACGTCGCCCCGTATTTGTCCGCCAACCGATTGATCCGGATGGATTATCGTGGGCGCGGCGGGTCTGATTGGGATGATAATTGGCAGAATTACACGCTGCCAGTGGAATGCCGCGATGTGGTTGAATTGCTCGATCATTTGGGGCTGGAAAAGGTCGCAATCATCGGCACCTCGCGCGGCGGTTTGAACGCCATGGGCCTGTGCGCTTCTGTCCCCGACCGGATCATTGGCGTTGCGCTTAATGACATCGGGCCAGAGCTGGATCCGCGCGGCCTAAGCGGCATCATGACCTATCTGGGGCGCAATCCTGTGGGCGGCAATCACGAGGACATCGCCGCCGCCCTCGCCCACGTGCTGGTTGGGTTTGACAACGTCCCGATGTCGCGCTGGCTAGAAGAGGTGCGCAAGCATTACGTGATGACCGATACGGGCCTGCAAATCACTTACGATCCGAACTTGCGCAAAGCCGTTGAAGCAGGTGGCGACGTGCCCGACCTGTGGCCGTTCTTTGATGCGATGGCCGGCAAACCGTTGGTCTGCATTCGCGGTTCTGGATCAGATTTACTAAGCGCCGAGACGCTGGCAAAAATGCAAACCCGTCGCCCTGACATGATTGCGACAACAGTGCCAGATCGCGGACATATCCCGTTTTTGGACGAACCCGAGGCAGTCGCTGCCCTACAAAAATGGATCGGAGAACTGGCATGAATATCGAGATGATCCGCGCCGCTGCCAAGCGGTTGGACGGGCACGCGCGCCGCACGCCTTTGCTGAATTCACCGTTCTTGGACGAGATCGCAGGGCGTCGCGTCTGGGTGAAACCTGAATGTTTACAACACACTGGCAGCTTTAAATTTCGCGGTGGATGGTCGGCGTTGTCGGCGCTGTCGGATGAACAACGCGCCAAAGGGGTCATTGCATTTTCCAGTGGCAACCACGCCCAAGGGGTTGCTTTGGCCGCGCGCGAACACGGCTCATCTGCCGTCATCGTCATGCCGTCCGACGCCCCTGCCCTCAAAATCGCAAACACCCGCGCGCTCGGGGCCGAGGTTGTCCTGTACGAACGCGGAAGCGAGGATCGCGACGTGATCGGCCAGCAACTGGCAACGGAACGCGGGCTGACGCTAATCAAACCTTTTGACGAGCCGCAAGTGATCGCAGGCCAAGGCACAACCGGCTTGGAAATCGCCGAGCAAGCGCGCGAAGTTGGCGTCACTAAAGCAGACGTAATTGTGTGCTGCGGCGGTGGTGGTTTGACCGGCGGCATCGCGCTGGCGCTTGAGGCCGAGGCCCCAGACATGCGCGTACGCCCCGCCGAACCAGAAGGGTTCGACGACGTGGCGCGGTCCCTGCGTGCAGGCGCAATCCAGCGCAACACCGCCCTATCCGGCAATATCTGCGACGCGATCATCACCCCGCAACCGGGCGATCTGACCTTTCCAATCATGCAGCGTTTGTGTAGTGCCGGATTGACTGTCAGCGAAGACGAAGCCTTGCACGCCATGGCGCTCGCGTTTTCACGCCTCAAGGTCGTCGCTGAACCCGGTGGTGCCGTCGCCTTGGCCGCGGCCCTGTTTCGCACCGATGACATTCAAGGCGATGATGTTATTGTCACAATTTCGGGGGGCAACGTCGATGCGGCCCTGTTTCAAACCGCCCTTGAAAGGTTTCCCATTTCATGACCCGTTTCACCATTGCCAGCTTTAACGTCAAAAACCTGATCGGCGCGGATCAGGAATACTACAAATTCCAAAAATACACGCCTGAAGAATACGCGTGGAAAGCGGATTGGTTGTCAGAACAAGTCCAAACCATGGACGCAGACATCGTCGGTTTCCAAGAGGTCTTTGAAGAAAGCGCATTGCGCGATGTCATTGCCGAGGCTGACGCCGAGGGCATCGCCAGCAACGCAGAACACATTCCCGGCACCCACAAACGTTACCGCAAAAAGGCGATTTTTCGTAAACTTGCGTACAAACCCTACACCGATGCGGCCATCGCCTTTGCGCCGAATTTGAACGACGGCGAAGCAGGATCACGTCGCCCGGGTCTCGCGATTTTGTCGCGTTTCGGGTTTGTCGGCGCGCCCGAAGTCATTCAGGATTTGCATGACGATCCGGTTGAATGGACGGGGGATGCGCAACAAGGCAGTTATGTTTTGCGACGCCTGTCGCGCCCGATCCTAAAAGTGCGTGTGCCTGTTGGCAAAACCATTGTGACGGTTTTCAACTGCCACCTGAAATCCAAACTCGGCGAATTCGACCTGCCAGAGGGCGCTGAATTTCCACCTGAGGCGGACCTGACCAACTACGACGCCGTGGGCCGCGCGATGGGGGCAATGCGCGCAGCTATGCGCCGCATGGCCGAGGCCTGCGTGCTGCGCCGCCTGATCGTGGCCGAACTAAAGGCCGGCAACCCCGTGATGGTTTTGGGCGATTTCAACGACGGCGAACACGCGGTCAGCTCTGAAATCATCACCGGCGAGGTCCCGTTCAAGAACTATTCCTGGATGTTGCGACACGATGCCAAAGCGTCAAACGACCGCTATTCCAAAGACATGAACGTCCAGATCACCGAAGACATCGAATCCGTGCGCCTGCATTCTGCAGAGAAACAATTCGTGCGTAAATCTGCCCGCGACATGGTGTTTACCTCAGCCTTTGGCGGCACCTTCAAAAGCATCGACCAGATTTACATGTCGCGCCATTTCATGCCTGATCACGCAAATGCGATCGGCGAAATGGAGTATTTCAGCGCGCTGAACGACCACCTTACCGACGGCAGCCACCCCGAAGCGCCCTACAACAAACTGGCCTCGGATCACGGCCAAATCATAGCCCACATGCGCCTGAAGGATGCCAAACGATGATGAACATGGCCGACGTGGGCGACGCCCGCCTGCACTACCGCATTGACGGGCCCGAGGACGGCGCGCCGGTTGTTTTTGCCAACTCACTTGGCACCGACATGCGATTGTGGGATCCGATTTTACCGTTACTGCCCAAAGGCTTGCGCATCTTGCGCTACGACAAACGCGGTCATGGCCTGTCGTCGTGCCCGCCCGCGCCCTACAAAATGGGCACGCTGGTGTCTGACGCTGAAACGCTGATGGACATGTTCGGTTTTAAGGACGCGCTGTTTGTGGGCCTGTCGATTGGCGGCCTGATCGCGCAAGGGCTGGCGGTCAAACGCATGGACTTGATCCGCGCCATGGTCCTGTCGAATACCGCTGCCAAAATCGGTAATCCGGCACTGTGGAATGACCGCATTGCAGGCGTTAAATCCGGCGGCATCGAGAGCCTCGCGGACGCTGTGATGGAGCGGTGGTTTTCCAAAACCTATCTGTCCAACCCTGATCTGGAATTGTGGCGCAACCTGTTGGTCCAGCAAAGTGACGAAGGCTACATCGGCTGTTCGTCCGCCATTTCTGGCACGGATTTTTACACGCCAACCTCGGGTTTACGCATTCCCACGCTGGGCATTGCCGGATCAGATGATGGCGCGACGCCACCTGATCTGGTGCGCGAAACTACTGATCTGATCCCCGGCAGCCAGTTCCACCTGATGCGAAAAGCGGGGCATTTGCCTTGCGTCGAAAAACCCGAAGAATACGCGCAAACCTTAACCGATTTCATGCACGCCACAGGGCATATCTGAGATGGCCGCGTCGGTCTTTGACAGCACGCTGTACGCGCGGCTTTTCCCGTCAGGTGACGTTGGCCGATTGTTCACCGACAGCGCCGAAGTGCGCGCGATGTTGTTGGTCGAAGGGGCCTTGGCCAAGGCGCAAGGCAGCCTTGGCGTCATCCCGCAAGACAGCGGCGACGCGATCCACCGCGCCAGCCTAGAGGTGCAATTGGACCCTGGCGCATTGGCCGCCGCGACTGGCACAAATGGCGTTTCCGTCCCCGGTTTGGTCGCGCTGTTTCGCAGCGAAATGCAGGCCCCCGAACACAGCGGCTACGTGCATTGGGGGGCCACCAGCCAAGACATCATCGACACCGGATTGATGCTGCGATTGCGCCAAGCGTTAACCTTGATCGAGGCCGATTTGAAAGCTGTTCTGGCAGCACTTGGGGAACAGGCGCGCGCGCACGCGGACACCCCGATGCCCGCGCGCACCTACGGCCAGCACGCGACGCCAACCAGTTGGGGCGCGGTGTGTGCTACGTGGGGGGCACCGTTGCTGGATGCGTTGCGCGAACTTGACACCCTGCGAGAGGCATCGATTTGGGTGTCGCTTAGTGGGGCTGCGGGCACGTCATCGGCCTTGGGCAATCACGCCGATGCAACCCGCGCGGCACTGGCCAAAGCCTTAGGCTTGCATGACCCAACCCGCAGCTGGCACACGGATCGCACGCCGATTTTACGCATCACTGATTGGCTGATGCGTGTCCAATCCAGCCTTGGTGCCATGGGGCAAAGCCTGATCGGACTGTCCATGAGCGGCATCGAAGAAATTCAATTGTCTGGGGCTGGTGCGTCCTCCACAATGCCGCAAAAACAGAACCCTGTCGGCCCGTCGGCACTGGTTGCTTTGTCGCATCAAGCCACCGGTTTGCGTGCCAGTTTGCAGGCTGCGGCCCAACATCAGCACCAGCGTGACGGGACCGCGTGGTTTACCGAATGGATGGTTTTACCGCAAATTGTGCTGTGTGCTGCATCGGCGCTAAATCACGCGAAATCCTTGTGTGAAAACATGTCACCTGCCGCGCCCCAAATGGCGCAGAACCTCGCAGGGTTAGGGTTGATCCACGCCGAAGCGCTTAGCTTTGCCTTGGCCGAAACCATGCCCCGCCCCGAGGCGCAGGCCGCAACCAAAGCGCTGTGCGCGCAGGCCCAAGACAGCGGCATGACCTTGGGTGAACTGGCATTGCAGGCCTATCCGGATTTACCTAAGTCAGTGTTCAACGTGGCTGACCAAATGGGCCAAGCCCCCAATATCGCCCGTGCTTTTGCGGCCCAAGTGAGCAAGATCTAAACCATGCGCCTGCCCGTTTTGTTTATCATGATCACTGTCATGCTTGATGCCATGGGGATCGGTCTGATCATGCCCGTGATGCCCGATTTGCTGAGCGAAGTCCAAGGCGGCACGCTGGGCAAAGCGGCGATCTGGGGCGGTATTTTGTCGACCTCATTCGCCTTGATGCAGTTCATCTTTGGGCCAATTCTGGGTGGCTTGTCCGACCGGTTTGGGCGCCGCCCTGTTTTGCTGATCTCACTGGTTGTCATGTCGCTTGATTATCTCGTGATGGCGATTGCGGGATCGATCTGGTGGCTGCTGATCGGGCGCATTGTTGGCGGCATCACGGCTGCAACCCATTCCACCGCAAACGCCTATATCGCTGACATTTCCAAACCCGAAGACAAGGCCGCAAACTTTGGCCTCTTGGGGGCTGCATTCGGCATCGGGTTCATCCTAGGGCCATTGATTGGCGGATTGCTGGCCGAATACGGCACCCGCGCACCGTTTTATGCCGCAGCAGTGCTCGCCGCACTAAACGCCCTGTTTGGCTGGTTTATCCTAAGCGAAACCGTCACCGACAAAATCCGTCGCCCGTTTTCATTGACCCGCTCGAACCCGATTGGCGCGCTCAAAGTGCTGGGCAAATTGCCCAACATCGCCAATTTGTTGGTGGTGTATTTCCTGTATCAGGTCGCCTTTACCGTCTACCCCGCCGTCTGGGCCTATTTTGGCAAAGAACGCTTTGACTGGGACCCCGCCACCATCGGTCTGTCGCTGGGCCTGTTCGGGGTCACGATCGCATTGGTTCAAGGCTTGCTGATCCGCCCCTTCATCCGAGTGTTGGGCGAACGCGGCACAGTGATCTACGGCTTTGGCTTTGATTTAATGGCGTTTTTGGCGTTGGCCTTTGTGACATCTGGCACTTTGGCTTTGATCCTGACACCCTTGGCGGCTCTTGCGGGGGTTGTGACGCCAGCCTTGCAGGGCATCATGTCAAAGGCCGTGGACGACAATCAACAGGGCGAATTGCAAGGCGCGCTGACGTCGGTTTCTGCCCTTGCGATGATCATGGCCCCGATGACGATGACCTACACATTTGCTGTGTTCACGTCTGAAACCGCGCCGATCTACATGCCGGGGGCACCGTTCTTGTTGTCAGTCGGGCTGATCGCGATTGCGCTGTTTGTATTCGCACGCTCTGGCCGCACCAAAGTGACGTAACAAAAAGCCGAAACGAGCAGTTTTTGGTCGCATTTTGCCTTGCTCTTAAGAACGCGTGCGGCCAGCCTTGGGGCAACGCTGCTCTTTAGGACACAGGATTCCTCATGCAAACCATCAAAGCCGCCGTCTGCCATGCCTTTGGCGAAGATCTGAAAATCGAAGACATCCAAATTCGCGCGCCAGAAATGGGCGAAGTCGAAGTGACGCTGGACGCGGTTGCGATCTGCCACTCTGACATTTCGTATGCGGGTGGTGCGTGGGGCGGCAGCCTGCCCGCAGTCTACGGGCACGAAGCTGCGGGCCTTGTGTCCGATGTCGGCGCAGGCGTGACCGGACTGGCCGTTGGCGACAGCGTGGTCGTCACGTTGATCCGCGCCTGCGGAACCTGCCCCAGCTGCGCAGGCGGCACCCCCACCAACTGCGAAACGCCCTATGACGGCGATCACGGCCCGATCAAAACCGCTGACGGTGGCAAGCTGCACCAAGCGATGGCGACAGGTGGCTTTGCGGAAAAAGTCGTTGTAGATCAACGCCAATTGGTGAAAATTTCGCCCGACATCCCCAAGGACGTCGCCAGCCTGATCGCTTGCGGTGTGATCACTGGTGTCGGCGCGGTTGTGAATTCAGCTGGGCTGCGCGCTGGTCAGGACGTCGTGGTGATTGGCGCAGGTGGCGTCGGTCTGAACGCGATCCAAGGCGCGCGCATCGCGGGTGCACGGCGCATCATTGCCGTCGACATGTCTGAGGAAAAACTGGAAATCGCCAAGGAATTTGGTGCAACACACGGCGTTTCAGGCACGTCAGAAAAGCCATGGCGCGCGTCCTACAAAGCCCTAGGCGGACGTGGCGCTGACGCCGTGATTGTCACCGTTGGTGCCATCCCTGCGTATGAACAGGCGCCCAAATATTTAGGGCGTGGCGGCAAGGTCATCATGGTCGGGATGCCGCATTCTGGTGCCATGGCCGAATTCGAACCGGTAATGCTAGCGGCGGTTGGTCAGGGCATGATCGGATCAAAAATGGGCGACGTTGTGATCCAACGCGACATTCCGTGGATGGTCGATTTGTACACCCAAGGGCGGTTGAAGTTGGATGAGCTGATTTCTGGTCGTTGGTCGCTCGAGCAGATTAACGAGGCGATTGCAGATACCAAAACCGGTGCAGCGCGGCGCAATGTGATCGTGTTCAAGCGTTAATTCGGATGGGAGCTTTGCACCCAAACCCCCAGAGTATTTTTGATCAAAACAAAGGCTGAGACATGAAGCTGCAAGACCTTGATGTGATTGTAACGGCCCCACCAGCGCCGGGTTGGGGCGGGCGGTATTGGATTTTGGTCAAGGTCACGACGGACACCGGCATTGTGGGTTGGGGCGAATGCTATGCGTCCTCGATCGGGCCGGAACCGATGCGCGCGGTGATCCATGACGTGTTTGACCGCCATATGGCTGGCGAAAACCCCGAGAACATCGAGCTAATGTTCCGGCATGCTTATTCCGCCGGTTTTACTCAGCGCCCTGATCTGACTGTTATGGGTGCGTTTTCTGGGCTTGAGATCGCCTGTTGGGATATCTTGGGCAAGGATCGCGGCCGTCCCGTTCATGCGTTGATCGGCGGGCGTATGAATGATCGCATTCGCGCCTATACCTATCTGTATCCTCTGCCCCACCACGATGTCACGGCATTCTGGTCCTCGCCCGAAATGGCGGCGGAATCGGCTGCGGATTGTGTGGCGCGCGGGTACACGGCCGTGAAATTCGACCCTGCGGGCCCTTACACCCTGCGTGGTGGTCACATGCCGGCGATGCAGGACATTTCGCAATCCGTCGCCTTTTGCAAAGCCATTCGCGAGGCCGTTGGCGACAAGGCTGATCTGCTGTTTGGCACCCATGGGCAGTTTACGACCGCCGGTGCGATCCGGCTGGGTCAAGCGATCGAACCCTATAGCCCGCTGTGGTACGAGGAACCCGTTCCGCCAGACAGCGTCGCGGAAATGGCCAAGGTTGCGGGGGCCGTGCGCATCCCGATTGCCACTGGCGAACGCCTGACCACCAAGGCGGAATTCGCGCCTGTGTTGCGATCCGGGGCTGCAACGATTTTGCAACCTGCCTTGGGCCGTGCAGGTGGTATTTGGGAGATGAAAAAGGTCGCCGCGATGGCCGAGGTTTACAACGCGCAGATGGCACCGCACTTGTATGCTGGCCCTGTGGAATGGGCTGCGAACATCCAGTTGGCCGCGTCGATCCCGAACATTTTGATGTGCGAATGCATCGAAACACCATTCCACTATCAGTTGATCAAAGGTTCGATCCGCGTCGAGGACGGGTTCATCGTGCCCGGCGACGCCCCAGGTTTGGACATTGACGTGGATGAGGCATTGGCCCGCGCGCATCCCTACACCGACACCGGATTGCATCTGGAAATGCAAGAAGCGCCCTGTGACTACGTCAACGCCAATAGTTTTGGCGGCGGTGCACCGGCTAAAGCTGTCGACTGAGAAAGCTAAGCCAGTTTTCGTGGGCGATCTTGGCAATCCGCGTGTCGCTGTAGCCGTGATCGGCCATGGCGTCGCATAGTTTGGGCAAGTCAGCGGCGCTTTTGATCCCTGCGGGCATCGGTGCGCCGTCGAAATCCGAACCGAGGCCGACGTGGTCCTCGCCCGCCTGATCGATCATGTGATCAAGTTGCGCAAGGCAATCGGCGATGGTGGCCTTGCCGGTTTTCCACCCCTGATCACTTAGGAAGACCGTCCCGAAATTCAGACCCACCATGCCGTTCGTTTCGCCCACGGCATTCAATTGCGCATCGGTCAAATTGCGGGTCGCATTGCACCGCGCAACCGCGTTGGAGTGTGTGGCCACCAGTGGCAAACCCGCCTCTGCAACATCCCAAAATCCGGCCATCGTCAGGTGGCTGGTATCGACCATAACGCCCAGCTCTTTGCACCGCGCAACCAAGGTTTTGCCAAGCGGCGTGAGCCCCGCGCCAGTATCGCCGTCACGCCCGTGCTGAAACGGAACCCCTTGGGCAAAGATCGTTGGCCGCGACCAAACCAGTCCAAGCGAGCGCAACCCCATGGCGTAGAGCGCATCTAGCGCCAGCAGATCGGGATCGATGCAATCGGCCCCTTCGAGATGCAGAATGCAGGCCAGTTCCGGCCCGACAAAGCTGCGCGCGAGTGTCTGGGCATCGGTGCAAATGCGAATGTGCCCCGCGTTCTGAAGGCGCTGCGCCAACCCTGCTTGGGCAATGGCCGAGCTTAGCGCGGCACCGCCGTCAATCGCAGGGGGCAACGTCATATCTAAATCACCGGTTTCGAATTTCGTGAAATCAAATGCTTGTCGTTTGGTCGGGGAAAACAGCGCAAAGAAACCGCCCGCCAACCCACCGCTGCGCGCATCCGGCACGTTCACATGGCCAATGGGCTTGGCGAAATCAGCAACGGGGTCGGTGCTGCCGCACCACAACCGGCTGAGCGCGTCGTTGTGTCCGTCAAAAACTAGCGTCATGTCAGGCTCCTTTTAAGGCGGCGTTTTCGGCCTCTAGTTCGGCGATGCGGGTTTCCAGCCGCGACATTTCGGGTGCGACCAATTGGGCGATTTCACCTGCATCAAAGCGCGGCGTGATGAATTGCGGGCAGTTCCAATCGAATGTTTCGATCTGGATCGTGACCACGCGTTCCACACGACCCTGCCCTTGGGTCGCCAACTGTGCGACCAAATCAGGCGCGTCGGCAACGTCTTGGAAGGTCGCGTAGCCTTGCAGTTTCAAGCGGGCTTTGCGGGTGTAATCCATTGCGAACAACGACACGCGGTTGTCATTCAGCAGGTTGCCTTTGGAAATATACTGACGGTTGCCGCGATAATCCGCAAAGCCCAACGTCGGGTATCCAACACCTTGAGGAACCCCGCAGGCCCGCCGCGATGCTGCACGTAGGGCCAGCCGGTTTCAGACACCGACGCCATGTAAATCGAGGTGCGAGACCCGAGGAAATCAGCCTCGTCAGGCCCCAATTTCGAACGATCCATGCTGGCGTAGCGGCGCGCGTAACTTTCGCCCGTCCGGTCACGATCCTGCTGCGCGCACACGGCGGGCGTAAACATCACATCGGCGTAGGTTTTCATGGGCCTGTCCTTTGGCGTCTCAGGTTCCGGCAGTCTGCCCTGTGCGTTCGCGGCATGCAACAAAACCTAGGCTGGTTTGCCCTTTCCCTCTGATCACACTTTAGGTATCTCGGACGTCACAAACGCCGCCTTTCAAAGGAACGAAACCATGGCCCTGGACAAACAATTCGACGCAAGCACCGCTGAACCCCGTCTGTATGACGCCTGGGAAAAAGCCGGATGCTTTGTTGCGGGCGCGAATGCCAAGCCGGGGGCCTCGTCCTATTGCGTGATGATCCCGCCGCCAAACGTCAATGGATCGCTGCATGTGGGGCACGCGTTTAACAACACGCTGCAAGACATCATGACGCGCTGGCACCGGATGCGTGGGTTCGATACGCTGTGGCAACCGGGTCAGGATCACGCTGGCATAGCCCTACAGCTGGCCGTTGAAAAGGAACTGGCGACCAAGAACATCAACCGCAAAGACATCGGGCGTGATGCGTTTTTGGGCCACGCGTGGGATTACAAAGCCCGCACCGCCGACACCATCGTGAGCCAGCTGAAACGTCTGGGGGCCTCGTGTGATTGGTCGCGCAACGCCTTTACGATGGCGGGCGCGCCGGGTGACACCCGTGTCGGGCACCAGAATTCACCGAATTTCCATGACGCCGTGATCAAAGTCTTTGTCGACATGTACAACAAAGGCCTGATTTATCGCGGCAAGCGGCTGGTCAATTGGGACCCTCGCTTTGAAACCGCGATCTCTGATCTTGAGGTCGAAAACATCGAAACGCCGGGCCACATGTGGCATTTCAAATACCCGCTGGCCGGTGGTGCGACCTACACCTACATCGAAAAAGACGAGGACGGGAACGTGACCTTGTCCGAGGAACGCGACTATATTTCCATCGCGACCACACGCCCCGAAACCATGCTGGGTGACGGCGCGGTTGCAGTTCACCCGTCGGATGAGCGTTACGCACCAATCATCGGAAAACTATGCGAAATTCCCGTTGGTCCAAAAGAACTGCGTCGCCTGATCCCGATCATCACGGATGAATATCCGGACAAGGATTTCGGCTCTGGTGCGGTGAAAATCACCGGTGCGCATGATTTTAACGACTACCAAGTCGCCAAGCGCGGCGGCATCCCGATGTACAACCTGATGGACACCAAGGCGAACCTCAGGTCCGATGGCAAACCCTACGAGGAAGAGGCTGAGATCGCTCAGAGAATCGCGAACGGCGAGATGGAATTTGACGAGGCGATGATCGCTGCGATGAACCTTGTGCCAGACGAATACCGCAGCATGGACCGGTTCGAGGCGCGTGCGAAAGTCGTGGCTGACATCACCGCCGAAGGGCTGGCTGTTATGGTTAGCGTGCCGATTGTGGATGAGGAAGGTCAGGAGAGTTCCGAACTGGTGCCTTACGTCGAAAACAAGCCGATCATGCAGCCGTTTGGCGATCGATCAAAAGTCGTGATCGAACCGTTGCTGATGGACCAATGGTTTGTAGAAACCGACAAGATCGTCGGCCCCGCCTTGGACGCCGTGCGCAATGGTGATGTGAAAATCATGCCGGAAAGCGGCGAAAAGGTGTATTTCAACTGGCTAGAGAATATCGAGCCTTGGTGCATCTCGCGTCAGTTGTGGTGGGGACATCAGATACCGGTTTGGTATGGGCCCGCCGTCATTGACGGTAACGTTAACCTTGAAAAAACGCATGTTTTCTGTGCGGCGACGCTAGAAGACTTGCACTTCGAAATGGTGCATTATTACTCACGCTTGGGTGACTACAAAGGGAATTCTGTTGACTACAAGATTGTCGACAACCTTGATGCTTTCAAAGCAGAAATTGCTTTACTACCTCGACGGATCGAAAACAACCAATATCCATTTGTACCAGTGTACCGCGACCCCGACGTCCTAGACACTTGGTTTTCCTCCGGCCTTTGGCCCATCGGCACGCTTGGCTGGCCCGAGGACACAGACGCACTCAATCGCTATTTCCCGACCTCTGATCTGATCACGGGCCAAGACATCCTGTTCTTCTGGGTTGCGCGCATGATGATGATGCAATTGGCCGTGGTTGACGAAGTGCCGTTCAAAAACGTGTACCTCCACGGCCTCGTGCGCGACGCCAAAGGCAAGAAAATGTCGAAATCAGTCGGCAATGTCGTCGACCCGCTGGATGTGATCGACGAATACGGGGCTGACGCGCTGCGCTTTACCAACGCGGCGATGGCCTCGCTCGGCGGTGCGCTGAAACTCGACGGCAAACGTATCGAGGGCTACCGCAATTTTGTCACCAAACTGTGGAACGCGGGCACATACGGCGATTTCAAAGGCACGTTTGACGTGCCCCATTCGGATACCATTCCAGACGCGAAACTGCCCCTCAACCAGTGGATCAAAGGCGAGATTGCCAAGACCCGCGAAGCTGTCGACGCCGCGCTGGAAACCTACCGTTTCAACGAGGCGGCCAGCGCGCTGTATGCCTTTGTGTGGAACACGTTTTGCTCGCAGTATCTGGAATTCACCAAGCCGGTTCTAGACGGCGACGACGCGACGGCCGCCGCTGAAACCAAAGCCACCTACGCGTGGGCGTTTGACCAATGCCTGATCTTGTTGCACCCGATCATGCCGTTTGTGACCGAAGAATTGTGGGGCGCAAAAGAGCGTCCTGAAATGCTGGTCCACACGGATTGGCCGACCTACACCAGCGCCGATCTGGTCACACCGCAAGCCGACGCTGACCTAAGCTGGACAGTCGCGATGATCGAAGCGATCCGTTCTGCCCGCGCCCAAATGAACGTGCCCGCTGGGTCGTTTATTCCGTTGGCAGTCAAAGGGTTGGACGATGCAGCCCGCGCCGCTTGGACCCAAAACGAGGCCCTCATCAAACGCTTTGCCCGCATTGAATCGCTTTCTGAAGGTGATGAATTGCCGAAAGGCACCGTCGCCATGGCCGTTAGCGGCGGCAGCTTTGGCCTGCCCCTTGCCGGTGTCATCGACGTGGCCGCAGAAAAAGCCCGCCTTGAGAAAACCCTCGGTAAGCTTGCTAAGGAACTCGGCGGATTACGTGGACGTTTGAACAACCCCAAATTCGCAGCCAGTGCACCACCCGAGGTCCTTGAAGAAACCAAAGCAAATCTGGCCCTGCGCGAAGCCGAAGAAGGCAAACTACAAGAAGCCCTCGCACGTTTGGCGGAGCTCGATTAATCAACTGGCGCGGCCACATACCGCGCCAGAATTCACCATCGCCTTAAGTCGCAGGATACAATGTGGCGGAGAAAATCCCTTCGCCACTGGGCAACATCGGGGCGCTTTCGATCATAAATTGGGAAGACATAGCCGGAATTCCGGTACCACCATAGGTGTCGAATTCTTTCTGATAAGGCGCAAAATCTGCCGGTTCGATGCCAGTTGCCGCAATTCCTGGCAATTTGATCGAATGTTGGATGAACAACTGCCACTGCACAAAGGTTTGGTTTGCTGGCGCTGTGATCTTTTGCGTTGTCGTCGATGAACTTGTCAAAACCGTCTTGTTTTGCGTGTTGTTACCTTCGTTATAGGCCTCTGACAACTTGACATCGATGCCTTTCAACAGCGGGATATTGGTGCCAACTTCGGCACTTAGAACACGGCCAAAGGATACTGACGTCTCTTCCGAGGTCTGCACACCAGTCACAAAAGTTTTGTCCTGCGTGTAACCGCCTACGGTGTTCAGCTCGACAATTACAGCCTTCCACTGATAGCTCATCACGACTTCGCGGCCGATGGTGATGATTTTATCAACTGGTGAAATCTCTTTTTTGCGAAAGGTGCCATCGACATGACCCGCGTGGCCAATCGGCTCTTGTGCGCCAGTATAGCTTGTTATCACAACTCTCGGCGTGACTGTTGGGTACGCATTGTCAAAGACCAAATAGGACGACACAATCGGCGTAGGTTGTTCGCTTGGCCAAACATTGCCAATGGCCGGAACGCCTTGTGCAAATTTGCCTTTTGGTGGGGCTTGGATCGTGTGACCGTTGAAAACAAATGAGGTTGGTTCAGACATGGTATTCCAATCAATTAAAAAAATGAACGGCGCCAAATCGGGCGATAATTGCCCGTCGGAAAAATAATTTGATACTAAAATACTAGACAAAAACCAATCTGACCGACTGCGCACACCAAGCCGCGTTTATGCTGCTACGTCAACCTTTTTGAAGGTGTCGCCCTGAAGTTCACTTGAAAACGGCCGGGCGCTTTTGCATTGCGGCCATGACGACTTCCATTTGATCAGGCTTACCTATCAATTCAGCCTGCTCTGCACTTTCAGCTAACAGAACCTCGGCCTCGCTTTTAACCTCTGCCAATGCCATCAGACGTTTTGCTGTGCGAATGGCAGACGGGCTTTTGCCGGCAATCTGTGTTGCCAGTTCCATCGCCGCGGCCAGTGGATCGTCCGCCAGTTCTGTCACCAAACCCCACGCGAGCGCCTGATCTGCATCAACCGGAGACGCCGTGTAAGTCAGGCGGCGCATCACATCAGGGCGCACCAATTTGGGCAGCAACACCATGCCGCCCATGTCAGGCACGATGCCCCACTTCATCTCCATCACCGCCATTTTCATGTCAGGACCGGCGATGCGAATATCCGCCCCTAGCGCCAATTGGCATCCTGCCCCGAACACCGGACCGTGCAGCGCTGCGATTACCGGCATCGGCACGCGTTGCCAGATCATCGCGACCTCTTGCCATTGATTTGTGGTGCCGTCGCCGTGCGTGCGCGGCATCAGCTGACCTTTGGGATCAACGCCGACCATCTTGGCAAGCCCTGTAATATCGATGCCAGCGCAAAACGCGCGCCCCTCGCCCGACAGCACAACCGCGCGCGCATCCGAGGCCATGACTTCTTCTCCGGCAGCGATGATTGCAGTGATCATATCCTGATCAACAGCGTTCATTTTGTCGGCGCGGGTCAGGCGCACATGCGCGATATGATTTTCATAGGTGACGGATACGCGGGACATTGTGGACCTCCTGATAGGGTTGCCAATACCTGACCCCATGGGCCACAAAATTTCCAGCACAACGTTAGGGCACGCTTAGAACGGCACGACCTTTTCGACAGCGCGCATCATGCCGAGCCCTTTGTCTTAGACCAGCGTCAGGATGCGGCGTGTGCAGGTTTTGGCTGCGATCTGGGGCAAAGCACGCACCGTGCCTGCCGCCATTGTTGCCGCGATAAAGCCACGGCATGTGAGTTTCGCCATTCTGGGACCTCCCTCAGTTGCGAGCCATTCTCATATAGACACTCAAGCGGAGAATTTCAAACCTTGCCCCCCGTCACAGCCCCCGTTACCAAATTCAAATGACAGATTTTCGCCTCACCCCGCTTGCCGCTTCGCTTCCCTCCACCGTCCCGTTTGTGGGGCCAGAAACGCAGGAACGCGCCCGCGGTGGGCCGTTTGAAGCCAGATTGGGTGCCAACGAAAACGTCTTTGGCCCCTCACCCAAAGCGATTGCAGCAATGGCACATTCCGCGCAGTGGAAATACGGCGATCCGGAAAATCACGATCTGCGACAGGCCTTGGCGGCACATCACGGCTGCACCCCCGAAAAAATCGTTGTGGGCGAAGGCATCGATGGATTGCTTGGTTATCTTGTCCGATTGTTCGTCGATCAGGGGGACGCGGTGGTTACATCAGCAGGCGCCTATCCAACGTTCAATTATCACGTCGCAGGCTTTGGCGGGATGCTTCATGCGGTGCCGTATGTCGCGGATCACGAAGACCCTGCGTCGCTGTTTGCCAAGGCCGCTGAGGTCGATGCCAAGCTGGTCTACCTTGCCAACCCTGACAACCCGATGGGCACGTGGCACGACGGCGCGGTTCTGAAGGCCGCACTAGACGATTTACCCTCTGGCAGCTTGCTAATTCTAGACGAAGCCTACGTCGAATGTGCCCCCAACGGCACGTCGCCACAGATTGATCCAAATGATCCTCGGGTCATTCGAATGCGCACATTTTCAAAAGGTTACGGAATGGCTGGCGCACGGGTTGGCTATGGTGTCGGCCACCCTGATTTGATCGCCGCATTCAACAAAGTGCGTAACCACTTTGGCATGAACAGATCCGCCCAAGCCGGGGCATTGGCCGCGTTACAAGACACGGAATATACCGCTGACGTATTGGCCAAAATCGCAAATGCCCGCGAAATGATCTACAAAATTGCGGCTGACAACGGGTTAACAGCTGTCCCGTCGGCCACAAACTTTGTCAGCATTGATTGCGGCGCAGACGGTGCGTTTGCCAAGCGAGTTCTAGACGCGTTGATCGCGCGCGGGTTCTTTGTGCGCATGCCGTTTGTGGCACCGCAAAACCGCTGCATTCGCATCAGTTGCGGCACGCCCGACAACCTGGCGGCCATCGCGCAGGCCCTGCCGTTGGCCCTTAGGGATGCAAAAGAAGGCTGACAGAATCGTTTTGCCGATTAAAGTGGTTCAACAGCCAGGAGAACCCCTTGATCAATCGTCCCACTGGATCAGCCCCGAATTTCACATCAGCCTGCATCGTGATGTTTGGCGTGAATTTGAGTTGGGTTTTTCTGGTCGTGTGGGCGATGTGGGGGTTGATCGCGGTCGCCGCCCTTGGCTGGGTGGTTAACCAATGGATGTTGTGGCTGGACATGCGCCGCGCACGCGAGGCGGCGCACTACGGCTAACCCTTTGAAATCACGTCGGCGGCTGCCTCAAGCGCGCCGGGCCCGTGGGGAATATCCAAGGCGCGCATGCCGGTTTCCATCCCCCCCAAAAGCCCCATGATCATGTGACCGTTCACGTGCCCCATGTGCCCAAGGCGGAAATAGCCATCTGACGTGCGTGCGCCGTCGTCGCCCATCCCCAGCCCGATCCCGAGTGTCAGGTCCAGATGCGTTTCCAACCAGTCACGCAATGCCGTGCCGCCGCCGTTTTCCAGATACAGTGACGTCACAGCGCGGCTGCGATCACCGGCATCCGCGACATTTAGCGACAATGCGCCATCTTTTGACCACGCATCACAGGCCGCCCAAATCGCGCGGGCCAACAGGTCGTGACGGGCCCAGACGGCATCCATCCCTTCGGCCATCAACATATCGAGTGCGGCGCGCAATCCGTACAGATGATGCGTCGGGGCTGTGCCGCCAAAATACTGCCAGAAACCGTCAGGATTGGCGCGCGGCACCCAATCCCAATAGCGGCTGACGCGAGGCATTTTGGCACGTACAGCCGCGGCGCGATCATTAAAAAACACAAAGGACACGCCAGCTGGCACCATCAGCCCTTTTTGGCAAGCAGTGACCATAACATCGACGCCCCACGCGTCCATTTCGAATGCATCACACCCCAGTGACGCAATGCAATCCGCCATCAACAAAGCCGGATGACCCGCTGCATCCAATACGCCGCGCAATGCTGCAATGTCGTTGCGCACAGAGCTGGATGTGTCCACGTGGACGGCCAGTACCGCCTTGATTTCATGAAATTTATCGGCCTCTAGCGCATCCGCGACACGTTGCATATCCATTGGGCTCTGCTTGCCGAAATCCAGCACTTGCGGATCAACCCCAAGGCCTGCCGCCATGTCAGCCCAGCCCATGCCAAAGTGGCCCGTGGCAGGCACCAGCACCTTGTCGCCCGGGGCCAGCGTGTTGGACAATGCGGCCTCCCAGGCGGCGTGCCCGTTGCCGATATAGATCGCAACCTGATGATCCGTGCGCGCAACGCGGCGCAGATCGCGGGTCAGGTCCGGCATCATATCGATCAGCTCGCCTGCGTAGATGTTTGGTGAGGGGCGATGCATCGCTTGCAACACCGCATCCGGCATCACAGAGGGGCCAGGAATTGCCAGATACCCACGTCCTGTCGCGGCAATAGAAGACTTTGTCATAAGCGGTACCTTTGTGAAATCTTATCGGCAACTTATCCCCTTAAACAACCACGTCAATTGCACAAACGCTTGCCCCTCGTGCTATGCGCTATTACATCGTAGGATCAATGTTCCCAACGGCGTAGGCCCGACGCGTGACAACACAAAATTCCCCCGCGATTGCAGAACCCGAAAGCTACAAATCCCTTCATTTGCTGACGTGGTTGTGGACAAACTACCTGCGCAAACACGTGCCCGTTCTTTTGGTCGCTATGGTTTTCATGGTGATCGAAGGGTCAATGCTTGGCGCGGTAAGCTACATGATGCAGCCGATGTTCGACAATGTGTTTGTCGAAGGTCGGGGTGACATGCTGCTGTGGGTCGGTCTGGTCCTGATGGGTATTTTTGTTGTTCGGGCGTTTTCGTCTGTGGTGCAAAAGGTACTGCTGACCAATATCGCACAACGTTCGGCCGCGGCTTTGCGCATTGATCTGTTGGACCGGATGATGAAGCAGGACGGTGCCTTTCACCTGTCCCATCCCCCCGGTTTCCTGATCCAGCGTGTGCAATCGGATGTAAATGCTGTGGGCGATGTGTGGCGCGCGATTGTCACGGGTGCGGGGCGCGATGTGATCGGTTTGTTTGTTCTGCTCGTGGTCGCGATCAGCGTTGATCCTATTTGGGCTTTGCTGGCGTTTGTCGGCATTCCGCTGTTGGTGCTGCCTGCGGCGATGGCGCAGCGCTACGTGCGTCGCCAAGCCCGCACAGCGCGCGATTTGGGTGCCACCCTATCGACGCGACTGGACGAAGTGTTTCACGGCATTGTACAGATCAAACTGAACGCGCTTGAGCAATATCAGTCCCGCCAATACCGCAATCTGACCCGCCAATTTGTCCGCACTGAAGTGCGCGCAGCCTTTGGTGGTTCGGCAATTCCTGCGATGATCGACATCATTTCTGGCCTCGGGTTCTTGGCCGTCATCTTGTACGGCGGGTCCGAAATTATCTCCGGTGAAAAGACCATCGGCCAATTCATGACCTTTTTTACGGCCATGGGGTTTGCCTTTGATCCGCTGCGCCGATTGGGTGCCATCAGCGGGTTGTGGCAAGTGGCTGCGGCCTCGCTTGAGCGGATCAAGGAATTGCTGGACGCGCCGATCACGCTGGATTCTGCCGCGTCCCCTGTCCCTGCGCCAAAAGGCGTCGCCGAAATCAAACTGAGCAACGTGACGCTGGCCTACGGGGAAACCACCGTTTTGCATGACCTGAGCCTTGTCGCAGAAGCCGGTAAAACCACCGCTTTGATCGGTGCGTCTGGTGCCGGAAAGTCAACTATTTTCAACCTGTTGACCCGCCTTGTTGATCCGCAAGCCGGTGTTGTCAAAATCGGCGATGTCAGCACGCGTGACATGGCGCTTGAGGACTTGCGTGGTCTGTTTTCCGTGGTCACCCAAGAAGCGTTGTTGTTCGACGAGACCCTGCGCGAAAACATCCTGCTTGGGCGTACCGATGTCAGCGACGAGCGCCTGAAAATCGTGCTGGAGGCTGCGCATGTCGCGGACTTTTTGCCCAACCTGACCGACGGTCTGGATACCAAAGTTGGGCCGCGCGGATCGGCCCTGTCAGGTGGTCAGCGCCAGCGCGTTGTGATCGCGCGCGCCTTGCTGCGTGACACGCCCGTGTTGTTGCTGGACGAGGCGACCTCGGCCCTTGATGCGCAATCAGAACACGTGGTTCAACAAGCGCTGGACAAGCTGTCTAATGGCCGGACGACCATCGTCATTGCGCACCGTTTGTCGACCATTCGCGGGGCCGACAAAATCATTGTGATGGACCGTGGCCGCGTCATGGACGAAGGCACGCACGAAGACCTTTTGGAACGCGGCGGCATCTACGCAGACCTTTATCGTCTGCAATTCAAGGACGGCAAAGCGGTTATAGATGTGTCGCAATCACACGAAATCAACCAACGGCTGGATGCAGCCCCCAGCACTCGCCCTAACCTTTTGGCCCGCCTGAAACGCAAGGTTCTAGGCTAAGTTGAAGCTTTAGCAATCACACAGCAAGGCACTTGCACAAAATCGAATCCTCGGTTTTTCTAGAGACATCAATTTTCTAGCGGGCCGTATAATGACGATCAGAAAATCGCTTTTGTCTCTTTTTGCCTGCGCACTGACCGGCAGCGGGGCCTTGGCCGGTTCACATGACGGGACCGGGTATTGGGTTCATGTCTACAATGAATGCCCTGCCGAAATGCGCCTGGCTGTTCGATATTTGTCGCCCGGACACGACTGGCGCGCCGATCATTGGTGGGATCTAAAACCCAACAGCGGCACCCTTTTGGCCAGCGGCGGCAAAAAAATCGAACACCAAGCTAACCTTAAAAAGCTGTACATGTACGCCGAAACCATTTCGGGGCGCGGCCATTTTCACACCGACCCGAAACCCGAAGATTACAACCTGATCAAAATCGTAGACTACCGTTTTGTGATGGCCCATGCGGTGGAAGGCACGTTTAAAGACAGCACTTTTGAAGTCAGGCTGAACTGCAATGATTCTTAGAAAGGGTCCTGAAATGCGATCGATTCTAGCGGTCATTATTTGCGTTTGCCTCAGCGCACCTGCGATGGCGCTGGATTGGCCTGACAATCACACCCGCACTGTGATTTTGGAAAACCGGTGCCGTGAAGCGATGAAAATCATTGTGACCCATTCCCCGACCCGTGATGTTTGGGAAAAAGCTGGCTGGTTTACCATGCAACCGGGCGAGCGGAATTTTCCGTTTCACGAGGGTAAACGATTGCAACACCGCGATAATGCAACGCTTTTGCTCTATGCCCGTTCGGTCGATGACAGTTTCGAAGTCAAAGGCGATCACGGCACAAACTTTGCAGGCGAGCATTACAAATCGTTCAAAGTTTCGCGGATTTTTCGCGGGAAATACGTCGATGTCCGCCTGGATTGCGACTAACGACGCCGATAGTTTTGCGCCAGTTTCTGCACATCCCGTCCCGCTAAATACTGGCAAAGCGTCCATAAATTACTTGTGCCACGGCGCAGCCACCCTTGGGTCTGGTATTTCTCGGCACTGGTGATTGCGACCGCATCAATATGCGTCAACTGCCCCTTTAGCGCGCGCACAAGAGCGACGTCTTCCATCAAGGCGATATCATTGTAGCCACCAATCTGGTCATACAACACGCGCGACACCAGCATCCCCTGATCACCATACGGCAGGCCCAAACGGCTGCGCAGATTGGCCCATCCCGCGACCAATTTTGGCGCAAAACCGCGTGCGTCAAAGGCCAGAGTGAACCAACCAGCTTTGGTGGTTTGCAAGTGTCGTGCCACGGGCCCAACCCAACCTGCGCGCAGAACCGTATCCGCGTGGATCACCAGCAGCCAATCGCCTTTTGCAATCGCACAGCCTGCCCGCAACTGCCCGCCACGAGACGGCGCGGCGATCACAATTTCAGCGCCCCAGTCCTTGGCAATCTCGGTGGTTGCGTCAGTCGAACCGCCGTCGCAAATAATCAACTCACGGATCAGGCCCGCCTCCAGCCCTTCCATCAAACTTTGCAAGCACGCCCCCAACGCTGTTTGCGCATTCAATGTCGGCACAATCACAGATATTGGTGCACGCATCGCCACAGCCCCTTTTTCATCGCCGTTAGGCTGCTATATGTCACCTAAGCGATCAAGAGGAAGCCCCAATGACATCTCGTCGCATTCTACGCCTAAGCGGTTCTGACACGCGCACATTCCTGCAAGGGATGATCAGCAATGACATCGACAAAATCGATGCAGGGCTGGTCTATGCCGCGCTGCTAACCCCACAAGGCAAATATATCGCCGACTTTTTTGTCAGCGCGGATGGTGCCGATGTGCTGCTGGATACAGACAGCGCCCAGACTGACGCGCTGATTGCGCGCCTGAACATGTATAAACTGCGGGCTGATGTGCAGATAAGCGAGGCCGATTTGCATGTGCATCGTGGCCTTACAGACCTTCCTGCTGACGGATATTTGGACCCACGCCATGACGCGTTGGGCTGGCGCGCTTACCGTGCGACACCTGCAACCGACGAAGTTGATTGGACCGCTATCGAAGTCGCTCATGTCATCCCAACGTCCGGGATTGAGCTGACCTCGGACACGTTCATTCTAGAAGTCGGATTCGAGCGTCTGAACGGCGTTGATTTCCGCAAAGGGTGCTATGTCGGCCAAGAAGTTACCGCGCGGATGAAGCACAAGACCGAGTTGCGCAAAGGCTTGGCCCAGGTTCAGGTAACTGGTGCCGCCGAAACCGGCACCCCGATTGAGGTTGATGGCAAACCGGCCGGCACATTGCTCAGCAGATCAGGCGATGTGGCCTTGGCTTATTTGCGTTATGATCGAGCCCGCGGGCCAATGCAGGCAGGCGATGCGCAGGTGGTTTGGCACGACAAATAAACTAATCGCCGTGCCACCATGCCTCTAGCGTTTTTGCGTCGATGCGTCCTTTCGGGCCGATCCCGACAACTTGCGTGTTTTGGACGTTGCGGGCCGGTTTGATACTGACACTCAGGCCGACGCAATGCACTTCGAAATCACTGCCGTCGATCCCTTGAACGAACCCTTTGAACCGCATCAACCCCTTGGGGCGATTGTCTAATTTTGATTGCAATGCGGTGCGCGTTGACGGCTCACCAGTCCCGCTCCACGCGACGTATGCGGGGTGTATTTCGGCGGTGGGTTTCGGGGCTTGGCCAAGGGTAGCACCTAAGATCAACGGGGCCACGTCATCGATCAAAGCCAGATCCAAAACCGGGGCTTTTGGCAGTCCGAGGGCCGTCGGCAAAGCGCCGTTTTGAGTTTTGGAAACAAGGATCAAATCGGCCACATCGACCTGCCCGCGCACTTGCGCTCCGATTTGGACATCGCGCGACAAGGCATCGAAATTCAGCGCATCAACGACGCTGATCACGCCGCCATAACTTAGGTCCGGTTCGGCCAGCGCCACCTGCGCGATGCGGGCCGGATCAGCGATGCCCGAGGCCTCAATCACCAAATGATCAGGCCGCTTGGGGCGATCTAAAACGTCGCCAACGGCCATGAACAAATCGGCCCCCATCGTGCAACACACACAGCCGTTAGACAGCTCTAGCGTGTCCTCAGACGACGACGTCAACAACGCCGCATCAATGTTGATCGCGCCAAAATCATTGACCATCACTAGAACGCGCTGCCCATGACCTTCGGCCAACAACCGATTGATAAGTGTGGTTTTTCCAGCCCCGAGGTACCCCCCGATAACCGTTAGCGGCAGCCTGTTCACAGCAGATGTACCACTCCGCCAGACACGGTGCCCAAGACAGGAACGTCTTTCAACGACATGGGATCAACCGCTGTCGGATCATCGCCGAGAACCGCAAAATCTGCGGTCTTCCCTGCCTCGATGCTGCCAATTTCGCTGTCCAGTTTAAGCGTATACGCCGCGCCCATCGTAATCGCGTACAGCGCCTCGTCGACCGAAATACACTGCGCAGCCCCCAAGGTTTTGCCCGTCATCGTTTGACGATTGACCGCACACCACGCGGTAAATAACGGGCCCAATGGCGTCACCGGGGCATCAGAATGCAGCGCGATATTCACACCGATATCAAGCGCTGTGCGCGCAGCGTTCATCCGTTCTGCCCGATCTTGACCGATGGTCAACGCCGCATGCTGATCACCGAAGTACCAGATATGATTAGAGAAAATATTGGCGCAACATCCCAGTTCAAACGCACGCTCGTACAGATCACGCCCCATCATCTGACAGTGTTGCAAAACGTGGCGATGGCCCTGCCCCGGATGCAGGCGCAACGCGGCTTCGATCGCGTCAATCGAGGCTTCTGCCGCCTCGTCGCCATTCACGTGGATGTGCATCTGAATGCCGCGTTTTTGCATTTCAGCACAGAGCGCAAAGATCTGTTCGGGCGGCGTGTTCCAAATCCCGTTCGGATGACCGCCAACGTAGTGGGGCCATTTCACACGCGCGGTCCAACCTTGGATCGACCCGTCTGTCATCAGCTTGACCGCGCCTAGGCGCAATTTATCCGACGATGATTTCGCGAGGGTTTCAGCACGATCCGCCACTTCGGACGGGGTGCCCATTGCGCCTAAAACAGGAACAATACGCAGCGGAAAATCGGACTTGGAGGTGATTTTGAGCATGATCGCCAGATCGTCATCTTCGATCGAGGAAAACAGGTCAGTGATCGTTGTAACCCCTGCCCGTTGCGCGACCTCGCCGTAGTCATCTATCGCTTCAGGAGTTTGCGATAACCCTCTGAAATCAATTCCTAAACGGCGCATGATTGGGAACATTGCAGCCATTTCCTGCAGCTCACCCGTTGGTTTGCCATCCGGCCCTTTTACGACCCCTTCAGCGTTTGTGCCCTCGTCATATCCGGCCATTTCGAGGGCTTTGGAATTCACGCACATTAAATGAAAATTCGAGAACATGATCGCGACGGGGCGATCCGTGCTGATCTGATCCAAATGCTTGGCGCTCAGCCGTTCTGACGACAAAAAGATCGGATCAAAGCCCCAACCGACCAAGGGTTCGTCCTTGGCAAGGGTGCCCTCGAATTCGGTCAGCCCGTCAACCACCGCATCGATGTCGCGCATGCCGGTCCAAAGCTTGCCTTTTGGATCGATCCGGTCGTGATAGCCCGCATAGGCGTAGCGCCACATCGCGCCAGCCATCATGTGTGCGTGCCCTTCGACAAAGCCGGGCGTTAGAACCGCATGGGACAGCGTTTTGTCGTGGATCACATCCCCCCATTGATCACCACATTCAGCACCACCGACAGCCAGAATTTTGCCCTCGCGAATCGCAACATGGGTTGCCGCACTGCGATTCGGATCCATCGTGACGATCTTTTTCGCTTCAAAAACAGTGATCTGGCTCATGGTGCGCTCCTTGTGTTTGTCGAAATAGGTATCGCAGGAACGATCCTCGGAAAAATAGATTTACAGTCGCTACTCACCTTGTTTAATGTTGTAAGCATATGAAATTCACTCTCAAACAATTGCGCTATTTTGATGCGGCTTTGCGGCTGGGGTCAATTGCGCGTGCGTCCGAAGAAATGAACATCTCGCAAAGTTCTGTCACCGCGGCCCTTGATTTGATCGAGCAATCGATCGGCCAGGAACTGTTTCGGCGCATCCCTGCAAAAGGCATTATCGCGACCCAAGCCGGTCAGGATGTGGGCAAGCGGGTCAGCGCATTTCTGGAACAGGCCCGGCTGTTTGAAAGCGATTTGTTGTCGTTGACTGGTGACCCCACTGGCACGTTGCGTTTGGGGTGTTACGAACCGACTGCACCGTTTGTTTTGCCGCCTTTGATGAAGCAGATTGCCGCGACTTATCCGGATATTCGCATCGATTTGAAAGAAGGGAACATGCATCAGATCGCAGATTGGTTACGCTCAAACACCGTCGATGTCGCGTTAACCTATCAGGCTGAAACCCCGTCCGAGATGCCGTTTTTGCCTCTGTTTCATGCACGTCCTTGGGCGTTGATCCCGCACAATTCACCGCTTTCGCAGCAGGCCTCGGTTTCTTTGCAGGATCTTAAGGATGAACCGATGGTTGCCTTGGATCTGCCTGCCGCCAAATCCTATTTCGAAGAGATGTTTCAAATTCAGGGCCTTGTGCCAAACGTGGCGCACACGACCCAGTCTTCAGCGGTTCTGCGCGGTATGGTGGCGGGGCAGTTTGGCTATTCGATTCTGAACATTTGCGGTCCGAATGACCGCGACAAGCATGCAGGATACGCCGCACTGCCCATAAATGGGGCAGTCAAGACGCAGACCTTTGGTCTTGCCTATTCGGCGGTGCTGCAACAATCCACGATTGTCGATGCTGTCATCAAAATTTGCGAAGTCCTTGCAGCGAAACAGAAATTTTCTCACTTGCTGTTAGAACCCACGTCAGAAGTTGACCAGTAAGCGCATATTTTGCCGCTTTACCCAACACAAAACACTGTTTTCTGTACTTAAGAGCCTCGCTAGCCTTTGTAATATAAAAATTTAACGGGAGTTTAAACATGTCAGTTATGACACGCCTGATGGGTGCCGCAGCGATTGCAGCCTCTTTTACAATGGCCGCACCGATGGTGCATGCCGAGGGTGGCACGCTTGTGATCGCCTCGACCCAAGTGCCGCGCCATCTGAACGGTGCCGTGCAATCGGGTATCGCCACCGCGATCCCGTCAACGCAAATTTTTGCATCGCCCATTCGCTACGACGAAAACTGGGAACCACAGCCGTATCTGGCGTCCAGCTGGTCGATTGCAGACGACGGCATGAGCGTCACGTTGAATCTGGTTCAGAACGCCACATTCCACGACGGCAAGCCTGTCACATCCGAAGACGTCGCGTTTTCGATCATGACCACCAAGGAAAACCACCCGTTCAAATCCATGTTTGCCCCCGTCGAAACCATCGACACGCCGGATGCGCACACGGTTGTGATCAACCTGTCCAAACCGCACCCTGCGTTGTTGTTGGCCCTATCGCCTGCCCTCGCGCCGGTGTTGCCAAAGCACATTTACGGTGACGGTCAAGACGCCAAATCGCACCCTGCAAACTCGGCACCTGTCGGCTCTGGCCCTTTTATGCTCGAGGAATTCACCCCGGGCGAAGCAGTTGTGATGAAAAAGAACCCGACCTTCTTTATGGACGGGCGCCCCAAGCTGGACGAGATCATCATTCGCATCATCAAAGACCCGTCCGCATTGCTGATCGCGATGGAAAACGGCGAGGCGGATATGTACCCGTTTATGGCGGGCAGCCAAGAGATCAAGCGCATGGAAAAAGCCGACAACATAGGCGTGACCACCGATGGCTACGCCGCTGTTGGTCCGTTGAACTGGTTGGCCTTCAACATGGCGTCGCCCAAACTGTCGGACGTGCGCGTGCGCCAAGCGATTGCCTACGCGGTTGATCGCGAATTCATCACCAAAGCGCTGCACCGTGGCGTGTCGACCGCGCAACGCGGGCCGATTATCGAAAGCTCTCCGTTCTTTGACGAGACAATCCCCGCCTATGACGTCGATCTGGACAAGGCCAACGCGCTGATGGCCGAGGCCGGTTTCGCTGACGGCATGGAACTGACGATTGACTACATTCCGGGCCCCAAAGAGCAGCAGCAATCGGTTGCGGAATACATGAAATCGCAGCTGAAAAAGATCGGCATCGCGATCACTGTGCGCGCCGCACCTGATTTCCCGACATGGGCCGGTCGCGTTGGTGGTCACGACTTTGAACTGTCCATGGACGTCGTGTTTAACTGGGGCGATCCGGTCATCGGTGTGCACCGCACCTACCTGTCCGACAACATCAAAAAGGGTGTGATCTGGTCAAACACCCAGCAGTATAAAAACGCCAAAGTGGACGAGCTGTTGAATGCCGCTGCGGTCGAACTGGATCAAGGCAAACGCGCCGCTCTGTATGCGGAATTCCAGCAAACCGTTGCGACGGATCTGCCGGTCTACTGGATCAACGCGTTGCCGTACCACACGGCCTACGACAAAAAACTGCAAAACGTTCCGTCCGGCATCTGGGGCACAATGCACCCGATGGACATGGTGGAATGGGGCGAGTAATCGCGACTTAAAAACACTTGCGGTGGCGTGATCGATTTGCGCCACCGCTGTGATCCTGGACCCGTATCAAGGACCAAAAATGACCCTCTCCTACCTTCTGCGACGCATCGGATACGGGCTGCTGTTGATGCTGGGTGTCGTGATCCTGAATTTTTTCCTGATCCGTCTTGCCCCCGGTGATCCTGCCGTTGTCATTGCTGGTGAAATGGGCGGTGCGACCGAGGAAATGCTGGAAAGCATCCGCGAAGAATACGGGCTTAACAAACCGATCTTTACCCAACTCTGGATCTACGTGTCCGGCATCGCAACGGGCAATCTGGGCGAGAGTTTCTTCTTTAATCAACCGGTTTCGAAACTGATTGGCCTGCGCATCTGGCCCACTATTTTGCTGGTCATCACAGCGCAGATCCTATCCATTTCAATCGGCGTGTTTATGGGCGTGATCGCCGCGCGCAAACCCAACGGCATCCTGTCGGGGATCGTGTCGATCTTTGCGACCATCGGCTACGCCGTGCCGGTGTTCTGGACCGGTATTATGCTGATCATCCTGTTCGCCTCCGTCATCCCGATATTCCCTGTTGAGGGCATGCAATCGGTCAAACTGCGCGACGCTGGTTTCGTGGTCAAAACCCTCGACATTGCCCACCATCTGGTGCTGCCGGCGTTCACTCTGGCGATCATTTATCTTGCCCAATACGCCCGCCTGTCCCGCGCCTCGATGCTCGAGGTTCTCGGCTCTGATTACATCCGCACAGCGCGGGCCAAAGGCGCGTCCGAAGTGTCGGTTTTGTTCAAACACGCCCTGCGCAATGCCGCCCTGCCGATCCTGACGGTGGCCGGTTTGCAGTTCGGAAACCTGATCTCTGGCGCGCTGCTGGTCGAAACCGTGTTCAACTGGCCCGGCATGGGCCGCCTCGCGTTCGACAGCATCTTGCGCCGCGATTATCCGACGATCCTAGGCGTGCTGTTTTTCGCCTCCGCCATGGTGGTCGTCGCCAATATCATCACCGACATCAGTTATCGTTGGGCCGATCCGCGCCTTAGGCGCAAATCATGAACGACACACCCGAATTCAAACCCGAAAGCCCCGGTCTTGAGGCGTGGCGCATGTTCCGGCGCAACATCCCTGCGGTGTTCGGGTTGGTCCTGCTGATCGTGATTTTTCTGGCAACTTTGTACGGTGCTCTGATTTACAACGGCGATCCGTTTGACATCGTCTGGGCCCCCCATGAGATGCCCGGCGCGACGCCAGAATTCCCGCTTGGGACCGACTATCTGGGGCGCGATATTATCGCAGGCTTGCTTACGGGTGGTGGACCAACGTTGGCGGTGGGCGCTGCTGCCGCGGCTCTCACCATGTTTATCGGCATCTCACTGGGTGCGCTGGCTGGATACTACGGTGGTTGGGTCGATAACCTGTTGATGCGGTTCACTGAATTCTTCCAAGTCTTGCCCGCGTTGTTGTTCGCTATGGTCCTTGTCACGCTGTTTTCACCGTCGTTGTGGACCATCGCATTTGCCATCGGCGTCGTCAGTTGGCCACAAACCGCACGCCTGACACGGGCTGAATTCCTCAAGATCAAAGAACTCGAATACGTCACGGCCGCACGGGCCATTGGTGCGCGCAACAAACGCATCATCTGGAAGGTCATCCTACCCAACGCAGCCCCGCCTTTGATCGTTTCGGCGACCCTCACAATCGGTGTTGCGATCCTGTTTGAGGCCGGCCTTAGTTTTCTGGGTCTTGGGGATCCAAACGTCATGTCGTGGGGCCTGATGATCGGGGCCAACCGCGAATTCATCCTAGAGGCATGGTGGCCTGTCACCTTCCCCGGCCTCGCGATTTTCTTGACAGTTTTTGCCGTATCCTTGGTCGGTGACGGCCTGAACGACGCCTTTAACCCAAAGCTGAGACAACGATGAGCCCGCTGTTAGAAATCAACGATCTGGCCGTCACCTTTGCGACGCGCCACGGCGAAGTCACCGCGCTGGATTCCGTATCGCTGCACGTGAACGAAGGCGAAACGCTGGGCATTGTCGGTGAATCGGGGTGCGGTAAATCGATCACGGCGCTGTCCGTCATGGGGTTGATCCCGCAACCGCATGGCCGGATAAGAGCCGGATCAATCAAGCTGGCGGGAGAAGAATTCGTGGGGGCCACCCCTGCCCGCTTGCGCCAAATGCGCGGTGCTGAGGCTGCGATGATTTTCCAAGAACCGATGACCTCGCTGAACCCCGTTTTCACCGTCGGGGACCAGATCGCCGAGGCGATAACCCTGCACCAAAACACCAGCCGCGACCGCGCGTTCAAGGACGCGATTGCCTTGCTGGACCGCGTTGGCATTCCTGAACCCGACAAACGTGCGCGCGACTATCCGCACCAATTGTCTGGTGGCATGCGCCAGCGTATGATGATCGCCATGGCCGTGTCGTGCCGCCCCAAGTTGCTGATCGCGGATGAACCGACAACCGCATTGGACGTCACCGTGCAGGCGCAAATCTTTGATCTACTGAACGAAATCCAACGCGATTTTGGGGCCGCCATTTTGTTGATCACTCACGACATGGGCGCAATTGCCGAAATGGCCGACCGCGTGTCGGTGATGTACGCAGGCCGGGTCATTGAAACCGCGACCGCGGATCAGGTGCTCGACACCCCGCAGCACCCTTATGCGCGCGGCTTGATCGACTGTATTCCGGCGCTTGGTAAATCCGAAACCGGGCTCAAGGAAATTCCCGGCGTCGTGCCGCCTTTGCACATGCTGGGCGCGGGGTGCGCCTTTGCGCAGCGCTGCGATCACGCCCAAGCGCGGTGCCTGCGCGAAAAGCCGAAATTGATCAACCACGGCCACCACCCGGCGGCCTGTCACGGGGTTGAGGAGGCGCGCTTATGACCACTCTGCTCGACGTTCAGAACCTGACTGTACGCTTTGCTATGCCGCGACCGTCGCTATTCGCGCCGCGCCCACATCTTGAGGCTGTGCGCGCCGTGTCGTTCACCCTGCAAAAGGGTCGCGCGCTGGGTATCGTTGGCGAAAGCGGATCGGGCAAAACAACTGCTGCGATGGCCACGATCAGGCTGACGCAATCCTCTGCCGGCAAGGTGCTGTTCGAGGGTGACGACCTATTGCAGCTGGATGACGAAACAATGCGCCAGCGCCGCCGCGACATTCAGCTGATTTTCCAAGACCCTTATTCGTCGCTCAACCCGCGTGCCCGTGTTGGTGACATTGTGCGCGAACCGCTAGACCTGATGGGCATCGGAACACCGGATGAACGTATGGCCCGCGTGCGTGAATTGTTCGCGCTGGTTGGTCTGCGCGAAGATCAGCTGAGCCTGTTTCCCCATCAATTTTCTGGCGGTCAGCGGCAGCGCATTTCGATTGCCCGAGCATTAACAACCAATCCAAAACTGCTGGTATGTGACGAACCGGTTTCCGCGTTGGATGTCGCGATCCAAGCGCAAATCCTGAACCTACTGGCAAAATTGAAAACCGATCTGGGCCTCAGCTATTTGTTTATCAGCCATGATCTGGGTGTCGTGCGCCATGTCTGCGATGATGTGGCCGTGATGTATCTGGGCAAGATCGTGGAACAGGCCCCGGTAGAGCAGTTGTTCGAGGCCCCGCAACACCCTTATACCCAAGCGCTGTTGTCTGCGGCCCCATCACTGAAGCGACGCAAATCCCAAGGCTACACGCGGGCGCTCAATATCTCTGGCGATCCGCCCAGCCCGATCAATCCGCCCAAAGGCTGCGCATTTGCAGAGCGTTGCACCAAGGCGCGCAGCCTGTGCCGTGATGACCGTCCGCAGATGACAAACGGCGTGGCCTGCCATTTTCCAGGCTAAGGTTTAAAACGCAAAGCCAGACACAAAAATGGCCCATACAAACGGACAGGCCAGATATCGTCACAGTACATGTCAAAGCGATTTAGGCGCGCTCGGAATATTCCATTGTTTCGGTGTTCACGACGATGTCTTCGTCGACGCCCACAAACGGTGGCACCATGACTTTGACGCCATTGTCCAAAACCGCAGGCTTGAATGAATTGGCTGCGGTTTGGCCTTTTACAACAGGCTCGGTTTCGACAATTTTGCAGATCACTTTCTGCGGCAGACGCGCGTTCAGCGCTTCTTCTTCGTGGAATTCCACAACGATGGTCATGCCATCTTGCAAGAACGGGCGGCGTTCGCCCAGCAGCTCTGCCGGCAATTGCACCTGTTCGTAGGTTTCCATGTCCATGACCGTCAGCAAACCGTCATCTTCGAACAAGAACTGTTGGTCCTTTTGTTCCAGACGCACCCGCTCGACTTTGTCAGCACTGCGGAACCGTTCGTTCAATTTTGATCCGTTGCGCAGATTCTTCATCTCGACCTGAGCAAAAGCGCCGCCTTTACCAGGCTTTACGTGGTCCACTTTTACAGCGGCCCAAAGACCGTCGTTGTGCTCCAGTACGTTTCCGGGGCGAATTTCGTTTCCGTTAATTTTGGGCATTGTGACAAAACCATGGCAAAAGGTTGATGAAAGATTGACGATCCCTATATCTGGGTAAGCGGCCTTGGGCAAGACAACGATACGGTAGGAAAACTACGTAAGATATGCATCAAATGCATAGGGGTCATGCAAAAAAAGGGTATCCGAATCGGTTAGAATACGTCATAGAAAGCTTCACGCCGGGAAGACAAGAGCAAGAATAATTGAAAGGACGACGAATGAAAGACTTCGTTGACGGCACTGCCTTTAACAACGAACAAGGTAATCGTGCACGTAAACTATTTGCAGCTGTTGTACTGGCTGCATTGGACGACGCCATCGCCGACGACAAGAAATACGGCAATGGTCCAGAACAAATCGCCCGTTGGGCACGCTCGCGCGATGGTTGCGAAGTGCTTAGCTGCGCAGGTATCGAACCAAACGAACGGGTTGTAACTGGTCTTATGGACTTTGTAGGCAAAGGTGTACGTACGTCCGTCGCCCTGTCACGCGAAGAAAGCGAACGTCGCAACGCCGCTCAGCAGGCTGAAGCAGCGTAAGACACTCAGTTCAAGACTGCCACAGAAAACGCGCCCTCTGCTCGGGCGCGTTTTTCTTTTGGACCACGTGATTTTTTCTAGCTGTCTATGAAAAAGAACAGCCATTGGCGCACGATCCAAAGCTCTGCAAACAGTAGAACCGCGCACAGCACCAGTGCCCAGACGGGCAAGCCACGCCGCCACAGCACCCATGTGCCGACGCACGCAAGCCCCGCTTCGACTGGGGCAAGCCAGCCCGCGCCGTGGTTACGGTCCCAATAGCTTAGCGGGCTTTCGAATATCCAAGACGTCGCCGGCCAGAAGTGCGCGCGCCCGTCGTCGTGGTGCAGCGGAAAATCCAACGCCAAATGCAGCAACGCGGCCCCGCACAAGGCAATGGCCCACGTACTGCGTCGCCAGAGCGCGAAGGCAAGCAGCCCGCCCCACACAAACACAGAGTTGTCGATCGCAAAGACCGTTTGCCAGGCGCGTGAAAAATACAATTCTCCGAAGACAATCTGCGGCGGGATATCCAGAATGATCAGCGACACCCCGGCCATCACATACAACGACAGATCAGGCAGCATCGCCCCCGCAAAAGCGGCCAACAAAATGCGCGAGGTTGCAGGCCGGCCAAAAACGGCTGCACCGATTAATAAATGTGCTGGGGTGTTCATCTGGAAAAACGCGTCCGTGCTGTTCGTACAGGCCAACCCTGTCTTGCGCAGCACGCAAAGTCCATTGATGTCGTGTGGGGTTATTCCAGTTCTTGGGCCGCCAACGCGCGGTGAATTTCGCGGCGCACAAGTTTGCGCACGTTGCGTGTGATCCGTTCGCCCAATGCGCCTTGCAGTTCTTCGCGCACAATGTCGCTGACAAGATCGCGCAATGCGTCTTCGTCCAGAAAGTCTTCTGGTGATGCGAACACGTCGCTGTCAATTGCAGTCTCTGCCGCGTCTTCAACGGTGCTCGTGTCTTCCCACGTCATTGAAGGCGCTTCGGTGCCGGAATAGTCGCTGTCGCCAGTGTCGTCCGGTTCCCATTGATCATCGGTGCGCCCAATCACGGTCTCAAGCGCTGCGATCTTGGCGCTGAGCGTTGCGGCGCTGGAAATTTCTTGCATCGCATCGACGGGTTCGGCGACTGGAATGTCTTCGAATGTTTCTTCGGCCACGAATTCGCTGATGTTTTCGGCCTCGGGCGTGTTTTCTGACATCAATTCGTCGGGCATATCGCGTGCGGATTCGACAGAATCCGGAACAAGCACCAGAACATCCGGGGTGTCTTGTTCGCTTAAATCCTCTTGGACGTGTTCTGCAACGTCTTCGGATTGGGCATCATCATGTTCAACGTCACTTTCAGAGGCATCAAGCGCGTCATCTGCGTGTGTTTCATCTGATGTGTCGTTGTCATCATCAGCGTCCGTAACCTCATGAAACTGGGCCGTTTCGAGGGTTTCATCTTCAACGGATGCAGGGTTTTCTGCGTGATCCGGTTCAACCTCAGGCGCGTGTTCAACATGGGCTTCTTGTGGGGCCGGTCGAATATGCTCGGCCACGCGCAGCGCTGGCGTCAGGACCAAACGGTCGCTGGCATCAGGTTTTTCAACGGCAGCAGGGCTGCGTTTTTCTTCGGAAACCAAACGGCGGATAGACGAAAGGACGTCTTCCACTTCTGCATTGGAAACGGGATCTGACATATTATTTTACCACTATAGCCTCGCCCCCTTCTTACAGGGGGCAACAGATTCGAACAATGGGTCGTGAAAATTGTGGCGATTATTCTGCAAGACCGTTTCGACACAGATCAAAACCAGCCAAAATACTGCCCGCGCTTTAGTCTTTTTGCAGCGCGCGCAGAACTTTATCCAGCTTTTGCCCTTGTTTGCTTCGTACAGCCGGCGCGTCTTTGACCAGATTGTAATAGGCGGTCGGGTCGTATTGCTGAACGTTCAAGCGCAGGCTTGTCGCGGTTAACAGGCCCATCGTTGATAGGACGGTGTAGGCAGCGACGTATTCATCGACCTCGGCCGAAATACGCGCGGCTTCGGCGTCGAGCAGTTCTTGTTCGGCATCCAGAACATCCAATGTCGTGCGTGCGCCAAGAGTGGCCTCTTCGCGCACACCGCGAAATGCGACGCGCGCAGCACGGATTTGACGTTCGCTGGCTTGCAAGCGCGCACGTGCAGCACCTAGTGAAGCAATCGCACTCGCCACGTTTTGCTGGGTATCGTGCCGCACAACGTGCAGATTTCCGCGCTCGGCATCGCGTGACGCCATGGCCCGACGCATCGCCGCAGACAGGCTGCCCCCGGCGTACAAAGGACCGCCGACTTCGACCGCAACAAACCCGTTGGTTACGCCGTTGGACGCACCGGTGCTGTTGTTTGCCCGCAAGCGCCCGCTTAGGGTTATGCTTGGTTTCATGTCCGCCTCAGCGGCCAAAATCAGCAGCTCTGCCGCAGAAACGCTGTGTTGCACACTGATCATCTGCGGGTGACGGCGCACCGCTTGCGCTTGTGCCGATGCCACGTTGGTCTCGACGTTTGGAACCTTTGGCGGCGATGACAACCGGCCGGGTTTATGCCCGACAACGTTGGTGTATTCCGCCCTCGCACGCAGCAGATCCGCTTGTGCATCGGCCAAACCACTGCGCGCTTGCGCCAAACGGGCTTGGGCCAGTGCGACGTCTGTTCGCGTGACTTCGCCCACTTCGAACCGGTCGTTTGCGGCCCGCAATTCTTGGGTCAGCAGACGCAGGTTGTTTTGACGCAACGCAACAAATTCAGAGGCTTGGCGCACACCCATGAACGCCTCGATCGCGCGCAGCAGCACTTGTTGTTCAATCGCAACAAGCGTCTGGCGGGTCGCAAGAACTGTCTCTTTGCTTGATTCAATTGTGGCCGCTGACGATCCGGAATCGTAAAGTAGCAGGCTGGCGGTCAGTGCAATATTCGACGTTCCGACGTCAACCGTCGAACTGGACGTTGTGCCAAGCTGGCGCCCGAAATCCCGTTGCGCCCCTGCGGACCACTGGATGATCGGCAACAGAGCGGATGCAGCAATTGCGACACCTTCGTCTGCGGCACGCAGCAATGCGCGGTTTTGATCCAACAGGCCACTGTGATTATACGATCCGACCAAAGCGTCAGCCAGCGTATCCGCCTGCGATTGCACCGCACTGAACCCCAAAGCCAGAGCAAGCGCGCCGCCTTTTACAGTTTGAATGAACATTGCTTTCATTGCCGTGCCCCCAAGGTGCGATTTTGTATCATTGTGCCGCCAGCCGCATCTCGTGCGATTGGCGATGCGTTCACAGTTGGAACGCGCCGTGTTTTTCAAAGCCTGCCAGAACAGGTGCACCAGCGTTAAAGGCCATCCGCCACGTGACTTTGCCGTCCATTTTATAGCCGATACGTACTTCGCCCAGCGCACCTTCCATAAAGATGCACGCCGCACGGCCGCCGTCTTTGAGTTGTGCAAGCAATGCGTCAGGCACCTGGGCCACACCACCTTGGATCATCAAAACGTCGTAGGGCCCGTGTTGCGGGGCACCTTCGTTCAACGGACCTCGGTGAATGATGACGTTGTCGATGCCTGCACCGCTCAGCGCGTCTTGTGCTTCGCCGGCCATGCTTTCGTCGTCTTCGACACACACCACGGCCTCAGCCATATGCGCGATAACGGCGGACGAGTAGCCAAAACCACAGCCGACATCCAAGACCAGTTCGTCGTTGGAAATATCCACCGCATCAAGCATTTTGGCCAATGTGCGCGGCTCCAATAGCACGCGCGCGCCGCCCAAGGGCAGGTTCTCACCCATGTAGGCCGCCTCGCGTTTGGCAGTGGGCACAAAGTCCTCACGCGGCACGCTCAGCATGGCTTCGATGATTGGATATTTGGTCACATCTGACGGGCGGACCTGAGTGTCCACCATCACGGTGCGGCGACTTGCGAAATCTGTCATTCACTAAACTCGTTCGTTCAGAATCTATCAAACCAAGATGTGCCACATCCCGACAGGCGCGGCAACGCCCGCTTGCGTCAAATTGCTGATACGAGGCCTTGCAGGGGTAAATCATTTGAGCTATCTGGTCTAAATACTGCCCGGCGGCGAGTTGGTAGAGTGGTTATGCAGCGGATTGCA
>JAQXDI010000075.1 GCA_029251465.1 Ascidiaceihabitans sp.
GGTCTGGACATCGACATTTTGGACTTGTCCGGTTTGCGCACCAACGTCATCGAAACTGGCCCTGAATCTGGCACAGTCGAATTTCTCGATGACAACGGTAATATCACCGGCCGCATGGATTACTCCGAAATCGAGCAGGTCATCATCTGCTTTACGCCGGGCACGTTGATCGCCACCAATCGTGGTGAGATCGTAGTGGAAACGCTGGCTGAGGGCGACAAAGTGTTCACTCGCGACAATGGCAGCCAGCCTTTGCGTTGGGTTGGGCGTCGTGATTTGTCGACTGCCGATTTGGCGGACAATCCTGAATTTCAACCGGTCTACATTCGCGCCGGTGCGCTTGGCAAAGGTGTGCCAGAGCGTGATTTGATGGTCAGCCCGAACCACCGCATGTTGCTGACGTCCGATCTGGCCGAGGTCATGTTTGAGGAACGCGAAGTGCTGGTTGCGGCCAAGCATCTGACGGGTCTAGACGGCATCGATCAGATCGAAGCGAGCACGGTCAGCTACATCCACCTGATGTTCGATCAGCACGAAGTTGTGCTGGCGGACGGCGCGTGGACCGAAAGCTTTCAGCCGGGTGATCATTCCCTGCGAGGGATCGGCGATGCACAGCGCGCTGAAATCCTCGCGTTGTTCCCGGAATTGAACACGCTGGCGGGCATGCAGAACTACGGCTCCGCCCGTTTGTCGCTGAAAAAGCACGAAGCCCAGCTGCTGACAGACAAAATGCGCTAACGCGTTTTGCGCCAGAGGGACCATTCCTCTGGCGTGTCCAAATCCATCCGCGCGTGATTGTCGGGCAGGGGCACCAGATGCACGTGGTCGCTGTGATTTTGGATGATCGACTGACCACCTGTATCCCCGGACAGCGTCGCGATTTCTGCAAACAGAGCCTGATCAAAGATGATTGGATGGCCGGCTTTGCCATCTTGCGTGGCTCCGCGCCAAATCAGATTTTCAGAGTTTTTTTCTTTTGCATCAATGACTTGTCGAAGATCGTCGGTGGTGATTTCTGGCAAATCACCCAGCAAGATCATCGCGCTTTTTGTGCCTGCTGGTAAGGCGGCGATCCCTGCACGCATCGAAACGCTCATCCCGTCTGCGGCATCCGGCACCTCGACAAAGATCACGTTTAGACCCGCCAATGCCGCGTGTCTGGGGTGTGGTTTGGGCGGCACCGTTACGTAGACCTGCGCGCTGACGCTTAGCGCTATTTCCGCCTGCCTGCGGATCAACGGGGCCCCATCCACGTCCTCCAACATTTTGTCCGCGCCGCGCATGCGCGACGAGGTTCCTGCCGCCAAAATGATGATCGGTAGGGTCATGTGTCAACCGCGCATCCGTGCGCCGTCCGCATCAAACAATGGCGTGGTCACAACCCGTGCGGCGCGCATGTGGTCCAGAATTTCGATCTCGACCGCAAGGCACTCTGCAACGCGATCTGTCGGCAAAAACCCGAACGCAATCGACTTGGCAGCAAAGTGCGAATAGCCGCCCGAGGTGCAAAATCCGACGACCTCATCATCCAGCCAGATGGGCTCGTACCCCTGAACGTCGGCGTCTGTGGCGTCGACCTCAAAGCTGACCAATTGGCGCGCAGCCCCTGCGTCACGTTCGGCCTCGGCTGCGGCGCGCCCGATAAAGGCGGTGTTTTTCTTAAAGCTGATGAACCGATCCATGCCGGTTTCAGCCGCTGTATAGTCGGGCGAAAATTCCGCCATCCAAGAGCCAAAGAACTTGTCCAACCGCAGCGACATCATCGCGCGCATGCCGAACGGAACCATGCCGTGCTTTTGCCCCTCGGCCCACAGCGTATTCCACAGCGCGCGTTGCCCCATCGGATCGCAGTACATTTCGTACCCCAGATCACCGGTGTAGCTGACGCGCTGCACGATGCAGTCGGTCATGCCAACGGTGATTTTGCGCACATCCATGAACTTCATATCGTTGATATCGCTGAGTGTGCAGGCGGCCAGAACGTCACGCGCACGTGGTCCTGCGATCTGAAATCCGTTACGCTTATCTGTTATATTCTCGATACTTACGCTGTCATCTTGATGTTGTAAGAACCACCGCATGTGAAATGCTTGCGCACCGTACGATGCAGTCAGCTGGAACTCTTCTTCGTCCAAACAGGACACAGTGAAATCCCCGATCAGCTTGCCTTTTTCCGACAACATCGGCGTCAGGCTTAGACGGCCAAGCTGCGGAATACGACCCGCCATGATCCGGTCCAGCCACTCGCGCGCACCTGCGCCTTTGATCAGATATTTGCCAAAATTGTGGACCTCGTTGATGCCAACGGCGCTGCGTACACCGGCGACTTCACGCGCGGTCGCGTCAAACGCATCAGAGCGGCGGAACGACGGGGTTTCAAACGTTGGTTCGTCACCGGTGGCAAAATAGTTGACCACCTCGAGGCCAAATTGTTGCCCCCAAACCGCGCCCATGCCGGAAAACACATCGTACATCGGCGTCGTGCGATTGGGGCGCGCGGCTGGCAATTCTTCGTTCGGATAGGACACCGAGAAACGCTTTTGGTAGTTTTCGATGACTTTTGGCAGGGTGTAGCCGGGTGAAATCCAGTCGCCAAACCGCGCGACATCCATCGCCATCACGTCGCGCTCACATTCGCCTTCAACCATCCATTGCGCCAGCATCAGGCCAACGCCGCCGCCTTGACTAAAGCCCGCCATGACGCCGCACGCCGACCAATAATTGCGCACGCCAGGGACGGGGCCGACCAGCGGATTACCGTCGGGGGCGAATGTGAAAGGACCGTGGATGACGTTTTTGACGCCTGCCTTTTCCAAATCGGGAAAGCGTTTGTAGGCGAAGTTGATGCTGTCTTCGATCTTGTCGAAATCGTCTTGCAACAAGTCCTGACCAAACGACCAAGGGGTGCCGTCAACGGCCCATGGACGGCAAGTTTGTTCGTAAAATCCGATACATAGCCCGCGACCTTCTTGGCGCAAATAGCTTTCGCCAGCAGGGTCCATGACGTGCGGATGTTCATGCCCGTCGGCCATCATGTCGACAATCATCGGCACGTCTTCGGTCACCAGATACTGGTGTTCCATCGGGTGCAGCGGGAAATAAATACCGGCCATTGCGCCAACTTCGCGCGCCCAAAGCCCCCCTGCATTCACCACGTGTTCCGCGTGAATTGTGCCTTTGTCCGTGACCACATCCCACGTGCCGTCAGGGCGCTGGTTGGTTTCAACCACCATCGTGTGGGTATGAATCGTCGCACCGCCCATGCGCGCCGCCTTGGCGTAGGCGTGGGTTGTGCCAGAGGGGTCAAGGTGCCCATCCAGCGGGTCATAAAGCCCGCCAACAATGCCATCGATGTTGGTGACGGGCGCGATTTTCTTGATCTCTTCGGGGCTGACGATTTCTGTCTCTAACCCCATGAACCGGTGCTTTGCGCGTTCAGCTAGCAGCATGTCGAACCGGTCCTGATTGTCGGCCAACGTCACGCCACCAACATGGTGCAGGCCACAGGACATGCCGGTGATTTCCTCAAGTTCCTTGTACAAACGAATGGTGTAGCCTTGCAGGGCGGCCATGTTCGTGTCGCCATTTAGCGTGTGAAAACCGCCCGCTGCGTGCCAAGTCGACCCCGAGGTCAGCTCTGATCGTTCCAGCAGCATCACGTCAGGCCAGCCCAATTTGGTCAGATGATACAAGACAGACGCGCCAACGACGCCGCCGCCGATGATTGCAACACGTGTGGTGGTTTTCATGAGGCCGGTTCCTTTGCGATAACTGTCTGCAATTTGGGTTTCACTCTGGACAAGGGCTGGTCGAATAGCGACAAAAATTGTCGCCTTAGGGCAACCAAATCGATTTCAAGCCGCGCACTCTAGACTTAACGTAATCACATTTCAGGGCACTTTCATATGCGTACCCATGCTCAGGCTGTCGTCATTGGTGGCGGCGTTATCGGATGTTCTATCCTGTACCACCTCACAAAATTGGGTTGGAAAGACGTCGTTCTGATAGAACGGGACGAGCTGACCAGTGGCAGCACGTGGCACGCGGCGGCCAACATTCACGGGCTGCACGACAGCACTAACATCAGCCGCATCCAGCACTACACCATGGGTCTGTACAAAGAGCTGGAGCAGGAAACCGGGCAGGGTTGCGGTGTGTTTCAGCCCGGATCTCTGTATTTGGCGCAGACCGAAGCGCGTGAACACCAACTGCGTTTGCAAGCGGCCAAAGCCAAACTGTACGGCATGAATTTCCACGAAGTTGACCGCGCCGAGGCCGAGCGTTTGCACCCGCTGGTCGACTATGACGGCATCCGCTGCATCATGTGGGAACCCGATGGCGGCAATGTCGACCCCTCTGGCGTGACCCAAGCCTACGCGACAGGCGCGCGCCAGAACGGTGCCGAGATTGTGCGGTTCAACCCAGTGTTGGGTACCGAACAACAACCCGACGGCACGTGGATTGTGCGCACAGAAAAAGGCGATATCTCAACGCCTTGGTTGATCAATGCCGCTGGTCTTTGGGGGCGTGAAGTGGCGGCATTGGCGGGCATTGACCTGCCGTTGCAGCCCACCGAACACCAGTATTTTGTCACTGAAACCATCCCCGAAATTGCCGCAATGGACCGCCGATTGCCATCCGTGGCGGACCGTGATGGCGAATATTATCTGCGCCAAGAAGGCCAAGGCCTGCTGGTCGGTGCCTACGAGAAAAACATGAAATTCTGGGCTGAGAATGGCACCCCGTTGGACTTTGCCCACGACCTGTTTGACGATGATCTGGAACGGATCGAGGAAAACATGCTGCGCGCCATTGACCGCGTGCCCGTGGTCGGCACCGCAGGCATCAAACGGGTCATCAACGGCCCGATGATCTGGTCGCCTGACAGCAATGTGTTGCTGGGCCCTGTGCCTGAGAAAAAGGGCTATTTCTGCTGCAACGGCATTATTCCCGGGTTCTCGCAATCGGGCGGCATGGGCCTGATGGTCGCGCAATGGATCATTGAGGGCGAGATGCAGTACGACATGTTCCCGTGGGATTTGGCGCGCTTTGGCGACTGGGCCACGAACGGGCAAACCGGTAAGACCTTTACCAAAGAACGGGTGCGCGATCAGTACGCCAACCGCTTTAAAATCCACTTTCCGAATGAGGAACGCGCGGCCGGTCGTCCGGTGCGCACGCGACCGGTTCACGATTTGCAGAAATCCATGGGCGCGGTCATGGGCCTGAACTACGGCTGGGAACATCCGCTGTGGTTCGCGGATACCCCGGATGCGACGGATACCGACGGATTTACGCGCCAGAATTGGTGGGGTCCAGTGGGCGAGGAATGCAAGATGCTGCGCGATCGCGCCGGCATTATCGACATCTCGAATTTCGCCAAATACACGTGCAAAGGGGCAGGGGCCGAGGACTGGCTGAACGCGGTTTTTGCCAACACTATGCCCAAAACGATCGGGCGGTCGTGCCTCACGCCGTTGATCGGCAAACGCGGTGGGATTGCAGGCGATTTTACGGTCACAAGGCTGGCGACGGATGAATTCTGGATCATCGGATCAGGCATGGCGGAACGCTATCACGCGCGTTTCTTTAGCGAGGTGCCATTGCCACAGGGCACTGTTTTTGAAAGTAAAACCAATGATATTTGCGGCTTTAACGTCGCAGGCCCCGACAGTCGCGCGATGTTGCAACGGATGACAAATGCCTCGCTGGCAACCACAGATTTCCCGTTCATGCGATCCCAGAAAATCACCCTTGGCGGGGTCGAGGTTCTGGCGCTGCGTGTGTCGTTCACCGGCGATCTGGGCTGGGAATTGCACTGCAAGGCCGAGGATCAATTGCAGCTTTACACAGCCCTGCTAGAGGTCGGTCGCGATTTCGGCGCAGGCCCTGTCGGCGGGCGTGCATTGATGAGCTTGCGGATCGAAAAAGGCTACGGATCCTGGAGCCGCGAATACTCGCCCGAATACTGGCCCCAAGAGGTCGGATTGGACCGCCTGTGCAAAATGAACAAAGCGTTTTTGAACAAGGCAGCCGTCGCGGAAACGATGGCAAAACCGGCCCGCGAAACCCTTGTCATCTTGGCCCTGAACGCCGCCCAAACCGACGCCTCAAACGCTGACGCAACAGGGGGCGAGCCGATCTTTAAGGACGGCAAAGGCATCGGGCGCGTGACCTCGGGTGCCTACGGATACACGGTTGGCCAAAGCTTCGCGCTTGGCTACGTCAAAGGCGCAAAAGCAGGCGACGAGGTCGACGTCATGGTGCTGGGCAAGCCGCACAAAGCCATAATTTTAAGTGAACCGCCGTTTGATCCCAAAGGGGCGAAGCTGCGGGGGTGAGGGAAATACAAGATGGCGGCGATGCGGGATGAACGACCTGACGGTCGTGCGATTTAGGCTGCCCCTCAGGGGGTACCGTTAATCGAAGGTCCGGATAGAACAATCAGCGTCGATAAATAGCTCATGCGTCAATGACTTTTTGTTGATCATAGGCAAATGCCTGCGCAACTTCGGCCAATGCTGAAACCGCGATTAAATTTGCATCTCGCAGAGACGGAACCAGTCCGATCGGGCCACGTACCCGTTTGAGATCATGCTCTGAGATGCCTTTTTCAGCCAGATGGGCAATGCGGGCCGTTTGGGTCTTTTGGCTTCCTAATGCACCAATAAACCCAGCTGGAGTTGCCAGTGCGGCGGTAAGAAAAGCGGGTTCCCAATCGTGGTCGTGGAACAACGTCAGGACGCCGCTTGTCGGTGCTAGGTTCAACTTAACCACGTTGTCTATGGATCGCATATGGGTTGGCGGCTCCGAGCAATGGGCGGCAACGGCCTCTAGATCCGTGAGGTCGGGTGAATACGATTGGATGTTAAAGCCGGTCGCCTTTCCGACCCTGGCAGTCGCGCGAAAGATCGCGCCGCGGCCTGCGAGGCACAGAGTGACTTTGGGTTGGTAGCAAATTGTGATATGCTGGGCCTCGGGTTGAAAGGTCAACGACGCGGGGCGGCGGGCCGTCAATGCGTCATGCGCCGCGAGCAGCGTCGTAAGGTCAGGGTCGGGATCAATCCAAATCGACAATGATCCGCCGCAGGGCAATGTCAGATCGTGAAACGCTGAGCCCTCGCCTTAGCGCAACAGACGTGCGGTACCAGAGCGCAGGCACTCGGAAGCGTGCAGCGCAATGTCGCGATCAATGCAGCCATTGGACATATAGCCTGTCATGTTCCCAGCCTCGCAAACCACGGCCAGTGAACCAATATCGCGTGCGCTGCCACCTTTGATGTCAACAGAGGTGATCAACGCAAAGCGTTGCTGCGTTTTGACGTAGGTTTTCACCTGCGCCAAAACATCAACAGCATGGTCCAAATAGGTTATGGTGTTAGGCAACTTTTTCAGCGTCCAACACGTCCGCGAAGTTTTTG
>JAQXDI010000086.1 GCA_029251465.1 Ascidiaceihabitans sp.
CTACGACATGGGTTTGTTGATGATCACGCATGATCTTGCAGTTGTGTCAGACATGGCCGACAAAATCGTCGTGATGCGGCTGGGAAACGTGGTCGAACACGGGCCCACCAAACACCTGCTTGCCAACATGCGACACCCCTACACCCGCATGTTGTTCGCAGCCTCAGGGCACGAAGTCGACTTGCACGACATGCCCGCGTCTGACACCCTTTTGCACGTGCGTGACGTGGTGCGTGACTACAAAATGCCACGGCGCAATTTATTTACTGCTCCCGATTTCTTCCGTGCGCTCAAAGGTGTCAGTTTTGACATCAAACGCGGCGAACGGGTTGGTCTGGTTGGCGAAAGCGGGTGCGGGAAATCGACCCTGACCCGCGCGATTTTGGGGCTTGAGCCAGTGCAATCCGGTGAAATCCAGCTTGACGGTGATCCGGTGTTTGCCGGACAAAAACCGAATCTCGCCGTGCGCCGCAAAATGCAGGTCGTGTTTCAGGACCCCTTCGGCAGTTTCAACCCCCGCCACAAGGTCGCGCGCCTGATCACCGAACCGTTCCATCTGCTCGAAACGCCACCAACCGGCGCTGCCCGCGATCAACTGATCGGTGAAACACTGACGGCGGTGGGTCTGTCGCCAGATGATGCGACCAAATACATCCACCAGTTTTCCGGTGGCCAGCGGCAGCGCATCGCCATTGCGCGTGCCTTGATTATCCAGCCTGACCTCATTGTGTTCGACGAGGCCGTCAGCGCCTTGGATGTCTCGGTGCGCGCCCAGATCCTTGATCTGTTGGTCAATCTCAGCGCGAAATACAGCCTGACCTATTTGTTCATCAGCCACGATCTTAGCGTCGTCAAAACCGTAACAGACCGCGTTTTGGTAATGAAAGCAGGCGAAATCGTAGAGCAAGGCGACACCAAGCAGGTGTTCGACGCCCCAAAACACCCCTACACCCAAGAACTGATCAAAGCGGCCCCTGTTCTGCCCGATCTTGCCCATTTGGACAGCGTTGACGCCAGCGCATAGACGAATTGTGATGCATCAACCTCTGCGCCGTATGGCACCTCGTGTACAGCCGTGCGAAGGTGCCGTGACATTGCATCCAAACGAAAGATATTGCTCCTTGTTTATCGCCCGACAATTGCTTCGCTTGGTGTGTGCCGCAGCGCTGGCCGCAACTATGATCCTGCCCTTGAATGCCCAAGAGGTGCGCAAATCCGATGTGGTCCGCGTTCTGGAAGGTTTGCATGAATTGCCCGGCATCGCGCTGGGGTATCGCCAGTCCGGTTTCGACGAAGAACGTACAGCGATCATGCTGGAACACACCCGCAAGGTCATGGCCAACAAAGGCGTGTCCAGCTTTGTCGCGGATCAACTGATCGCCGCGCGTCAGGGCCAGCCGACCACCAACCAATTGGGCGGCGTGATACAGCCTTTGGTCGATCGTGGCCTGCCGTTTCTGCCGCTCAAAGAGCAGGTGTATTTTCTCAAGGTCGAAACCACCGTCGTGCGCGCGCTGACCAAATCGAACTGCGGGCGCGTGATGAAGGAAACCATCAACCCCGAAACCTTTAGCCGCGATAATCATCGCGTGGCATCAAGGCTTAACACCCCTGCCCTGCGTGAATATCTGCGTATTTTGCGCAAAGCCGCGATCACAGGTGTGTCGCGCAAAGCACCCCCAAAGATTTCAAATGCCACCCGTCAAAAAGTGTCTGATCTGTACTTTAGCGACGTGATCGAGCGCGCGCAGGCGGAAAACCTGATGCGCCAGTTGGAAAAATCAGCTGAAAGCATGCGTTTGCTGAGCAACAACGACGCCTGCCGTTTGGGTCTGTTGTTTGTGGACACAGCAATCGCATATGATGGCCCTGACAAACGGACATTGATCCAGCTGTTTTTGTTGGGATTTGAATAACCTCGAAAGGGACGCGTTATGACACCGGTTAATCTGGCGCAAAAGCTTGCTCAGTTCAGCACCCATTGGGATCCGCATGTGATCGCTGACTACAATGGCAACGACGTGATGGTGGTCAAATTTCAAGGCGAATTCCCCTATCACGTACACCCTGACACCGATGATTTCTTTTTGGTGCTTGAGGGCGAAATGGCCATGGATCTTGAGGGCGCATCGCACACCGTCAAAGCTGGTGAATTGTTCATCGTTCCCAAAGGCGTCACGCACCGCCCACGTGCTGAACACGAATGCAAAGTGCTGCTGATCGAGCCAAAAGGCGAGCCTAACACAGGCGATCCTGCCACTGCAGCCGCCAAGCCGCGTATTTAGCGCCATGGTTCCTGGCCCCAAAAACCTGATCACCGATGTCGCTGGCCTTAGGGTCGGCAACGCCCAGGACGACACTCTAAAATCGGGGGCCACGGTCCTGATCGGGGATGCGGCTTTGGTCACGTCGGTGCACGTCATGGGTGGCGCACCGGGGACGCGTGAAACGGATCTGCTCGCCCCCGACAAATCCGTAGCCGCCGTCGATGCATTGGTCTTGTCAGGCGGCAGCGCTTACGGGCTAGATGCGTGTTCTGGCGTCGTGGACGGGCTGCGTGCAGACGGGCGCGGATACAAAGTCGGACAAGCCAGCATCCCGTTGGTGCCCGGCGCAATCCTGTTCGATCTGCTGAATGGCGGCGACAAGGATTGGGCAGAAAACCCTTACCGCGCTCTGGGGCTTGCCGCCTACGCCGATGCCTCCGGAACATTCGACATCGGCACAATCGGTGCAGGCACCGGCGCGTTGACTGGTATGCTCAAAGGCGGGCTCGGGTCGGCTTCGCTGGTGCTGCCGAACGGATCAACCGTCGGCGCACTTGTTGCTGTCAATCCGATTGGCAGCGTAACCACGCCCAGCGATTCCCATTTTTGGGCTGCACCCTTTGAAATTGACGGTGAATTCGGTGGCAAAGGGCCTGATCCTGCCTCTGGTTTGGGTCGTGATCTGAACAGCCGCAAAATCACCGCCATGTTTGAGCGCGCAAACACCACAATTGCCATTGTCGCCACGGATTTGGCTTTGGACAAGGCAGGCTGCCAACGCATGGCAACGGCCGCACACGACGGCATCGGACGCGCGATTGTGCCAGCGCACATGCCCGGCGACGGTGATCTGGTCTTTGGCGTATCAACCGGCGCGCAGGCGATCCAAAACCCTGCTCAAGACGCGATGCTGGCGGGTCACGCCGCTGCCCTGTGCCTGTCCCGTGCAATTGCCCGCGCCGTCTATTCCGCCACCCCTGCCCCAAACGATTTGCTGCCCTGTTGGAGCACCCTCAATGCCTAAGCTGGATCGCGGTGACGTCAGTCTGCACTACAAGATCAGCGGGACAGGTCCGCCGCTGCTGATGCTGGCAGGGATGCTAAGCGATAGCGCCATTTGGGCCCCGCTTTTCCCCTTGTTAGAGCCACATTTCACGTTGATCCGGCCAGACAATCGCACCACTGGGCGCACGACACCTTGGAATGCGCCGGCTGCATTAGACCTTGTCGCCGATGACGCGCGCGCCTTGCTAGATCACTTGGAAATCCCCCACGCACATGTTCTTGGGCATTCAATGGGCGGATTGATTGGCCTGCTTTTGGCACAGAACCACCCTGCCCGCATCGCGAGCCTAACCACAGCCGCCACCGCGTCGATGCGAATGTCGCGCAACGTGGCTTTGTTCCAAACGCTCGTGGCGATCAGGCGCAGCAATGCACCGGCTGACACGTGGTTGCGCGCGTTGTTTCCGTGGCTCTTTGCAACCAGCCTGTTTGACACGCCAGAAGCGATTGACGAGGCCACAAAAGCCTCGCTTGAGTATCCTTTTGCGCAATCAACCGACGCGATGGCCCACCAGATCGACGCGCTGGCTGCGTTTGACCCCTCTGCCCTGTCACAACCGCCCGAAACGCCGGTGCAATGCCTTTTGGCGGGCTCTGATCTACTCATCCCCCTGAAGGACGCCCAGACCGCCCTAAATGGTTACCCTCAGCACGTCATCGAACACGCAGGTCATTCCATCCATTGGGATGCCCCTAAACAGTTTGCGGATCATCTGTTCGCTTTCACCCAATCCAACCCGATCAAAGGTACCGCATGACACAGGATCTATACGGCCTGCCCGTAAGCCACGCAGACAAAGCCACGTTGCAAGCCATCGATGATTTCATTCACGGATTTATCGGATTTGAGCCAAAGGCCACCAACGTCATGGCCGCCGCCGCACAGGCGCCTGAGTGCTGCCTTGCCAATGCCTACACCGCGATGTTGTGGATGATGCTTGAGGCCCCGATTGCGCCACAAAAAGCAGAACCATTTCTGGCGCTCGCAGAGGCAAAAATAGACACTGTTACGCCCCGGGAACGCATGTTTGTGCAGGCAATTCGCCTTTGGGCAAACGGGGACGTGCCGGGATGCATCAAGCAATGCGACGACATTTTAACAGATCATCCGCGTGACATGGCGGCCCTGAAGCTTGGACAGTATCACACGTTCAACATCGGTGATTTTCCCGCGATGTTGCGGCTTGCGCTCAAGTGTTTGCCTGCGGCTGACGACATCCCCTATACACACGGCATGGTTGCGTTCGGATATGAGGAATGCCACCTCTTGGATCACGCGGAAACGGCAGCGCGCCGTGCAATGTCGCTGCGCCACGACGAACCTTGGGCCCACCACGCCCTTGCACATATTCTTTTGACACGCGGCCAAGTCAACGAAGGCATCGCATTTCTAGAAAGCGTTGCGGACACGTGGTCGAACCTCAATTCGTTCATGCACAGTCACAACTGGTGGCACCTTGCGTTGTTCTACATCAGCGCCGGCCGGCGCGATGATGTGCGCGAAGCATACGACACCCACGTGTGGGGTTTGGCCAAAGACTATAGCCAAGACCAAGTTGGCGCCACCTCGCTTCTGGCCCGTATGGATTTCGCGGGGATTGATGTTGGGGATCGCTGGAACGACGTTGCGAACCACATTGCCAATCGGGGCGCGGATACCGTCAGCCCATTTCTGTCGCTACAATATCTTTACGCCTTGGGACGGGCCCAGCGACCAGAATCCGAAGGTTTGCTTACCGCAATCGAAGACCGCGCGATGGATGAAACGCAACACGACTGGAAGGTCTGGCGTGATGTCGCTGTTTGGGCAGCGCACGGAATTGCAGCGCACGCAGCAGAAGACTGGGAAGACGCGATTAGGTTCTTGGGCAAATCGCTTCCCCGTCTGGCTGAATGTGGGGGCAGTCACGCGCAACGCGATCTGTTTGAGCAAATCCATCTTGATGCCTTGATCCAGTCCGGCCAATCCGCCCGCGCGCAACAAGTTCTGGAAATGCGCCGAACTTATGATCCCGACGGCGTGCCCCTGAATCTGATGTTGGCCGAAGTATACGATCAAGCTGGCCTGCCGTCTTTAGCAGCACCGGCCAAAACGCGCGCCGAACAAATGAGAGCAACCCATCGCACTGTCCCCGCGGGGACAGTTCACTAGAGGTCTTTAAAGCAGGCTCTAACTTGGCGTTTAGAGACTGCTATTACTTGCGCAACTGATCCAACAATGCACGAACCGCCGCTTCTAATTTGCGCGGGTCAACTGCGCCAAAGTTGCGATCCAACTGGATTTCGAACCGCCCATCAGTCGCCGTGCATTTGGCAACACCTTCGGGTTGGTTCAGCTTGAAGGTCGTGCGCGCTGATCCCACAACGGTCTTGGGCGACGTCGCCTTTGGCGCTTTTTTGACCAAGGCAGATGCGAGAATTTGCACCTCTTCCTCGGCAGTGCGCTCAGGGTGCGCCCGCAATACGGACGTGATCTGCCCCATCAATTTTGGATCACTCTCTAATGCCTTCACCAGCTTTAGACCCAGTGCGCGCGGGATCGATTCTGCGTGTTTTAGATCCCCGCCCAGACTGTGCACAAGCACCGCGAAATGGCGAATGTAACTCCGCTTTTGACGACCGGCAGAAGCAAAGAGAATCTCAACCGCATCCCTCGCCGTCACACCATCGGTACGCTTGGCATAGGACAGCGCGAGCCCCGCCATCTCGGCAAATGAAATATCACGGCGCACAAGGTTTTCATCGACCATACGGCGATAAAGCTGGTCCAACTGCACACCTTTGGCCTGCAAAGCCGCTGGGATTTTTGCGTACCGGTCATCACCCGTCTCAGCCAACAATTCCTTGTAGGCAGACAGGCGACGAAAGCCTTGGATCAACTCATACCCCTGCCCTGTGTCCTCAACATGGATCGGGTTTGACAGGCCGACCGCAACAATCGAGGCCTTCAATTCTTCCAGCTCGGGATCAACGCCAGCCGCCCGGTCACGCACCAATTTCGACGTGCGCACATCTTCCAATGATACACGCGCGACGATGGCACCATCTTTTTTCAGTGCCACGTATTCATGCGCAAGACGGTCATTCTCGGCGCGGATCGCCGCCTCTGCTGTCTGGCGCTGTTCTAACGCGGCAGCATTCTCCGAGATCGCCGAAGCCATCGGCCCACGCCGCGTCTCAGCCTCAGGTGTCCCCGCGGGGACATCCGTGTCATCCGTATCAAAATTGATGTCGAAAACGCGTCGCTTGCTCATGCCTCATCCTCCATCTGCTGCCATGCCGAAACCAGATTGTCGCGGAATTCTTCGTATGCCCGATCAAACGATCCACGCGCCCGCCGCCAGGTTTCCCGTGTCATATCACGGTAATCGCTTTCGTAAATCGACGACAAAAACCGGCCTGATTGCTCAACCGCGCGGGTCATTTCAATGGGATGTTCCGTCAACCGGTCACCGAATACCTTGCCAAACGCAGCCTGCATCGCCTTGTGCAAATCGTTGTTCGGCTCGAACCGCGTCAGCATGAATCGCAAATCCAAAAATGCCTTGGGCAAGTTCATTGTCCCCGCGGGGACAAGCCCGTTAAAGCGGCTCAAATCCTCAAGCGCCTCTGCCAATTGACCGATGAACGACGTGGTAGAATCGTATTCCCAATAGCCGGGCCCCGACGGAATATAGAGCACATCCGCCGCGAACACTGCGTTCATCGACTGATAGCCAATCGCAGGCGGGCAATCGAAAACAATCAGGTCATAAGCGTCCGCTGGCAGTTGATCCAGAAACCGCGACACACCCGCAAAGAACGACCATTCAGGATTAAGGTGCCGATATTGCGCCGACGCAAATTCAACGAAAGCAGCATTCGCACAGCTGGGGACAATGTCGATCGTTGGCCAGTTGGTTGGCTTGATGAAATCCGAGGCCCGCAGATCAGTCAAACCCATGTCCGTGATCGCAGCAGGTAGGCGGCGTTGGGGCAGGGCGGCACCGCTCTCGGCACCGCTGGCAGAGGAATTCATTCGGTCCGTTTCGACGGCAAGATCACGTGCCATGATGCCCCAAACCGTGTATTCTTCGGCGACGTCATTCAGGCCCATCGAATGGCTTAGCGTTGCTTGCGGATCAAAGTCGACACACAACACACGATACCCATCAAGGGCGGCGGCATGGGCAAAATGCAAGGCAACGGTCGACTTGCCGGCCCCCCCCTTAAAGTTGGCAATCGCAGCGCGGATCGCGCGCTTTCCGGCCGGGCGTTCTGGCATCAAGGATTTGCGGTTCACCTTAAGGCGACGGCGCAATTCGTTGATCTCTTCCAGAGTGTACCAGCGCTGGCGCCCGTCTTCTTCGACAATGCCTTGGGGCAGTGATGGATCGGCCGCCAAACGCCCGCGCAACGTCGACTGGTTTACCTTGAAAATCAGTTCCGCAACTTCCCAACTGCTGAACCTGCGCAGTGTTTTTTCGCTCTCGGGCGAGAAAGTTTGCTGGCGAATGAACCCCTGCATTTTGAGGGATTGGGATTGAAGCCTTGCCAGATCTTGATGAGTAAACATGTGGTGCCTGCTGTTCTTTTGTCCCCGCGGGGACGCTAATTGCGCCTTTTCTCTGATTTACGCTGATTAGGAGAAAAATGCAAAAGCGAATATGTTGAGGCCGAGAAGTAACGCGCGCTGGGATTCAACAGACCTGTATGTGAGGTAATATAAGTTGATCTGCGGAGTTCCGATTCGGCAAGGCCCCTGAATTTTCCAGTGCAGCGCACTTGATATAGGGTGACACACGACAGCACGCCACTGCCTATTGGGGGACATTATGATCTCAATAGGGGACAGATAGAACGTCCCCCTATACCATTAATACCTATATTTCTTTTAGATTTGGGTTTTAGAGCTCTCTCAATAAAAGTGATCTCTTGACAGAATCGGGCAAACGGACGCAAATCAGAGCCAAGAGATGAAAAGCGGCTAGAAACGCTCAATTGACATGATAAGTCACATCCAGAGGCATCCTAGGTCATTGATAGTTATGGCCAGCGGAAAACATCACGAAACGAGGGCAGCTATGCTATCCACGAAACCTGTTGGTCGTGGGGCACAGGCGCAGAAATACGATTTGTTAACAGCGCTTGGCACATTCGCCTTAGCGCAAGGTAAACATGAACAGCGCCGCGTTCTACGACTTATGACTTTGATCACTGCGCGCTACAATTGGGCGCGTGATGAATTATCTGTAGGCCAACGCGAAATTGCGCGAATGTGGTCAGTCGACGAACGAACGGTAAAGCGCGAGATGGCGCATTTGCGGGCGAAAGGTTGGCTTGTTGTCCGCCGTCAAGGCGCGCGGGGCCGTGTGACGCAATACAGCATGGATTTGGCCAAGATGCTTGCGGATACGTCAGCGCATTGGGGGGCTGTTGGTCCCGACTTTGAATTGCGGATGTCCGAGAAAGACGCGCCAGCGGAAACCACCGTTGTGCCGTTGCCGGTGCGCGGCACGGTGACTGCGCCGGACCTGAGCAGTGGCACGGAATGGGCGTTGGCCCAAGGGGTGCTGCATGCGCAACACGCAGGTCTTTATGCGTCGTGGATCAGTGCTTTGATCCGTGAAGACAGGGCAGGGGGGCGGATCACATTGCGCGCGCCGTCACGGTTTCATGCAGCCTACGTGCAAAGCCACCTTGAGGCGCGTCTGCTGCGCACCTGTCAAGAAATCGACGCGACCGTCAGCGAACTTAGAATCTCTTTTTGAAACGCAAAAGCCAGCGAGGGTACTAATCCCGCTGGCTTCAAAATTAGGTTCGACTGTTAAGATTAACCGTCTGTGCTGGTTGCGGCGTCGTCTTCAGCGGGTGCCGGGCCAACGCTTGCCAGATAGGCTGCAACGTCTTCGCCACCCTTTTTCAGGCGGAAAGACATTTTGGATTTGGCTTTTTTGCTGTCCAAGAATGTTTGCAGGAATTTCTTAGGATCGACCACATATTCGGCGATCAACGCTTCGTCCCAAACCAAGCCAGCTTCGCCCGCGGCGATGATGTCCTTGCCGTATTTGAACCCTTCGGTAGAACCCGCTGTGCGCCCGATGACCGCATACAAGTTCGGGCCTGATTTGCCGCCTTTCGCAATCACTTCGTCCGTGTCGGAAACGATCATGTGACAGGATTTGCATTTGCCAAAGATTTTTTCACCCGCTTCGGCATCCCCGGTCGAATGACTATCTGCAAAAGCAGGGGCTGCGAAAGTAAGTGCGGTAAGAGTTAAAATAGTGCGGATCATTGACCGTCTCCCTAAATGTACAAATCATAAAGTATTCCGATTAAAAAGAAATCAACACTCAATTTCTAGCGAGCACAACTTTCGAGGCAAAGTTGGATGACATTTGGTGTATTTTTGCTGATCCCCTTGCACCCGCCGCGGTGCCCTGATTGACTAAGCCGGTAGCAATTAAAGCATGGGTAGTATGACTGAAACGCCGTTGGATCTGTTTATCATTGGCGGCGGCATCAACGGGTGTGGGATCGCGCGGGATGCCGCTGGTCGTGGCTTGTCCGTGGCTTTGGCAGAGCAGGGCGATCTGGGCGGTGCGACGTCTTCGGCGTCAACTAAACTGTTTCACGGCGGTTTGCGCTATCTGGAGTTTTTTGAATTCGGGCTGGTAAAATCTGCGCTGACCGAACGCGAAGTGTTGTTGAACGCCATGCCGCATATTTCCTGGCCCATGCGATTTGTGTTGCCTTACAGCGCGGACATGCGGTTCGAAAGTGACACGCCAACCTCGCGTCTGTTGTCTTGGGTGATGCCTTGGATGAAAGGACGCCGCCCTGCGTGGCTGATCCGTTTGGGGCTGTTCTTGTACGACCATTTGGGCGGCCGCAAAATTCTACCCGCAACCACGACGTTGGATTTGCGCAGCGCCCCCGAAGGCAAACCGCTGCAAAAGCGCTTTGAAAACGCCTATGAATATTCCGACTGCTGGGTCGAGGATTCCCGTCTTGTCATGCTGAATGCGCGTGACGCCGAACAGCGCGGCGCACAGATTTTGACCCGCTGTCGGGTGAAGTCCGCGCGCCGTGTTGGCCAGCTTTGGGAGATCGAGACCGAAGCCGGTTTGTTTCGCGCGCGAAACATTGTGAACGCAGGCGGGCCGTGGGTTGCGGACATTCTAAGCGGTGTCTTGCATCAAAACAGCCCCGCCGGCGTGCGCCTTGTGCGTGGCAGTCATATTGTGACCGAACGCTTGTACGATCACGACAAGTGCTATTTCTTCCAAGGCACTGACGGGCGGATCATTTTTGCCATTCCTTACGAACAGGACTTTACGTTAATCGGCACCACCGATGCGGATCACACTGACCCCCACCAAAGCCCTGAAATCACCGATCAGGAACGTGATTATCTGTGCCGATTCGCCTCTGAATATTTCGCCAAACCTGTGACGCCGCAGGATGTGGTGTGGACCTACTCGGGGGTGCGGCCGCTCTATGATGATGGCGCCGCATCTGCCACGGCCGCCACGCGGGACTACGTTTTGGATTTAGACACCAACGGGGCACCTTTGCTCAGCGTTTTTGGCGGCAAAGTCACCACCTATCGAAAACTGGCACAGCAGGCTTTGGCCAAGCTGGATTTGGGCGAAGACTGGACCGCTGGCGTGCCTTTGCCCGGCGGCGATTTCCCTGTCGACGGGGTTGCGGATCTGAGCGCCGGATTGCAACGCGACTATCCGTTTTTGAGCGAAAAATGGGCGGCGCGTCTGGTGCGCGCCTTCGGAACCGAAGCGCGTGACATTCTGGGCGAGGCCAAAGCGGCGACCGATTTGGGCATCGATTTTGGCGCGACGCTAACCGGCGCTGAACTGCGGTGGATGATCGAACGTGAATACGTGCACACCGCCGAAGACGCGGTGTGGCGGCGCACAAAACTGGGCCTGCGCCTGAGCAAAGACCAGATCGCGACCATTGATAAATGGATCAAAGACCAAGGGGCAACGCCATGAATTTCATTCTTGCAATCGACCAAGGCACGACCTCGTCCCGCGCGATTGTCTTTGATGAAAACATGCAGCCTGTGGCCAGTGCGCAGCAGGAATTTACCCAGTTTTTCCCACAATCCGGCTGGGTCGAACATGACCTCGAGGAAATCTGGCAGTCGGTTCTGACGACCTGCCGTGACGCCTTGGCCAAAGCGGGGATCGCGGCGGCGGATCTGGCGGGCATCGGCATCACGAACCAGCGCGAAACAACCGCGATTTGGGATGCTGAAACGGGCGCGCCCTTGCACAACGCAATCGTGTGGCAAGACCGTCGCACCGCCCCGTTTTGCGAAGAGTTACGCACAGCTGGTCACGCCGATGAAATCAACGCGATCACAGGGCTGCTGGCTGATCCGTATTTCAGTGGCACCAAGGTGAAATGGTTGCTGGACCAACACGAGGGCGCCCGCGCGCAGGCCGCTGCGGGCAAGCTGCTGTTCGGGACCATCGACAGCTTTTTGATTTGGCGCCTGACGGGCAAGGCGGCCCACGTGACCGACGCGACCAATGCTGCGCGCACGATGCTGTATGACATTCGCAAAGGACAGTGGAGCACGCGGATGTGCGATCTGCTGGATGTGCCGATGCGGATGCTGCCAAAGGTCATGGATTGCGCCGCAGAATTTGGCATGGTTAAGGCGGAACATTTTGGCGCAGAGGTTCCGGTTTTGGGCGTCGCCGGTGATCAGCAAGCCGCCACAATCGGGCAGGCGTGTTTTGAACCCGGCATGTTAAAATCGACCTACGGCACGGGCTGTTTTGCGTTGCTGAACACCGGCGATGACGCGATTGCGTCGCAGAATAAATTGCTGACCACGGTGGCCTATCAATTTGACGGCAAGGCGACCTACGCGCTTGAGGGGTCGATCTTTGTTGCTGGTGCTGTGGTGCAATGGTTGCGCGATGGGTTGGGTGTGATTGTGAACGCTGCCGACACGCAAACGCTGGCGGAACAGGGCAGGGGGGATGTGACCTTGGTCCCTGCGTTCACCGGACTTGGTGCGCCGTACTGGAATGCCGACTGTCGCGGCGCTGCCTACGGATTGACGCGCGATACGAACCCTGCGGATTTGGCGCGCGCAGCATTGGAAAGCGTCGGGTTCCAGACTCGTGATTTGCTGGATGCGATGCGCGCCGATTGGCCGAACGCGGGTGACGCGGTGTTGCGTGTGGACGGGGGGCTAAGTGCGAATGATTGGGCGATGCAATTTCTGGCCGACATGCTGGGCGCGCCGGTTGATCGTCCTGCTGGCGTCGAGACAACGGCGCTTGGGGCGGCGTGGCTTGCTGGCATGAAGGCCGGGATTTATCCCGATGCAGATGGGTTTGCGGCAAAATGGGCGCGCGATCACCGGTTTGCACCGCAGATGGACGGCGCTGCCAAAGACGTGGCCTATGCGCGCTGGCAACGGGCCGTGGCCGCGACGCTGAGTGTCTAGGTAATCGTCACTTCTAGTGTGCCGATCCCGTCGACACCGCCGGTCATCACGTCGCCTTTGCCAACCGCTGCGACCCCTGCGGGCGTGCCTGTCATGATGATGTCGCCCGCGGCCAGCGCAACGGAGCGTGACAGATAGGCGACGTGTTCATTCACCGACCAGATCAGGTCTGCGATGTCTGCGTCCTGACGAATGTCCCCGTTTACAGCCAGCCAGATGCGGCCTTGGGTCAGGCTGGGCACGTCAGCCAACGGCATGATTGGCGCGATGGGGGCGGAGTTGTCGAAACCCTTGCTCATGTCCCAAGGGCGACGCGTGTCTTTGGCGATTTGCTGCATGTCGCGGCGGGTCAGGTCGATGCCGACTGAAGCCCCCCAAATGTGGTTTGGCACGTCGTCTTCGGCGATATCGTGTCCGCCTTTGCCGATGGCGATGATCAGCTCGATTTCGTGATGCAGATCATTGGTTTGCACGGGGTAGGGGATCGCGCAGGGGGTGTCGATCGCAGCGTCGCTAGGCTTGGTGAAAAAGAACGGCGGTTCGCGGTCAGGATCATTGCCCATTTCGCGCGCGTGCGCCTCGTAATTGCGCCCCACACAAAACACCCGCCGTACCGGAAATCGGTCGGTTGAATTGACAACGGCCAGACTGGCTTGGGGTGGGGGCGTGAAAACGTAGGTCATGGGCATCCTCGTGGGCGTATTGTGTTGTCCTTTCCTAACAAGGGTCGCGTGCAAGAGCCAGTCGCAACCATTTCTTAAACCGGGCGCGGTAACAACAAACGGTCACGCGGCAAAGGAACTGAGCAAGCTTGTTAAATCGTGAAACACAAACACAACGTGGTGAGGTGCTGACCGAAATGTCAGGCCGTGACGCTTGGACGTTTTCACAAGCGGACTTTGAAAGCGTTGCGCTGATCGCGAAAACCTATTTCGGATTGAACCTGTCGCGCTCAAAGATGGCATTGATCCAGTCGCGTTTGGGCCAGCGGATGAAGCAGTTGGGCATGTCCAGTTTTTCTGATTATCTCGTGCGGTTGCAAGGGCCGATGGCCCAGGATGAGCGTACGGAATTGCTGTCGGTTTTGACGACTAACGTCACACATTTCTTTCGCGAACAGCACCACTTTGATGCATTGCAAAACACCATTCTGCTACCCTTGCTAAAGGCAGCAGCGGAAGGTCAGCGTGTTCGATTGTGGTCGGCAGGGTGTTCCACCGGTCCAGAAGCGTTTTCGCTGGCGATGACAATTCTGGATTTATGTCCTGCCGCAAATACGTGGGATCTAAAGATTTTGGCAACCGACATTGACCCGATTGTCATTAAAACGGCTAAGGTTGCGCAGTTTCCGCAGACCGAACTAGACGGTATCCCCCGCGAATTACAAACCAAATATGTGACTGAAACTGGCCCTAGCGGCGTCGGTGAGATTAAAGGCAAAGTTCGATCCATGATCACTTTTGGTGTCTTGAATTTGATAGACCCACTGCCGTTTCACGGGCCGTTTGATGTGGTTTTGTGCAGGAATGTCGCGATCTATTTTGACCGTGTTACCCAAACGAAATTATGGCGCACATTCAGTGACGTTATGGCCCCCGGTTGCCATCTATTCATTGGACACTCCGAGCATTTGACCGGCGCTGCAAAATCAGAATTCAGTAAGACCGGCTTCACGATGTATCAACGGAAAGGGGTGTAAGAATGAGATTAAACTACGTCCACCGCCCTTTTGAAATGACGTCATTGTCCAAGGTCATGAAATGAATATGAGCCTTCCCATTCAAAAACGAATCCCTGTTATCCAAGGGGATTGTTTGGTGACGGCTGATCCGAATGTTATGTACACGACGGTTTTGGGGTCGTGTATCGCGGTGTGCATGTTTGATGGTCATGCAAAAGTTGGCGGGATGAACCATTTTCTTTTGCCGGGCTCAACGGATTTGAATTCCAAAGACATGCGGTATGGCGTCAATTCAATGGAACTGTTGATCAACGGTGTTCTAAAGCTTGGAGCAGAGCGTTCAAATTTGCAGTGCAAAATCTTTGGCGGTGGCGAAATGCGCAAATCCTTCACCAATATTGGCGTGAGCAATCAGAAATTCACAAAAGAATTCCTGAAGGCTGAGGGGTTTCCTTGTGTCGCGGAAAATCTGGGCGGAACGTTGGCACGCAAGCTGCAGTTTTCGCCGTGCGATGGCAAAGTGCGGCACATGCTTATCCCCGCAAGCGAGTCCCCGATTGAGCAAGTGGGTGCCAAAGGTCTGACCGGAAATGGCCCATCAATAGAGCTTTTCTAGGTTTCAAAGCTGGTTGTTGAACGCGATTTCTAATCTGCGTTTGGTATGTATACTGCTGATATGAAATCCAATCGAACGCGCTGTCTCACCTTTCTATTGACTATGTTCTGCCTCTTGCCGGCCGCGCAGGCACAAGCGCATGCGTCAGAACAGGGATTTGTTTTGCTGCTGCCAACAGGACTTTATATCGCGGGCGGCACACTTGCGGTTGTTGCCTCGATCCTCTTGGTGACCGTTCTTAACAAACGTGCGCTGGCGATCATTTTTCGGCCAGTAGAGTTGGGGCAAGGATGGCGGTTTAACGCGCTGGTGACCCTTTGCAATCTTTTTGCCACAGCAAGTTTTGTCGCTCTAATTGGTGTTGGTCTGTTTGGGCCAACTGATCCGCAGAGCAACCTGTTGCCATTGGTGATTTGGACGGTGCTGTGGGTGGGTGTGTTTGTGACGCAAGGCATCTTCTTTGATGTTTGGCGTTGGATTAATCCGTGGTCTGGGCTGCACCGGTTGGCGAAGGGGGCGTCCGAACCCATCTACAAATTGCCGGCAAAATTGGGCGCATGGCCGGCCGTGGCGTTGTTCATGATGTTTCAGGTCTTTGCGATCGCTGACATTGCCCCAAGCGATCCTAGGCGTCTTGCGAATGTTGCGGCGGGGTATTGGATTTTTACGTTCCTTGGCATGGTGATTTTTGGTCGTAAATCGTGGCTGGCGCAGGTCGAATTTCTGAGCGTTCTATTTGACTTGATCGGGCGGCTTCGTCCTGCGAATTTCGCCCGTATCCTTAGGCTGGGCACACCGGGATGGAACGCGATCGAGCGCGGTCCGCTTAGCATAAGTCTCGCTGTTTTTTGCCTTCTGGTTCTCGGCACCGGCAGCTTTGATGGCTTGCATGAAACCTTCTGGTGGTTGGCAAAAATCGGCATCAATCCATTGGAATTTCCCGGCCGTTCAGCCGTGATTTGGACATCGTCTTTTGGCATGTTGGCGGCAAGTCTGGCGTTGATCAGCATCTTTGCGTTTGCGGTTTGGACTGGCATAAAATGCGTCGGGAAATCACCGAATTCTACCTTTGCCAACGCCTTTACTGCGTTCGCGATAGCCATACTGCCGATTGCGCTTGGCTATCACTTTGCACATTTCTTGGTCAGTTTTCTGGTGCAAATTCAATACGCAGCGCTGGCGTTTTCAGATCCTTTTCATCAAGGGTGGAACCTGTTTGGGTTGGGGCAAATCCAAATCACAACAGGGTTCTTGAAATCGCCCGCCAGCGTCAAGACGATTTGGCTAACGCAAGCTGGGGCCGTTGTTTTTTCGCATATTCTGTCTGTTTTGATGGCGCACCATGTGGCGGGGACGCTCGTTGCAAATCGCAAAGACATTGTCCTTTTGCAGATCGGCATTAGCGTGTTGATGGTCGCCTACACCGTCTTTGGTCTGTGGCTTTTGGCAACCGCGCGCGGTATGTGAAAGCTAAGAAAGTTCTAGACATTTCGTTTGTATACACACAAACTTGGGTCATGAATGCTGTAAAAATAATGCATGGGAGCAAAATTGTGTCCAACGGGAAAACGAATAAATCAACGATAAACCGCCGCTCGGCTTTGATCGGAATGGGGGCCAGTGTCGGCGCGATGGCCGCGTCTGGTAGTTTTGGTTTCGCCTCGGCGCAAAGCGTGGCACCCATCAAAATCGGTTTTCAAAAACACGCAACTGGGATCGGCGCTGCCTATGGCCGCTGGTACGACACAACCACCCAAGCCGCGACAAAGCGGATCAACGACATGGGCGGCATCAACGGGCGCCCTGTTGAACTGGTCATCGAAGATGATGGCACCGACCCCAAACGCGGCGCCGAAGTGGTCGAGAAATTCGCGACGCAGCACAATTGTGACGTCGCCTTTGGCACGTTGTTCAGCCATGTGGTTTTCGGATCTGCCCCGCGCGCAGGTGAATTGAAGCTACCGTATTTTGTAGTCTCCGAAGGGCACCATGTCGCCAGCGGAAAACTGAACCGCTACACGCTGCAACCCGGCATCACAGATGTGAAAAGCCAGGTACAATCGATGGCGCCGTTTGTGGGTGACACGTTGGGCAAAAAGGTCACGATGATCTATCCGGATTTCGCATTTGGCCATGATCACCGCGATTTCTTTTCCGACGCGATCGAGGCGCAAGGCGGCGAAGTTGTTGCCAAGATCGCCATCCCACCGACCGAGACAACGTTCACCCGTTATTTCCCGTCGATCCCACGTGAAACCGAAGTTGTTTATCACGTCATGGTTGGCCCCGCAGTTCTGACATTTGTCAAAGAACTGGGCGAATTCTTTGGTCCAAGCCGGCCTGAAATCTTTGGCTTTATCGACAGCTTGGAGGCGGTAGACATCAACAGCCCGGGCCTAGAATTCCTCGAAGGTACATATTTCTGGGAAGGCAATCCGCGCCATGCCCAAGCCGATCAAACCAGCCATGACAAAGCGTTCCGCGCAGCCGTTGGTGTCGATGATCGCGGTGCGTCGCTCGCGGACAGCAAGGATGTGTCGACCTACGCACACATGTTTGGCTGCTGGGAAACGCTGAACATCATCAAGCGCGGGATGGAGGCGGCCGACTACCAAGGCCCGGCTGATCGTTCCCGATTGATCGAAGCTGTCGAGGCCATGACAGACATGCCCGCCTCGGATGATCATCCACAAGGTCCAAAACGCTTTAACGGCAAGACGCACCAGACCTTTGGACAGCAGTACATTTCGCAAGTCAAAGACGGGAAACTTGTGTGCGTGCACACCGCGTCAATTGAAGACGGATTGTACGAAGACGAGGTGGATTACACCACGCAATCCTTCTGATTTCAACACGTTAGATAGGCGGACCAACCATGGAATTTGGGCCTCACTTGATGCTCGCCTCCCTCGAGGGGGCGGTCATCGCGTCCATTCTTGCGCTCACTGCAATGGGCCTCAGCATCGTTTTTGGTGTGATGCGCGTGGTGAACGTGGCGCACGGCGAATTCTTTATGCTGGGCGCTGTCATCGCGTGGTGGGTCGCCTCGCACGTCGGTGGTCACGCGGCATTCGGGTTTCTAGCCGCGCTGATTATCGCGCCGCTGTTTGTCGGTGCAATGGCTGCTGGCGTGGACCGGTTGATCCTGAAACGCATCGAATATGATCCGGATCGCACGATCGTCGGGACCATCGGTGTGCTCTACATTATCCAGCAAACCACGCTCATGACCTTTGGTCCTGATGCGCGTCCGGTCGAGGCACCGTTCAACACGCGCCTTGCCTTGCCGTGGTTTGAATGGGGCGAAAACGGCTTTGCGATGTTCTGGCCTTGGGGTCTCAGCACGACCAGTTACAAGCTGTTTGTGATCGTGGCCGCCGCCGTTATTCTGCTCGCACTTTGGATGTTGATCACTCGCACAAAACTGGGATTGATCATGCGCGCGACACAACAAGACAGCGAAACGGCGCAGGCCTTTGGCGTGCCTGTTGGGCGTGTGTACAGTTGGGTTTTCGGGTTGGGCGCAGGGCTGGCCGCGATTGGCGCCGTTCTGGTGGTACCGATCCAACAGGCGCACTATTTGATGGGTCATGATCCGTTGCTGCTGTCATTTATTGTCGTCATCATCGGTGGCCTGGGCAGCCTGCCAGGCACCGTGATCGCGGCGTTCCTGATCGGCATGAGCGACGGCATTATCTCGGTCTTTTTCTCGCCCACCTTGGCCAAAATTTTCGCAACATTGCTGGTGGCTATGGTGCTGGTTTTCAGACCTCAGGGACTGATGGGGAGGCGCGCGCCGTGACCGCTTCACGCAAATCGATGGGCCTGCACTTGGGTGTTCTGGTCGTTTTGGCGGCGTTGTTTTTCATCCTACCGCCGTATCACACGGGCAACATGGCGCGGATCATGGTGCTGGCGATCTACGCGATGGGGTACAATTTTCTGTTTGGTTACACAGGGCTATTAAGCCTTGGACACGCGTTGTTTTTTGCCGCTGGCATGTACGGATTTGGCATGACGGTGACCCAGTTGGGCCTGCCTGTTCCTGTGGCATTTGCGTTCGGTATTTTGGCTGCGGCAGTGGTGTCTTTGGTCATCGGCTTGCTGGCGCTGCGCACGTCGGGGGTCGCGTTTATGATCGTGACGCTGATGTTCGCCCAAGCGGGATATCTGACGATCCTGTACTTTGGTGAATACACGCGCGGCGACGAAGGATTTGTGATCAAGCAGGCGCAACGGACCGTCGCAGGCATCGACCTGACCAGCGAAGCGGGGCGATACGGCGCGGCGTTTATACTGTTTGCGATTTGCTTTTTGCTGCTGGCGCGATTGGTGCAATCCCCCTTTGGGCGCACGCTGATTGCCATTCGCGAAAACGAAGAACGCACGCGGATGTTGGGCTATGATGCCACCCGTTTGAAATTGCAGGCGATCGTGGTTTCAGGCGCTGTGTCTGGCATGGGCGGTGCGACGTATGCGTTGCTGTTCGGTTATGTGGGCGCGACGTTTGCAACTGTGCAGTATTCGATTTTTCCATTGTTGTGGGTGCTTTTGGGCGGGGCAGGGACCACAGTTGGCCCGCTGATTGGTGTGTTGTTCATGTTCTATTTGATCGACATTTCCAGCAGCTACACCGACGCGTACATGTTGATCGCCGGTGTGGTTTTGGTGCTGCTAACCATGTTCGCACCCCAAGGACTAGCCGGTGAACTGCGCAAACGGGTGATGCCATGGCTACCGTAAATATCCTCCACACGAGTGGATTAACCAAGACATATGCGGGTATCAAAGCCAACACTGACGTCGATTTCGAATTGGCGCAGGGCAAAATCACCGCGCTTATTGGTCCCAATGGCGCTGGCAAATCGACCTTTGTCGGCATGGTGTCTGGCCGCATCGAAGCAACGCGAGGCCAGGTGTTTTTTGAAGGCAAAGACATCAGCAAACTGCCGGCGCACAAACGAATTCAGCTGGGGATTGCGTATACCTTTCAGATCACTTCGGTTTTTCCGGGGCTGACGTTGCACGAAAATGTGGCCCTTGCTGCCCGCCGTGCATTTCGCGGGGACGAGGCCGCCGTTGATGCCAAAGTGCGCACAGTTTTGACGCGTGTTGGTTTGGGCGAACGGGCAAATCAAATCGCCGGTGATCAAAGTTATGGGCATCAACGCCTGCTGGAAATCGCGATGGGTTTTGCACAAGATCCCAAAGTGTTTATTCTGGACGAACCGACCCAAGGGTTGGCTGAATCCGAAGTGCAGGACTTTATCCAGTTGATGAAGTCGCTCGCGGGCGAGGTCACGATCCTACTGATCGAACACAACATGACCGTGGTTATGGAAACGGCGGATCACATCACCGTGCTGGACCAAGGCATGGTTTTGGCCAATGGAACACCGTCCGAAATTCACGAAAACGCTGCGGTCCAAGCGGCCTATTTGGGGACAACAGATGCTGAAGATTGAGCATATCGACGTCGCTTATGGCCAAGTGAAAACGCTGTTTGATGTGTCGTTGACGGTTGGTGCTGGCGAAATTCTGTGCTTGCTCGGGCGCAACGGTGCAGGCAAAACCACAACGCTGAAATCGATCATGGGTCAGCTGCCGTTGTCTGCGGGAAAGATTACTTTGGACGGCGAAACGCTGAGCGATTTGCCACCACATGAAATCCCGAAACGTGGTGTCGGGTACATCCCGCAAGGGCGTCGTTTGTTTCCTGAATTGTCCGTTTCCGAAAATATCGAGATCGGCCTGATGGCGCGCAAACAAGGCCGTGACACTCGCGAATGGGTGCTGGATTTATTCCCTCGATTGCGTGAACGACTTAAGCAACAAGCAGGTACGCTGTCGGGTGGCGAGCAGCAAATGTTGGCCACCGCCCGCGCGCTTTGCTTGCGACCCAAAGTATTGATGCTGGACGAGCCTACAGAAGGTTTGCAACCATCAATGATCGTGCTGATCCGTGATGTCATCACCAAAATGCGTGCCGAAGGTATTGCGATTATTCTCGTAGAACAACGGGTTGATGCGGTTCTATCGATTGCGGATCGCGTGGCATTTATTGAAAACGGCAAAAGCGTCGAAACCACAGATGCGGCTAGCCTGCGGGCTGACCCGGCCAAGCTAAAGCGCTATTTGGGCGTGTGAAATTCATCAAAGGATGGGCAAATGACAGATAAATTGGTGATCAGGAATATCGGGCAAATCCTGTCTGGCAAGATGGAAGAACCGATTTTTGACGGCGACTGTTTGATTGCGATTGATGGCAAGATCAGTGCGTGGGGCGCTGAAAAAGACATGGATACCGAGGGCGCGACGACCGTGATCAATGCCCATGGCGTCACCCTCGCACCGGGTTTGATCGACAGCCACATTCATCCGGTCATTGGCGACTACACCCCGCGCCAACAGCAGTTGCACTGGATCGATTCCACCCTGCACGGCGGCGTCACGACATTGATTTCAGCAGGCGAAGTCCACATGCCGGGCCGTCCAAAAGACATCATCGGCCTCAAGGCGATGGCGATCGCGGCGCAGCGTTGGTACGAAAATTTTCGCCCTTCGGGAATGAAGGTTCACGCCGGCGCGCCGGTGATCGAACACGGCATGGTCGAGCAGGATTTCAAAGACCTCGCAGAGGCGGGCGTGACCCTGTTGGGTGAAGTTGGACTGGGCACCGTCAAGGACGGCAAAACCGCCAAAGAAATGGTCGGGTGGGCACGCAAATACGGCATTCAAAGCACGATCCACACAGGTGGCCCTTCGATCCCCGGTTCGGGTTTGATCGACGCGGACATGGTCATGGAAACCGGCACCGACGTGATCGGTCACATCAACGGCGGCCACTCGGCGCTGCCAGATGACCAGATCATTTGCCTGTGCGAAGGGTGCAAAGCCGCGTTCGAAATTGTGCACAACGGGAACGAGCGCGCGGCCGTCCTGACCGTGAATACAGCCCGCGAATTGGGCAAAATGGACCAGATTATTCTGGGCACCGACGGGCCTGCGGGATCGGGGGTGCAGCCGTTAGGCATCTTGCGGATGATCGCGATGCTGTCGGCATTCGGAAACGTCCCTGCCGAGATCGCGTTTTGTTTTGGCAACGGCAATACGTCGCGCCAACGCAAGCTGGACACCGGGCTGATCGAAGTCGGCAAATGCGCGGATTTTGTTCTGATGGATCAGGCGCAACATGCACCGGGCAAAACGATGCTGGAATCCGTGCAACTGGGCAATTTGCCGGGCGTCGGGATGACGGTGATCGACGGGGTTGTCTGTAGCGGACGCAGCCGCAACACGCCGCCGGCAAATCGACTGCCCGAAGTCGTTACGTGACCTTGCGCAACAGCTTGATCAGCGTCTGACGTTCGGCGTCAGTGAGCGGCTCTAACGTGTTGGCGGAAATCGCTTTGCCGATGCGGACCAGATCCGCGATCAGCGCCTCGCCTTTGTCTGTCAGCGAAATCATTGTGCGACGTTTGTCGCTTGGATCGGTTCCCGATTGGGTCAACCCTTTGGCGCGCAGCCGATCGACAACACCCTTGATTGTCGCGACATCCATCGCAGCCAAACGCCCCAAATGGTTCTGGGAAACACGGCCCTTTTCTGACACGCGCAGCAGCGTCGTGAACTGCGTTGGCGTCAGGTTCTCAATTGCGTGGGCTTGGAAAATCGCGGCATGCCGTTGGCTGGCCAGCCGCAGCAAGTACCCGATTTGGTCGTCCAGTTTGTAGGAATTTTGCGCAGATACGGTGTCAGTCATGCAGTTGCATAGCCTGATGCCAACCGCATGCACAACCGTTAATGGCCGGTTTTCTTAACGTAAACCGTCTTTGCCTTCGGCGTCTTCGTGCTCTAATCCGCCGACGCGCGGCAAGGGGCGGCCGCTATCGGTGACTGCCACCGCAACCATGATTTCGTTGGCGCGCGGCGCGTCATTCAGGCTGACTTCGATACCGTCGAAATGGCTGCGCACGTAGGCGGCATCCTTGTGCCCAAGTGGCACATCCAACACTTGCCCCGGTGATCCCATCTTTTTCGAGGACGGGACCAAAGCGGCCCCTTTTTCCACAGCAACACGCAAAGGCGCGCCGAGTTTAGGGTGGAGGATTGCGGCGGCATGTTCCAGCTCGCCGTTTTCGCCGACCATCGCGGATTTGCCGTAGCTTTCCGCTTGCTCCGGCGTGATCCCCAGCGCGCTGACACATCTTTCGCCCAGCAGCGCGCCCAGTTCTGCACCGATGTCCATCAGCTGTGAAAGGTCCTCTTGGTAGACGCCAGCAAACGGGTTTTCGATTACCGCGACGGCTACAGCCTTGCGGGTCGCGGGTGAAATGTCGCGCCCGATTTCGCGGTGCGTTTCTTCGATGTTTACGGCAATTTTGCGGATGTTGGCGATCATCTGAGGCCATCCTTTCCTGTGATGTCTGCGGCGGCCAATCCGCCTGCGCGATTGTGGATGCGCGCGCCTGTGCTCATGACTAATGCCAGAGCGAGTTCGCCTGCGCGCGGGGCGTCGTTGGCCCCGACTTCCATCGAGTCAAAGTGGCTGCGCACGTAGGATGCGTTGATGTGCGTGATCGGAATGTCCAAGCGTCCGCCGACACCCACGACCTTTTTCGAGGACGGTACAATCGCGTTTGCGTCGCCCAACAGTTCGCGCATCGCATACCCACCTGGGGCATGCCAGAGTGCGCCGTGTTCCAGTTCACCTGCGGCACCGATCATCGCGCCTTTGCCGTAGCCTTCGATGGCGTCAGCGCCGCCCAACAGGTCCAACAGTTTTTGCGCCATGGACAGGCCAAGCGGTTTGAGGTCTTCCATGAACCCTTGGATTTCGGGTTCATAGCGACCGGCAAACGGGTTTTCGATGATGGCCAGAACGGCGGCGCGGCGTTGCGGTATGTCGGCGCGTGGGCCGCCTTCGTGATAGACCTCTTCGACCGAGGTCAGCAGTTTGCGTAGTTTGACGTCAGGCATGTTCTGGGGTCCTTTGAAGGCGAAAGAGCTGGGATGTGCGTGTGGCGACGTTGGCCCCTTGCAGGAACAATGCAGCACCACAAATCAGGTGTTTGGCCCGAAAATTCTCTGCGGTTTTGAGCCCCGCTGCAAGGGCAGAATTCAGGTCGCTTTGCGCAAAGAGTTCGCAGTTGGTCACGACCAAACGGTCGCCTAGATCAGAGGTCTCGTCGATATCACAAGCAGGCATTCTGGTTACGTTCGGGTGATTTGGCAGATCGACGGCGTTCGCGAGCAAGGTTGCTGCGACGTCTGCGGCGGCGGCTGATTTGGCCAGAACCGTCACGCTGTCGGCGATGCCCAAGGAATGACTGCGCCCATGCCGCCCGCTGGTTGCGATGCCACGAACGGGGTCGGTGTCTTTGATCTTGATGCGCCCCAGTGCCGAACCGTCATGCCCGGTCATCGCGGTGGTAAAATGCTGATCCGCCCCAAGGTGGATCGCGATATCGCCGCCGTTGTTGACGTAGGCGCGCGACAGTTCCGCGTGTGCGGTCATCGCCGTTAGGATCGTATCAGCCACGCCGCCAGCAACAGCCGCCATGCACGTCACAAACCGGTCCTGCGCAAACGGGCGTGCGGCGGCATCCATGCGTTTGGCGATCTGACCCTGAGGGTGGGCACTGTCGCGGGTTAAGGGGCGGCGCAGGTCTGAAATTTCGCCCATCAATTCTTGTAGCACGGTTTCGAAACGGGTCCGTGCTGCGCGAAAAGCCGCAGTGCGATCCCCGTCCGCACCGATGATTAGATCGATAGGTCCGTGCTGCAAATGCAGGCGCGTGCCACAGGGCAAAATATGTGCTTGTGCGTCCATCAGGGGGTCTTGTCCGACCAGCGGTAGTTGGCGGGTGCCATCGGATCGTGGCCCTTGCTGGCCTGCGGGATCTTGCGAGACGGGCCAGATATGTCCGCCACCTTGCGCACCTCGTCCATGTGCCCGCCCAAGGCCGCATAGTCGCTTAGGCGCATTGAAAATTCGACAGGCGCGACCAAAGCAGGGGTCGGCACGTAGCCGAACGACATCGCAGGCATGTCCAACACATCGACCATCACGGTGATGCCGCCGCCGGGCCAAACGTAGGTCTGCGCGCCGCCACACGACACGTGGGTCAACGCATCTTTGACCGAGCGGGTCAGGCGCACTGGGTTCTCTGTCACGCCGGATCGCAGGCTGCCACCGGCACCACCCATGAACAGAACCGAGCAAATTGAAGGTTCGCAGTTTTCCGCGATCCGCTCAGTCGAAGCGAGGACAGCGGGCGGCATTTCAGCACGTTGCGGCACCAGATCAGCGTCAAGTTCGTAATACGCAAACTGTTCGCCCGTGGTTGAAACCATCAGCAGACGTTGACCAGCCCATGCGACTTTGGGGTTGTAGGGGCCAAGGATCGACAGCGGATCCTGGATGTCCGTGCCGCCCCATCCCGTTCCGGGTTCGGCGACTTGAAAATAGCGGCCGGGCGTCGAACGGCGTCCTTTGATCTTGATCCCAGTTGGCGGGATATCAAGCATTTTGCCCGCCTGATGTTCTGACAAAACACCGGTGATGTGGTCATCCACAACCACAACGTCATCGACGTGATCGCGCCATTGTTTGGCGAACATTCCGATGGTTGCGGACCCACACCCGACGCGCATCAATTTTTCCGGTGCCCCGTCAATGATCGGCGCTTGGCCGGCTTGGACCGTAACGCTGACAGCGTGGTCGTTTTCGCCAATCACCAGTTCAACAGCTTGCACGTTGCACAGCCGCAGCAGAGCATCGCAGGTCACGCGCCCTTCTTTTTTGGACCCGCCTGTCAGGTGATCAACCCCACCCAATGACAGCATTTTCGATCCGTATTCGGTGGTCATCACATGCCCGACCGGTTCGCCGTCTACCCGTACAACATCGCGTTCGTTGCCAATGTGACGGTCCGTGTCTATCTTGATTTTTACACCGCAGTACGAAAAAATCCCTTCGGTCACGACGGTCACCATGTCGACGCCGTCGATCTCTTGGCTGACGATAAACGGGGCTGGTTTGTAGTCGGGATAGGTGGTGCCCGCGCCGACTGCTGTCACAAATGTACGTTCGCCTTTGACGATGTCGCCGTTCCATTCAAGGTCGTCGTCGGGCAAAAACGGCACCAGTTTTTGTTCCGTGCCGTGCAAAATCGTCAACGGGTCTAGCCGCACCAAATCGCCGCCATGGTTTGCGTAACGATCACAGGCTCCGATCTTGCCATCCGCGATAAAGCACATCACGGGGCAGGCGTCGCAGCGGATTTTTTCAGGTTCTACACGATCATTCATTGCTCAAACCTTTGATGGCTGCGCGCACACGATCCGGTGTCGCAGGCACGGTTGTGATCCGCGCGCCAGTGGCGTTGTAGATCGCGTTCAGGATGGCGGGCGCGGTCGGTATTAACACGTGTTCGCCCAGCCCTTTGGCCCCAAAAGGCCCGTGCGCATCCGGTTCTTCGATGATGATCGTTTGCACCGGCGGCATGTCCCCGATTGTGGGGATCAGGTAGTCGTGCAGGTTTTCTGTGCGCCCGGGAATGTATTCTTCCATCAGCGCCATGCCGAGCCCTTGGGCAATACCGCCCTCAACTTGGCCTTCGACCAACATCGGATTGATCGCCTGACCGACGTCGTGGGCCGCAACAAATTTGACAGGTTTGACAGTGCCATAGGCCGTGTCGACGTCAACCACGACAAGGTGCGCGGCGTACCCGAATTGCGCGTAGGGTTCGCCTTGGCCATTTTCATCCAGCGGTTTGGTCGGCGGATCATAGGTTTCAATTGCGCGTAAAACGTAGCCTTCTGGGTCCGGAGTGAGGGTCAACAAATCAAAGGATTGCTCATCAGCTTTGATGCACCCGTCGCCAATGGTCAGCGTTGTGTCGGGGCCTGCGTTCATTTTTGATAGGATCAAAGCGCGCAACGCCTCGCCGGACAACCGCGCGGCATTGCCTGAAACGTAGGTCTGGCGCGAGGCTGATGTTTTGCCCGCGTCCGGTGTCACGTCGGTGTCGGGGCCGATCAGTTCGATCTGCGATACGGGCACGCCGAGGGCTGTGGCAAAGATTTGCGCGATGACGGTGTTGGCGCCTTGGCCGATGTCCATCGCGCCCTGGTGCAGCACAACTGTGCCGTCTGCGCGGATGCCCGATTTGATGGTCGACGGATTTGGTAGTGACGTGTTGCCACAGCCGTACCAGCCCGCCGCGATGCCAACGCCACGTTTGACAGTGTCGCTCTGCGCGTTGAAATCTTGGGCGGCGCGGTTTTCGGCGGCCCATGGCGCGCGCAACGCTTTGAGGCATGCTTTGATGCCGACACCTTGGTCAAACACTTGCCCGCAGACAGTGGGCGCGCCGTTTTCCAGCGCGTTGAGAATGCGGAATTCCAAGGCGTCCATGCCCAGTTTTTCTGCCAAACTGTCGAACAGGCTTTCTTGTGCGATTGCAGACTGCGGTACGCCAAATCCGCGAAACGCGCCCGCAGGCGGATTGTTGGTGTGAATACCTTTGGATTCAGCACGATAGTCGGCGATCTGATAGGGGCCAGAGGCATGCACAGGCACGCGATTAGCGACGGTTGGACCCCAGCTGGCGTAAGCCCCTGTGTCAAAAAGCCCGAGGAAATCAAAGCCGGTGATTTTGCCAGTTTTGTCCGCCCCAATCCGCAGCGTGATGTCAGAGGGGTGCCGTTTTGTCGTGCTCTGCATCGATTCCGAGCGGCTGTAGGTTAGGCGCACGGGCTTGCCGGTTTTCAGCGTTGCAAGGGCCAGATAGGGCTGCACGCTGATGTCCAATTTTGATCCAAAACCACCACCAACACCGGTTGGAATGATCCTGATTTGTGATCGGTCCATACCCAAGATGATCTCGAGCGCCTCAAGATCCATCACCGGTGCTTGGGTGCATGCATGAATTTCAACGCGCCCGTTCACCATTTGCGCAAAGCCAGCTTCGGGTTCGATGTAGGCGTGTTCGACAAAGCCGCTTTTGTAGTGCCCTGTGACGGATATTTCCGCTTTGTTGACGGTTTTGGCCGCGTCACCGCAGGCAACAAATCCGCCGCACATGACGTTCTGCGCGCGCCCGTCATGAAGCGGCGCTTGGGCGGTGTGCTGGGCTGCGTGCACGTCTTGGACGGCGTCTAGTTCCGTCCATGAAACGGGGAAATCATCTGGCGACAAAAGTCGTAGTGCGTCGGATGTGCCGATCACTGCCGCCACTGCTTCGCCTCGAAAGCGGGTTTCGGTTTCGGCAAATACAGGTTGGTCGACAAAGGCGGGAATGACCCCAAACGCGTTTTGTCCTTTGATATCCGCCGCCGTCAGTGTGGCGACGAGGCCCTCGTTCGCGTGTACAAATGCCGCCAAATCGCCCAGTTCAAATCGTGCGCGAGGGTAGGGGGAGCGGATGATCAACAGCTCAAGCGTGCCAGCTGGTGCCACGTCATCGCCAAATGCCTCGGTGCCTGCGGTTTTGCCTGAACCGTCCAACCGGCGGATGGAATCCCCGACCAGTCCGGCCGTGTCTTGCGCAAAGGCGGCCTTGCCCATCACCGCGTCGATGATTTTGCGATAACCCGTGCAGCGGCACAAAACACCACCCAATGCGTCTTTGACTTGGTCCTCGTTTGGATGCGGCGTTGCGCGCAACAACGCGACGGCTGCGACCATCATTCCCGGCGTGCAAATTCCGCATTGCGCCGCCCCGTGGTCATGAAAACGCTGGGCAAGCTGCGCCGCGATCGGGTCATCACCGTGCAATCCGCGCAGGGTTTCGACAGTCTTGCCAGCGACCTGCTGGGACGGGGTCAGGCAGGCGCAAACCGGCGCGCCGTCAATCAAAACCGTGCAGGCGCCGCAATCACCGGCGTTGCAGCCGACCTTGACATCGCGCGCGCCCAGGCGTTCGCGCAGCGTTTCTGACAGGCGTTCGCCAACATTTGGGGTCACGCTGATTGCACGGCCATCAAGGTTGAATTCGGTTGTCTGTGTCATGCCAATGCCGCCCGTTTGATCGCGCGTACGCATTGTTCGGCCACAACATCCAGACGGAATTCACCGCTGCCACGAACATCATCGATCGGGGACAAGGGGGCCAGATGGTGCCGCGCAACGTGCACGTCTTGTGGGATTTTGCTAATTAAACTGGCCTCCAGATCAAGGAGGCGTTGCGCCACTGCCGAACAGGCTCCAACCGCGACACGGGCCTGTGCAATTTTGCCTGCGTCATCGCATGTTATCTGAGCGGCGGTCATCGTGATCGAGATCACCAGATATTTGCGGCTGCCTAGTTTCTCAAAAGCGGATTTCGCATTCGCATCCGGGTTCGGGACCAGCACAGCTGTGACCAATTCGTCGGCTTGTAGCTCGGTTGAACGTGGTCCTGTGATAAAGTCACCGAGCGGCATGATCCGTGGCCCGCGTGCAAGGCTGCTCACTTCGAGTGATGCATCCAGCGTTAAAAGCGGCGGCACCCCATCAGCGGCTGGCGATGCGTTGCAAAGGTTGCCACCAATCGTGCCAGAGTTTTGGATTTGCACGCTGCCGACTTCGCGCGCGGCCTGTTTCAGCGCATCAAAAGCTGCAGGCAGATTTGCGTTGATGATCTGCGTCCAATTGACGGCAGCACCGATACGGATGTGATCGTCTAAATGGGCGATGCTTGTCAGGTCGGGAATGCGCGTCACGTCTAGCAGGCTTTGTGGCGGACGCCCTTGGCGGCTGGCGGGGTACACATCTGTGCCGCCGGCGATCACCGTTTGGTGCGCCTTTGCTGCCAATGCCAAAGCAGAGGCCAAATCGGTCGGACTGTTATAGCTCACGTGTGCCCCTAACTATCATTAGTATGCTAATGATATTGGGGTGATGCATTTTGTCAATTGTGAATTGTATGAACGCATAATTTCTGCGGCGACATCTGGATGATGTATAATGCTAATTATGTAAATTTAGATCACCTGATGAACGGCTGCCTTGTTGTGTCGCTAGAAGGGTTTCGCGGAATTCAGGATAAGTTACAGACTTTTTCGTAGAGCTGAGAATTGTGAAAACGGGCGTCTTCTAGAACGCCACTGCGCCGTTCGGCATGTTTGATCTGATCGGACCAATCATCTGGCGCTGCCATAATCGGGTTCTGGCGAAAGGATTGAAATTTTTGATTAAAAGGCAGGCAAAGAACACGGCGCCCCAAATACATAGCCCAATAGGTGCCGTGGTATGAATTTGTCACGACTGTTTCAGCACTGGCAAGAAATGCGATTGCGTCCTCCATTGTTCCGGTATCGTTGCTGAGTTCTGGAATGCCTTTAACCCGCTGTAGATGTTCGGATTTTCTGGCATGCGAGAACAAAACGACGTCGCGCGTCGGGTCCGCAGGAGCATCAAACAAAAGTGACATTGCCGATGCGCACGGCACATATTCGCACCCCTCTACACCCCAATTCCGGGTTGAAACCAACGCGCAGCTGGCGTCCAAAAGATCGGATTCTACGCTCTTTCTATCCTTTGCAGATAGTCCGACGCCCCAGACCACGCGTTTATCTGCCCCTGCCGTTTTGTAGACGCACGAGGAAACGCACTCTTGAAAAACTTGACAACCGCCTAAAATCGCCAATTTGCAGTCTGGTGTGTCTTCTGAGAAATCAAAAAAACCGTGGGTGCCAAGATTTAGGTAGTTGCCGGGCGAACAGGCCAAGTCGCCAACATTGTTTTTGCGTCGTCGATGACTGAATGCCGCATCAATCATGGTTTGCCGCTCCGACAGAATCTGCGGCTGCTTGGGATTTCTGCGCTTGGTTCATGATCTGACATTGCACTTCTTTTTGTGTTGAAGCACTCAAACCTTCATCGTTGTCTTTGCAGGGATGCGGGATGAGAGCGAAGACAGCGCCCTACTGGCTCATCTTGGCGTCCACCATCGCTTCTTCTGCGATCATCGCTTCTAGTTGACGGCGGAACCGCAGTTGGCCTGCGTCGATGCCCAGATCAATGTGCGGCGAGGTTTTTTCGCTCATGCCGATCTGCACTTGATCCAACACAGCGCGGTCCTCTTCAAACGCGTGCTGCACGTCTTCGGACATCATCTTTGACAGGGCTTCGTCGTCGGGGCGAATATTGCGCAGTTGGAACCAGTAATACCGCGTTTCGGTTTCGGTCGTCGGGGTCATGAAATTGTAGCTGTCCATGATGAATGTGTTCTCGTGCAGCGGCCCATCGACGCCGCCCGTCCCTGCCGGCGTGAACACAGCGCGCACCAACGCATGGCTTGGATAGCGGACCTCATAGTGCTGCAGGCGGTCGCAATTGCCCTCGAATTCGACAACCTTTTTGTAGAACGGCGCCGGTTCGTGATTCATCATCCAGCGATGAACAATGACGCCATTGTCGGTCTTGGTCACCCGCAGCGGTGTGTCTTTTGTGGCGGCGGCGGCGAACGAACTTTGATGCACCCATGCGACGTGCGTGGGGTCCAGCAAGTTGTCGCACATCAGCAGATAGTTGCAGTTCAGCTCCATCGCGGCACCACGATTGATGCCCCATTCAGGGCTATCAAAGTTCGCGATATCAATGATGTCTTCGGGGTCGGCGATTGCAGCATTGCCCATCCAGATCCAGATCAGCCCATATTTTTCGTGCACAGGAAACGGACGTACGCGCGCCGCCGACGGGATGCGCCCGCCCCCCGGGGCCCAAACGCATTGACCCGCGCAATCAAACATCAAGCCGTGATAGCCGCATTCGATGTTGTTGTCTTTGATCCGGCCTTTGGACAGCGGCAATTTGCGGTGCGGACAGGCGTCCTCCATCGCGATAACTTCGCCGTCGTCGGTGCGGAACATGCAGATTTTTTCGCCCAGCACTTTGACCTGCTGCAACTCGTTCACAATTTCTTCGCTCCAGGCGGCGACGTACCATGCATTTTTCAGAAACATATGACTTCCTAGCTGAGGCAGTTTCGTTGGCTGAGTTTGGACCACTGATATACGAAATCTGGCGCTACAAAAGCCCATCTTGAAACCAACGATGATTTAGGGCGCGCGGACAAGGATGCTGTTTTACAACAAAGCTTGGCTCTTTTTGTTGTGAAACGGCCAAAGACGTGACAGCAGACAGGGCGTGCCATTCGCTACCTGTACGCAAACCAAGCCATAGACGCGGGCGAAACTGTGGATAGTATCGCGGTGGAACGTCGCTAATTCCGACCTTAGGAGGTTGCTATGTATGATTTTGCAGTCATTTGGGACTGGATCGCCTTTGCTGTGCGCTGGCTTCATGTCGTCACAGCGATGGCGTGGATAGGGGCGTCGTTCTTTTTCATAGCGCTTGATCTAGGTTTGAAAAAGGCCCCCAACATGCCGACAGGTGTGCATGGCGAAGAATGGCAGGTGCACGGCGGTGGATTTTACCACATCCAGAAATATCTGGTCGCGCCTGAAAATATGCCCGAGCATCTGATCTGGCACAAATGGCAAAGCTACATCACGTGGGTGTCGGGTGCTGCGCTGCTGATGATCGTCTATTGGGTCGGAGGCGAGCTGTTTTTGCTCGATCCGACAAAGGCGGACTTGTCGCTGTTCCAAGGCATCCTGATCTCGGGTGGCTCTTTGACCATCGGTTGGATCGCGTATGATTTCATGTGCAAATCCAAGCTGGGTGAACATTCGACCCTGTTGATGCTGTTGCTGTTTGTGATCCTTGTGATCATGGCGTGGGGCTACGATCAGATTTTTACCGGTCGTGCGGCGCTGCTGCATTTGGGCGCGTTTACCGCCACGATCATGACCGGCAACGTGTTCTTTCAGATCATGCCGAACCAACGCATTGTTGTTGCTGACCTGATGGCCGGCCGCACGCCGGATGCGAAATATGGCAAGATTGCCAAGCTGCGATCGACCCACAACAATTATCTGACGCTGCCCGTCGTGTTTTTGATGCTGTCCAATCACTATCCGCTGGCCTTTGGCACCGAATACAGCTGGATCATTGCCAGCCTGATTTTCTTGACCGGCGTCACGATCCGGCATTATTTCAACACGATGCATGCCACAGGCCAAGGTCCGCATTGGACATGGGCCGTGACGGTCATTTTGATGATCATCATCGCGTGGCTTTCCTCTGTTCCGGGTGGTGACACGTATGAAGAAGCCGAGGCGCGCGCGCTGACGCCGTACGAGCAAAAATTCGTATCCGCCAAAGGGTTCGAGGACGCGTATGATGTCGTCCTTGGCAATTGCTCGATGTGCCACGCACGCGAACCTAGTTGGGATGGTCTTCGTTGGGCACCCAAGGGCGTGGTGCTGGAAACGCAAAGCGATGTGGCGCGGTATGCCGACAAAATTTACATGCACGCAGGCCTTAGCACGGCCATGCCGCCACCAAATGCCATCGCAACGATGACCGCCGAAAACCGCGGTAAAATCGTCGTGTGGATGCGCAATGCGCGGGCGGATTGAATCCAACATTTGGCAAGGAGCACGAACATGACGCATCCGCTTTTGACCCCGCAGCACATCCAGGATTACCACACCGATGGTGCCGTTCTTGTGCGTGGTTTGTTCAAGGACCAAGTCGAACAACTGCGCGCGGGTGTTGAACGCAACATGGCTGAACCGGGGCCTTATGCCGCCGAAAATCTGCACGCTGGCGAAGGCGGTCGGTTCTTTGACGACTATTGCAACTGGACGCGGATTTCCGAATTTCGCGACGCGATCCATGCCTCACCCGCAGCAGCGGTCGCAGCCGAGCTGATGAAATCAAAAACCGTGCAGATGTTTCACGATCATGTTCTGGTCAAAGAACCCGGCACCTCAAAGCCAACGCCGTGGCACCAAGACAGCCCGTATTACTTTGTCGAGGGCGAACAAACCGTCAGCTTTTGGTCGCCGCTTGATCCAGTGAAACAGGCATCCTTGCGCTGCGTGGCTGGATCACACCGTTGGGAAAAACCGGTTTTGCCGACGCGCTGGCTGGCTGAAACCAGCTTTTATCCCAACGACGACGACTACATGCAGGTGCCTGACCCCGACGCCGAAGCCATGGACGTGCGCGAATGGGATATGGAACCCGGGGACGCAGTTGCGTTCAATTTCAAGACATTGCACGGCGCGCGCGGCAACGAAAGCACGTCGCGCAGACGGGCGTTTTCGCTGCGGTTGATTGGCGATGATGCGCGCTACGTCGAACGGCCCGGCCCTACGTCGCCACCGTTTCCCGGCCACAACATGCAAGCGGGTCAGCGGCTGCGCGAGGACTGGTTTCCGATGCTGCTTGGCACCCACAGCTAACCCATGACCACGCCTGTGCGCCCCGGTCCAACGCGGCCCGATCTGGTGCCCACAGGCGCATTCACCTATCCGGTGGCGCATCCAAAAGACACCCGTTGGTTTGGGTTTCTGCTGCTGCCAGAATTCACGTTGCTGGCGTTTAGTGCCGCATTAGATCCGCTGCGCATCGCCAATCAACTTTCCCAGAAACCTCTGTACGGCTGGGTCGTTTTGTCCGAAGACGGGGATGCCGTTCGGTCATCTTCGGGGATTGACGCCGGTGTTCATGGCGCGCTGCGTGATCTGGAAACCGACACCTATCTGTTTGTTTGCGCCGGCAACCAAGGCACCAAAGTTGCAACGCAAAACGTGCTGGATAGCGTGCGGCGTCATGTGCGTTTTGGTGGCAAGGTCGGCGGCATTTGCACGGGGGCCTCGACACTTGCGCGCGCAGGCGTGCTGAAAAACAAACGGTTCACGTTGCATTGGGAAAACCAACCGGGCTTTATCGAAGCCTTCCCCGATCTGACCCCGACCAGCCACCGCTATGAACAGGACGGCGATTTACTGACCTGTGGTGGCGGCGCTGCATCAACCGAAATGATGATTTCGATCATCGCGCAGGATTACGGTCAGGATTTTGCAATCGCGGTCTCGGATATGTGTCTGAACGGGCCGGATATTTCTTCGCGCACAGAGCAACGTTCGTCCATCGCCAAGGCGATCAGTTCGCGCAATCCACGGGTGCTTGGCGTTTTGCGGGCGATGTATGCCAACATCGAAGAACCCCTTGCGCTCGAAGACCTTGCCGAGCTTGCCAGCATTTCACGCCGTCAGATGGAGCGTCAATTCAAACAGTTGCTGAACGAGGCCCCCGCGCAAACCTACCGCAACATTCGACTAGATCGCGCAAGATCGCTGCTGATGGAAACCGACCTTGGCATCATGCAGGTTGCCATGGCCAGCGGGTTCAATTCGAACGAGGTCTTTACCCGTCATTTCCAGACCCGATACGGCGAAACGCCCAAGGGCCACCGCAGTCGTTTAAAGAGCAAAGACGCTTAGAACCCTCACACTTTTACAGAAAGACAAAACATGATTGAACGGATTGAAACGGGGGCGCGGTCCTCAAAAATTGTGAAACATCGCGGCGTTGCCTACATCACTGGCCAGGTCGGCGAAGGGGCAACGATCGAGGACCAAACCATCGAATGTCTGCGCCGCCTCGACGCGCTGCTGATCAAAGCAGGCTCGTCACGCGAACAGATGTTGCGCGCCACCATCTGGCTGGCGGACATGAGCGATTTTAACGGGCTGAACGAAGTCTGGAACGCATGGGTGCCCGAAGGTCACGCCCCTGCCCACGCCTGCGGCGAGGCAAAACTGGCGCGCGCAGAACTAAAGGTCGAGATCATCGTCGACGCGGCCTACGACGACTAAAACTTGCCCTCCATTCTTACCTGAAAACCCTACGCCTGAAAGCGATCCAAATGCCCCAACAGACCGTTCTGATCACCTCTGCCACTGGCCGCATCGGCAAAGAACTGGTGGCGCGCCTTGCCACGGATCCCGCATTTATTGTGCGCGCGTGCTACTTTAGCGAAGCCAAAGCCGACAGCCTTTTGGCGCTTGGCGCGGACGAAGTGGTGAAATTTGATCTCTCGGATCCAGGCACATGGGCCACCGCCCTTGCGGGTGTCAGTGCGGTCTATTCAGCCTCGCTTGATCCGATGTTGCAAGGCCATCTGGCGTTTGCCAAAGAGCTGGGCAAGCGACGCGATCAAATCAAACACGTCGTGCGCGTCAGCTGCATGGGGGCCGACACCAACACCGCGTCCTACGTCGCGGATCAGCACGCATCGCGCACAGGCGCAGGCATTCCGTTGATGTTGCAACACTATTGGTGGGGCGAAAAAGCAATGATCGACGAAGGCCTGAATGTCACAGCACTGCGCAACAACTTTTTCATGAACCACCTGCTGAAAACCGACTGCGAGAACATTGATCGCGAAGGCTGGTTTTCAAACCCCTTGGGCGACATGCGCAATTCGTTTGTCGCCACCCGCGACATCGCCGAAGCTGCGGCTGTTGTGTTATCCGAAGGGCCAGACAGGCACACGAACAAGTTTTACGACATCACCGGCCCTGCCCCGCAATCCATGTCGGAAATCGGCGCTGATTTAGGCCGCGCGATGGGTAAAACCATCGAATACCGCGCCCAATCGATGGTCGATTTCGAAGCGGATTTCGGCGCGACACGGGCAGAATTCTTTGAATATCTGACAAACGGATTTTACACGCGCTGTAGCCCCGATTTCTACAATCTGACAGGTCACAAACCTACCTCGTATTTCGACTACCTGACGACCAAAGGGGCCAGTGGCGAAACCGGTCTTGAGGAATTGTGGCAAGGCAACCTTTGGAAAAAAGGCGAAGACGCGATGAAAGATGCGGCCAAGGTGTAAAGCCTGTTCGCTACCTTAACCCCAACAGTGCCCGTGCTTGTTGGGGCGTCGCAACGGCACGTTCGTATTGGGCGCACAGCCCGACAACCCGTTCTACCAAGGCTGCATTCGACGACGCGAGCCGGTCTTTATCGAACCGGACGTTGTCCTCTAGTCCGGTCCGTGCGTGCCCGCCATTTGACACGGCCCAATCGTTCACCGTGATCTGGTCACGCCCGATTCCAGCCGCACACCACGGCGCGCCAGGGAACAGTCGTTCCACGGTTTCCAAATAGAAATCAAACACTTGGCGATCCACCGGCATCGCGTTTTTCACGCCCATCACAAATTGCACGTAAGGCGTTGCGGCGATCTGGCCCTTGGCGTGCAGGTCTGCAGCGCGGAAAATATGGCTTAGGTCAAATGCTTCGATTTCGGGTTTTACGTCGTATTTGACCATCTCGGCAGCCAGCCAATCCACCAAATCAGGCGGGTTTTCATAGACCCGCGTGGGGAAATTGTTGGACCCTACCGACAGCGACGCCATGTCCGGACGTAGCGACAACATACCGCCCCGGGTTTTGCCTGCGCCTGATCGCCCGCCCGTCGACAGTTGGATAATCATGCCGGGGCAATGTTTTTCGACACCTTCTTTGAGCACTGCGAATTTTTCCGGATCGGAACTGGGCGTTTCGTCGTCGTTGCGCACGTGGGCGTGGCAAATGCTGGCACCGGCCTCAAAGGCGGCGTGTGTTGATTCGATTTGCTCAGACACGGTGACAGGCACGGCCGGATTTTCGGCCTTTGTCGGCACAGAGCCCGTGATCGCGACACAGATAATACAGGGGTCAGTCATGCTCATGGTCACGTCCTTTTGGGTGGTTGCGCCGACCCTATGATTGATCGGCAAGACGTTCAAGGATCGGACAATCGGGGCGGGTGTTGCCAGCGCAGTCGCGTATCAAATCCGACAGGGTGGCGCGCATCGCCTCGAGGTCTGCAATCTTGGTTTCGATCTGCTGCAAATGGGATTGCGCCAAGGCCCGAACATCCGCGCTGGCCCGCGATTGATTTTCCCACAGCGCAACCAACTGGCGGCAATCATCGATGGAAAACCCCAACGCACGGGCGTGGGCGACAAAGGTCAAAACATGCACATTGGCATCTGAAAAAGACCGGTATCCATTTGGATCACGCGCAGGTTTGACCAAGCCGATTTCTTCGTAATAGCGGATGGTTTTGCTGGGCAGACCTGATTGGGCCGCGACGTCACCGATGTTCATCTACGCCTCCTGTTTCTGGGTTGCGGGCTGGACCCAGCGCAAGCGCAATGCGTTGGACAACACAAACACGCTGGACAAGGCCATGGCCCCCGCCGCGAGCGCTGGTGACAACAAAACCCCAAACAGCGGATAGAAAACGCCCGCCGCCACAGGGATCAAAAGGCTGTTGTAGGCAAAGGCCCAGAACAGGTTTTGACGGATGTTGCGCATCGTATGTTTGCTGATCTGCACGGCGTTGACGACGGCCAACAGATCGCCGGACATCAGAACTACATCTGCCGCCTCGATGGCAATGTCGGTGCCGGTGCCGACCGCGATACCGACGTCCGCCGCCGCCAGTGCCGGCGCGTCATTGATCCCGTCACCGACAAAGGCGACTGGCCCCTGCATCTGCTTGAGCACGGCCAGTTTTTGATCCGGCAGCGCCTCTGCCAGCACGTGATCAAGCGGCAGTTCCGCCGCAATCGCGTTGGCCGATGCTTGGGTATCACCTGTGATCATCGCAAGCTTGATGCCCATGCCATGCAAAGCGTTCAGCGCTTGGGTCGTGGTGGGTTTCAACGCATCAGAAACCGCAAGCAAGGCCTGAACTTTGCCGTCTGTCGCCACAAAAACCAGCGTTTTGCCCTGAGCGGTCCATGCATCGCTGTCGGCTTTCAAGGCGGCGATCGGCACATCATTTTCAGCCATGAAACGCGCCGTGCCGACAAGTACCAAACGCCCGTCGACGCTGGCTTTTGCTCCGTATCCAATGACGGCCTCGAACTCCTGAGCTTTGGGAATTGTGAGGTCCCGCGCCGTCGCATACGCGACAATCGCCTTGGCAATCGGGTGCTCTGATCTGGCCTCGACTGCGGCGACATCTGCTAACACTTTGGCAGCATCTGCCCCGTCAACATAGCTGAGATCGGTGACATCTGGGTGCCCCATTGTCAGCGTGCCGGTTTTGTCGAACATAATCGTGCGGACCGATTGCAGCGATTGCAGCGCGTCACCTTTGCGAAACAGTACACCCATTTGTGCGGCGCGCCCTGTCCCAACCATGATTGATGTCGGTGTGGCCAGACCCATCGCGCAGGGACAGGCCACGATCAAGACGCTGACACCGGCAACCAAGGCAAATCGCAGCGCAGGATCAGGGCCAAAAACCAGCCACCCCAAAACCGTCAATAGCGCCAGCGCCATGACCACAGGCACGAACCAAAGCGTGATGCGGTTAACCAGTTCCTGAACCGGCAAACGCGCACCTTGGGCGTCTTCGACCATGCGGATAATTTGCGCCAGAACGCTGGCCTCGCCCACGTGACTGACGCGCAAGATCAAGCTGCCAGTGGTGTTCAGCGTGCCGCCAATGATCCGCGCATCTGTGCCCTTTTGAACCGGCACAGGTTCGCCCGTCATCATACTTTCGTTCACGTAGGATTGCCCCTCGATCACGACACCGTCGGCCGGGATGGTTTCGCCCGGGGCAACCTGTAGTTCATCCCCGATAACGATCTGATCCGCGGCGATCTGCACCCACGCCGCGCCGCGTCGCGCTGTCGCGGTTGTTGGGCGCAAGCCAACCAGTTTCGCGATTGCGTCACCGGTCCGCCCTTTGGCGCGCGCCTCTAGGTAGCGGCCCAAAAGGATCAACGTCACGATGACGCCCGCCGCTTCGAAATAAACCGCCGCGGTGCCAATCGGCAGAACGGTGGGTGCAAACAACGCGACCATCGAATAGCCCCACGCGGCCAAGGTGCCGATGGCTACCAGCGCGTTCATGTCAGGCGCGCCTTTGAACAAGGCCGGCAGACCGCGCAGATAAAAATCACGCCCCGGCCACACCATCACGACGGTGATCAACACCGCTTGGATCAGCCAGCTGTTGGTTTGCCCGATTGTGCCTGCGATCCAGTGGTGAATTGACGGCAAGGCATGGCCGCCCATTTCGACCAAGAACACCGGCAGCGTCAGCATCGCGGCAATCAGCGTCATGCGCCCAAGCGTTGCGATCTCGGCTTGTTTCTGCGCGGTCTTTTCTGCGCGCCCTGCCCCTGCAACTTTGATCCGCGCAGGGTAGCCCGCTTGCGTGATCCCGCTAGCAATCCGCGCCTCTGCCGCGCTGTCAGGCAGCCCTTCGACCACGGCTTCGTCCAGCGCCAGGTTCACATGCGCCGTCACCACGCCAGGCATCGCAAGCAATGCCCGTTCAACCCGACCCACACAGCTTGCGCAGTGCATTCCCGAAATATCAAATGTCGTCTGAGCCATCGCATATCCAATCTATGATATGGTCTACATAAGGGTTCCAGTAACTGTAAGGTCAAGCCCTCGTAAACATTTCCATTGCCTTTGACAGCAGTTCGGCAAAGAAATGAGAAAAACTGAGGAACAGACCCATGGCGCACTTTACCGATACCCTGATGAACGACATTCGCAGCCGCTTTGCGCATGTCAACGCGTGCCCATTTTCCGGCCCGCGCATCTTTTTCGAAAACGCCGGCGGTGCGCTGACGCTGAATTCTGTGGTTGAAACCTCTGCCAAGTTCGCTGCGATCCCTGACAATCAAGGCCGCGCGAATGCCGCCGCCGAGGCGTTGGTGAACATCATCAAAACCGCCAAGGCAGACATGGCGACGTTCTTTAACGCGTCTTCCGGCCAGTTTTTCGTCGGCGAAAGCGGCACAGAATTGACCTACCGCTTGATCCGCACAGCAGTGATGGGCACGCCCGACGGGTCTGTGATCGGCTCAACCGTTGAACACCCCGCATCGCGCAGTGCGGCGCAGCATTGGGCAAAGGCGGCTGGTAAATCCCATGTCAGCGTTCCACACGACGACGCGACCGGCCTCGTCACGCCAGACGCCTACACCGCGCTGATGACACCCGACGTTCGGGTCGCCACGATCCTGCACACCTCGCCGGTCACAGGTATGGCGATTGACGTGGCCAGCATCGCCGCTGCCATTCGCGCGGTTTCGCCCGATTGCTTCATCATCATCGACGGCATCCAGCACGCCAGCCACGGGTTGATCGACATCGCGGCCTGCGACGTGGATGGCTACATCGTGTCGCCGTACAAAGTGTTTTCGCGGCACGGTTACGGCGTCGCGTGGGCGTCAGATCGCTTGTCGCAATTGCCGCTAGAGGCGCTGATTGATGGCCCGCTTGAAAACTGGGAAATGGGCACGCGCGACACCGGCGCCTATGCCACATTTTCCGATGTTGTCAGCTATTTCGACTGGCTGGGCGGCGAAGTATCTGATGCCACAGATCGGCGCACGCGGATCGAAGCAGCAGGGGCCGCGATCAAAGCGCACGAGAAAACCCTGACCGATACGATGCTGAACGGCACTGGCAATTTGCCCGGATTGAACGACCTGCCGGGCGTTACGATCATCGGGGGCGCTGACAACCCCGCGCGCGAGGGGCTTGTGTGTTTCGCGCTTGAAAACGTCCCCGCACTAGACATCGTTGACCAGCTGAACACCAGCGGCATCCGCACGCACATTCGCAAAGCCGACCACTATTCCGGCAACATCCTGACGCCTCTGGGCCTGCCCGCCGCAGTGCGCGTGTCGATGTGCCACTACAATTCCGCCGAAGAGGTCGCAGCCTTCCTTGCCGCCATGAAAAGCATCTCGGACAATGCTTGATCGCAACGGCCCTTTGCGCGGCGTGCGCGTGGTGGAAATGGCCGGTCTTGGCCCTGCCCCGTTCTGTGCGATGATGCTGGCGGATATGGGTGCCGAGGTGGTCCGAATTGCCCGCCCCGGTCAGGCGCCGCTGTTCGGACTAGAACAAAAACACAACCTCTATGACCGCTCACGCCGGTCGTTGACGCTGGATTTACGCGACCCTGCGCAATTGGGTCAGGCCAAAACGTTGATCGCAAAATCAGAGATCCTGATCGAAGGGTTTCGCCCCGGCGTGATGGAACGTTTGGGGCTGGGGCCACAAGATGTCACGCCGTCCAACCCCGCGCTGGTTTACGGGCGCATGACCGGTTGGGGCCAAGACGGCCCATTTTCAAATCGTGCAGGACATGATTTGAATTACATGGCGATTTCAGGCGCGCTTTGGTCCATTGGACCTGCGGGCGCACCCCCACCGCCGCCGCAAAATATCATCGCTGATCTGGCCGGTGGCGGCATGATGCTGCTGACAGGCGTGCTCGCGGCATTGACCCACGCGCGGGCCAACGGCGAAGGCCAAGTTGTCGATGCCTGCATGTCCGACGGCGCGGCCTTGATGATGGTTTTGCAATACGGGCTGAAGGCCGGCGGCGCGTGGGATGACACCGCGCGGGGCGGCAATGTGCTGAACGGTGGTGCCGCGTATTACCGATGCTATGAGACATCCGACGGCGGGTACGTTGCATTGGGCCCGATTGAACCGCAGTTTTTTGCGGCCTTGCTGGATAAACTGAACCTAAGTGACGATCCCCGTTTTGCCCAACAATACGCAGCGGACCAAGACGCCATGCATGCCGCGTTAGAGACTATTTTTGCCACCAAAACCCGTGATGCGTGGCAGTCGATCCTAGAAGACGTCGATGCGTGTTTTGCCCCGGTTTTGTCGATGACCGAAGCGCCACAAAATGCCCACAACATCGCGCGTGGTACGTTTGTGCAAACGGATGGCGTGGTGCAGCCCGGCACCGTGCCCCGGTTTCTTGGCACCCCGTCTGATCCACCCACGCACGGCGACGCAGGCACGATGACCTTTGACGAAGCATTGGCGCATTGGGCTTAGGCAGAGGGGCGCGCGTAGCTCATTCTTCGAAGCAAATCTGTGGTGTTCTTGGCCTCGAATTTACGTAGTAATCGGGCGCGGACGTCCTCGATGGTGCGAGGGGACAGTTCCAATTCGCGCGCGATTTCTTTGCTGGTCAAACCCCGGCTTAGACGGCTGAGCACCTCGCGTTCGCGTTTCGTCAAACGCGGCCCGTCCATCTGATCGCGGATCAACGCAAAGCTCATCACCAGATGGGCAAGTGGGTCATCGGGCGTCAGTGATTTGGCGCGAAACCGGAACCAGATCGGCAGCCCGTCTTGGCAGCGCATCATCCGCTCGTCGCTGTAACTGCCCGTGTCGGCCATGGTTTGCAGGCCAATATCGCGCACCCGATCAAATTCAGCGTGATTGGGGTACAAAATGCGAAAAGACTGGCCAATCAGCGCCTCCGCCGTGTAGCCTAGCGTTGCAGCAAACGTGTCATTGCACGAACTGATCACACGGTACCGCGACACGGCCAGCCCGATTGGGGCTGCGTGGAATGCCTGCAACATCTCTGCTGTTAAATCATCCATAGCGCTCTCCGTGATTCCACGGTATTGATACCGTAACTGATCCCGCCAATACTCCAAGCGATTCCTCGATTAGGTGAGCTATGACGACAACCTTGATGGCACGTATTGACGGCAAGCGGGATGATTTGATCCAGCTGACGCAAGATTTGATCCGTATTCCGACACTAAACCCACCAGGTGAAAATTATCAGGCGATTTGCGATTTTCTGGACAAACGCCTGTCAGCGCACGGGTTTGAAACACAGCTGATCCGCGCATTTGGCACGCCCGGCGATTGTGAAAAATACCCTCGCTGGAACATTATAGCACGTCGTGACGGCAAGCACGCAGGCGATTGCGTTCATTTTAACAGCCACACAGATGTGGTCGAAGTCGGCGCAGGCTGGACGTTTGACCCCTTTGGCGGCGACATCGCGGATGGCAAAATTTACGGGCGCGGCGCGTGCGACATGAAGGGCGGATTGGCTGCATCCATCATCGCGGCCGAAGCGTTCATCGAAGAACATCCGGAGTTCCACGGCGCTATCGAGATTTCTGGCACAGCGGATGAGGAATCCGGTGGCTACGGCGGCGTCGCCTACCTTGCCGAAAACGGGTTTTTCAGCCCTGAAAAGGTGCAGCACGTCATCATCCCCGAACCCTTGAACAAAGACCGGATTTGTTTGGGCCACCGCGGTGGTTGGTGGGCCGAGATTGAAACCAAGGGCGAAATTGCCCACGGTTCTATGCCGTTTTTAGGGGACTGCGCCGTGCGCCACATGGGCGCTGTGATCCATGAATTCGAGGATAAATTGTTCCCCGCCATGGCCTTGCGCCGCACCGACATGCCTGTCGTACCCGAAGGGGCCAAGCAATCGACCATGAACATCAATTCGATCCACGGCGGTCAAAAGGAACAGGACGATGATTTCACCGGCCTGCCTGCGCATTGCGTGCCCGACAGTTGCCGGATCGTGATTGACCGACGGTTCTTGGTCGAAGAACCGCTGGAACAGGTGCGCGGCGAGGTCAAAGGTTTGCTCGAAGGGCTGCGCGAAACCCGTCCTGATTTCGAATACGAATTGACCGAACTCAACGCGGTTCTGCCATCGATGACCGACAAGACCGCGCCTGTCGTCGAAACCGTCGCCCAAGCCATCCAGGACGTGATGGGCAAAGCCCCGGAATACGTCGCCAGCCCCGGCACCTACGATCAAAAACACATCGACCGCATCGGCAAACTCAAGAACTGCATCGCCTACGGCCCCGGCATCCTAGAACTGGCGCATAAACCCGATGAATATATCGGAATCAATGATATGATCGACAGCGCAAAGGTGATGGGCGCAAGTCTTGAAACGCTGTTGTTACCCAACAAAAACTAAAACCTGAGGGAGAATTAAATGAAACATTTCGTATCCAGACTGGCGCTTGCCAGTGCCATGAGCGTCGCAGGCTTTTCCGCGCACGCCGCTGGCACCGACATCACTGTGGCCTTGCAATTGGAACCGCCACACCTTGATCCGACAAGTGCTGCTGCCGGCGCAATCGACTCGGTTCTGTATTCAAACGTGTTCGAAGGGTTGACCCGTTTCATGGGTGACGGTGCCGTGGTTGCGGGCCTCGCCGAAAGCTGGGAAATTTCCGCAGACGGCTGCATCTACACATTCAAGTTGCGCGACGGTGTCACGTTCCATGACGGCACCACAATGGAAGCCACAGACGTTGAATTCAGCCTGAACCGCGCCCGCGCAGAAGACAGCACAAACGCGCAAAAAGGCCTGTTCGCTGGCATCACAGCGGTCGAAGCCGTTGATGCGCGCACCGTCAAAGTGACGCTCGATAAACCAAACGGCAATTTCTTGTTCAACATGGCGTGGGGTGACGCGGTTATCGTCGCACCTGAAAGCATCGAGAACATCAAACAAACGCCGATCGGCACGGGTGCTTTCAAATTCACCAACTGGGTGCAGGGCGACAAAATCGAACTGACGCGCAACGATGCGTATTGGGGCACAGCACCTGCGTTAGAGACTGCAACGTTCAAATTTATCTCTGACCCGACGGCGGCGTTTGCGGCTGTGATGGCCGAAGATGTGGATGTGTTTAGCGGCTTTCCTGCCCCTGAAAACCTGCCACAGTTTGAAGCAGACCCACGGTTCCAAGTTCTGGTTGGGTCGACCGAAGGCGAGACGATCTTGTCCACAAACAACAAGATGCCGCCATTCGACAACGTGTTGGTCCGCGAAGCATTGGCCCACGCGATTGATCGCCAAGCCATCGTTGACGGCGCGATGTTCGGGTACGGCACGCCAATCGGCACGCACTTTGCCCCGCACAATCCCGCCTACGTCGATCTGACAGGCGACAGCGCGTACGATCCTGAAAAGGCCAAGGAATTGCTGGCCCAAGCAGGCTTTGCTGACGGGTTCGAGACCACGTTGCACCTGCCGCCCCCATCCTACGCGCGTCGCGGTGGCGAGATCATCGCGGCCCAGCTGGCAGAGGTCGGCATCAAAGCCGAGATCACCAACGTCGAATGGGCGCAGTGGTTGGAAACTGTGTTTCGCGGCAAGAACTTTGGCCTGACAATCGTGTCGCACACCGAGCCGATGGACATCAACATTTACGCCAATCCTGACTACTATTTCCAGTACGACAATCCAGCGTTCCAGGAACTGATGACCAAGCTGAACGCAACGACGGATCCTGACGCGCGCACCGCCCTGATGGGGGATGCACAGCGGATGATCTCGGGCGATTATGTGAACGGTTATTTGTTCCAACTGGCGGCACTGTCGGTGGCAAAAGCCGGCGTGCAAGGTCTGTGGACCAACGCGCCGACCCAAGCAACAGACTTGACTGGCGTAAGCTGGGCTGACTGATCGCGACACAGCTAAGGCGGGCTAAACCCCGCCTTACGACACCAAAACTTCGGGGGAACGGATGGATATTTTCAAAGCAGGCACGCGCCCAAGCATGCGCGCCAATCCTGATTACTTCACAGGGACTGTTTGGCAGGATCCTGTCATCGGCGCCCAGCCCCCTGCCCGCCTGAACGCTTTGGTTGTCACCTTTGAACCCGGCGCGCGCACGGCGTGGCACACGCATCCTTTGGGCCAGACATTGCATGTTATGTCGGGCACGGGGCGTGTGTGTTTGCGTGGTGAAGCACCCAAAGCTATCAGCGCCGGCGACACCGTTTGGATACCTGCGGGCGTCGAACATTGGCACGGCGCGGCACCTGCAACCGGCATGGTTCACATGGCCATGCAAGAGGTCGTTGACGGGTCAGCGGCAGACTGGCTCGAGCACGTCAGTGACGCAGATTACGCCCACGCGGTGGTGGGTTAAAACCCACCTTACAAGGACGCCGATTTCAGCACATGCGCCACGCTTTGCACAACTTCATCACGGATCGGTCCAACCCGCGGGGCGTCACGCAATGTCGTGAACCAATGCGCGGGCGGATTGCGGCCCCGGCTGTTTCCATCAAACGCCAGATTGCGCAGGATGGCTTGGGCGGTGTCGGGCAAGATGTCTGGCAAATCAAACCCGTTCAACACGCCCCAAACTCCGGTCCACAGGCGCCCCACCGACCACGGATTGTAACCGCCGCCGCCCAGAACCAGCAGCCGCTCGGACAGACCCATCAGCCCGCGCACCACATCGAAATGCGCGTTGTTGGACAGGGACAGGCGCGATTGCGGGTCCTCATCCACCGCATCCGCGCCGCATTGCAAAACGATAGCGTTGGGCGCAAACGATTGAACCACCGGCAGGATCATGTTGCGGGTGATCTGCGCCATTTCGATGTCGTTCATGCCCGCGGGCACCGGCAGATTGTAAAGCGACCGTGTGCGATCAGCCCCAAGCGCACCGGTACGCGGCCAACGCCCGTCTTCGTGCACCGAGATCATCAGACAATCAGGATCATCGCCAAACGCGTGCTCAACACCGTCGGGATGATGCGCGTCGATGTCGATATACGCCACACGCTGCGCGCCGTTTCGACGCAAGGACAAGATCGCCAGAACCGGATCATTGAGATAGCAAAACCCGTTGGTGTGGTCCGGCATTCCATGGTGCGTACCACCTGCAGGGTGGAAAACTGTGCCGCCGTTTCGCAGCAATTCACCCGCCATCAGCGATCCACCAGCACTGGTCGCGGGACGGCGAAACATTTCCGGAAACACCGGATTGGACAGCGTGCCAAGACCGTAGTGCGTGCGCACATCGTCGCTGACCCGTTGATCGATTTCGGCCTGCATCAGAGCCTGAATGTAGTCCGCGTCGTGCCAGATGTGCAGTGCGGCAGGCTTGGCCCGCGGGCTAATCCGGTAGACATCATCGTCCAGCCAGCCCAAGGCGCGCGACAAATCCATGACCGTCGAAACACGTGGCACCCGCAACGGATGCGCGGCCCCGTAAGACGAGCGACGATAGATTTCAGACCCGATGAAAAGCGGCTTGGACATGCCCCCCTAGCTAACCTGATTGTCGTCCCAAGCAAGCGGGTTTTGTGAATGCTGCGCTATACGCTCAAACGTTTGTTGTCGCTGTGTATCAGCCTTGGGGTTGCGTCCTTGCTGATCTTTTTCATGATCGAAATTGCGCCGGGTGACCCTGCGTCCTTCATGTTGGGGCTCAACGCGCAGCCCGACACAATTGCTGCTTTGCAGGCGGAACTTGGCCTCGATGTGCCGAAATGGCAGCGCTATGTTGCGTGGGTTTCGGGCATGCTGACAGGGGATTTCGGGACCTCGTACACCTATCGCACGCCCGTCGCGCAGATGATTTCAGACCGGATGTGGGTGTCGTTGCCGCTTGCATTGTACGCCCTGGCTTTGTCGGCGCTGATCGCTTTTCCGGCGGGCATGTACGCGGCCGCGCGGCGGGGACAGACCGGTGATGTCGCGGTCATGGGCGCCACACAATTGGGCGTTGCCGTGCCGAATTTCTGGTTCGCAATGATGCTGGTGTTGATCTTTGCGATCAACCTGCGCTGGTTTTCTGCGGGTGGTTTTGCCGGCTGGGATAAAGGGTTCGGTGCCGTCATGTGGTCCCTGACATTGCCCGCCATTTCGCTCGCTCTCCCCCAAGCAGCGATCCTTGCGCGCGTCATGCGATCTGCGTTGTTGGACGTGATGAACGAAGACTTCATGCGCACCGCGCGCGCCAAAGGTTTGACCTCGGCCCAGACGTTATGGCGGCACGGGTTACGCAATGCTTTGATCCCAGTTTTGACCATCATTGGATTGCAGTTTTCGTTCCTGCTGGCGGGCGGCATCATCATCGAACAAGTGTTCTATTTGCCCGGCCTCGGGCGTCTCGTTTTCCAGTCCATCAGCGCGCGCGATTTGATCGTCGTAGAAAGCGTCGTGATGCTGTTGGTGTTCTGCGTCATCGTCGTCAATTTCGCAGTCGATCTGGCCTATGCGATTGTCGACCCAAGGCTAAGGACGCGCGAATGAACCGCAATTTGATCATCGGGCTGACCCTGTCAGCACTTGCCGTAATTGCCGCGTTGGTGTCGTTCGTGTGGACACCGTTTGATCATGCATCGCTAAATATTCCAGATAAATTGCAAACACCAAACGGCATCCACTGGTTCGGCACCGACCACTTTGGACGCGATATTTTCAGCATGATTATGGTCGGCGCACGCACCTCGATTGCGGTTGCCTTTGTCGCGGTGGGCATCGGGATGGGGCTGGGTATTCCGCTGGGCCTGTGGGCGGCCGCGCGCAAAGGATCGTTCATCGACGAGCTGATCATGCGCGCCAATGACCTGATCTTTGCCTTTCCGTCCCTGGTGATTGCCATCCTGATTACCGCGATTTTTGGGGCCGGTGCAGTCAACGCGATCATCGCCATTGGCATCTTTAACATCCCCGTGTTTGCCCGCGTTGTGCGCGGGGCCGCCATGCCGATTTGGGAACGCGAATTCATCTTTGCTGCCCGTGTCGCTGGCAAGAACGCGGCGCGCATTTCGGTTGAACACATTCTTCCCAATGTGATGAACTTGCTGATCGTTCAGGCGACGATCCAATTCTCACTTGGTATTCTTGCAGAAGCCGCACTTAGCTATGTCGGCCTGGGGGCCCAACCGCCGACACCCAGTTGGGGACGCATGCTGGCAGACGCACAAACCTTGGTCAGCATCGCACCACACATGGCCCTGATCCCCGGTTTTGCGATCATCCTAACCGTGATGGGCCTGAACCTGATGGGCGACGGGCTGCGCGACTACCTTAATCCGCGCCTACGAGTGGCCAGAACATGAGCCTGCTCAGCATTCAAAACCTGTCTCTATCGATTACGGGCACTCCGATTTTGCAGGGCGTTTCGCTAGACATTGCAGCAGGAGAAATCGTCGCTGTGACCGGCGAAAGCGGATCAGGGAAATCGCTAACTGCGCTGGCCTGTCTCGGATTGCTGCCCAAAGGCTCTGAAATGTCCGGGCGCATATTACTGGATGGCCAAGACTTGGTTGCGCTGCCGGAACGCGATCTTTGCGCCATGCGCGGCAACGACATCGGCATGGTGTTCCAAGAACCGATGACCGCCCTGAACCCCGTGCAAACCATCGGCGCACAGGTGGCTGAGACAATCCTGATACACACGAAAACTTCCAAATCAGACGCCTACGCCCGCGCAGCTGACGTGCTTTCGCGCGTCGGCCTGCCACCGGACCGGTTCCCGCTAACCCGCTATCCGCACGAGCTGTCGGGCGGGCAACGTCAGCGTGTTGTGATCGCAATGGCCATCGCCTTGCGCCCCAAACTGCTGATCGCGGACGAACCGACCACCGCGCTGGATGTCACCACGCAGGCGCAAATCCTTGATCTGCTCCGCGACCTTGCGCGCGACTACGACATGGGTTTGTTGATGATCACGCATGATCTTGCAGTTGTGTCAGACATGGCCGACAAAATCGTCGTGATGCGGCTGGGAAACGTGGTCGAACACGGGCCCACCAAACACCTGC
>JAQXDI010000063.1 GCA_029251465.1 Ascidiaceihabitans sp.
ACGACCCCATAGTGCTTTGGGCTACCGCCCACCTGCGCCAGAAGCCATCGTTCCGATGGACCAAAGGCCAATCATGCACTAACTTTCAATTTGGACCACTCAAGTGGGGCTGCTCAGAATTAGATCGTCTTTATCAATCTGCGCGGTTACGGGAGATGATATTCCGATAATTGAAATCGCAATAGATATCAAAAACAGAAAACGAAATACAAATCTTGCCATGATGAACATCATCTTTTCTAATTAAGTTAGAGGTGTAGCAAAAAAATTTAGCGCACAAGATTTTGTATGCTACAACCCTTTAGGCTTAAACACCTTATAACTTAACTACTGTGTGCGAGGCAGGGTATGCTTGCGCATACCCTGCCTCGCACCCGTTGAATTTACGGCGTAAAGTTCAACGTTAACGTACAAACTTCTTATGTTTCAAACGCTTCGGCTCCAACGCATCTGCGCCCAGTCGACGCTTTTTGTCTTCTTCGTAGGCCTCGAAGTTGCCCTCGAACCATTCGACGTGTGCTTCGCCTTCGAATGCGAGGATGTGGGTACAAATCCGGTCGAGGAAGAAACGGTCGTGCGAGATGACAACTGCGCAGCCGGCGAAATCCATCAAGGCGTCTTCCAAAGCGCGCAGGGTTTCGACGTCCAGATCGTTGGTCGGTTCATCGAGCAGCAGCACGTTGCCGCCTTCTTTTAACAGACGCGCCATGTGCACGCGGTTGCGTTCACCACCGGACAAAAGCCCAACTTTTTTCTGCTGGTCGCCGCCTTTGAAATTGAACGACGAGCAGTAGGCCCGCGAGTTCACTTCGGCATCCCCAAGCGAGATCAATTCGGCCCCGCCAGAGATCGCCATCCACACGTTGTCGTCCGCGTTCAGGTCGTCGCGGGACTGATCCACGTAGGACAGTTGCACTGTATCGCCGACCTCTACCGTGCCCTCATCCGGGGTTTCGTGGCCCGTCAGCATCTTGAACAACGTCGATTTGCCCGCGCCGTTTGGCCCGATCACACCGACGATGCCGCCGGGTGGGATGGACAGGTCGAGGTTTTCGATCAACAGCTTGTCGCCCATGGCTTTTTTCAAACCAGTGACTTCGATCACCTTGTTCCCGAGGCGTTGGCCGTTGGGAATGACGATCTGGGCGGTTGCCAGCTTTTCGCGCTCTGACGTGTCCAGCATGTCGTTGTACGAATTGATCCGCGCCTTGGACTTCGCCTGACGGGCCTTGGCCCCCTGGCGCATCCACTGCAATTCGCGTTCCAGCGTTTTCTGGCGCGATTTGTCTTCGCGGGCTTCTTGCATCAGGCGTTTGGCCTTTTGTTCCAGCCAAGAGGAATAGTTGCCTTCCCATGGCACGCCTTTGCCGCGGTCGATTTCCAGAATCCAGCTGGTGATGGAATCGAGGAAGTAACGGTCGTGGGTGACGATCAGGATCGTGCCTTTGTAATCCATCAGGTGCTGTTGCAGCCATGAAATGGTTTCGGCGTCGAGGTGGTTGGTCGGTTCATCGAGCAGCAGCATATCTGGCGCTTCGAGCAGCAGTTTGCACAGGGCAACGCGACGGGCTTCACCACCGGACAGGTCGGTGATGTTGGCATCGTCCGGAGGGCAACGCAGGGCTTCCATCGACACGTCGATTTGCGAATCCAGATCCCAGAGGTTTTCTGCGTCGATCTGGTCTTGCAACTTGCCCATCTCGTCGGCGGTTTCATCCGAGTAGTTCATCGCCAATTCGTTGTAGCGGTCCAGCACGGCTTTTTGCTTGGCCACACCAAGCATCACGTTTTCACGCACGGTCAGTTCCGGGTCCAGTTTTGGCTCCTGCGGCAGGTAGCCAACTTTGGCCCCCTCAGCGACCCACGCCTCGCCGGTGAAATCCTTGTCCATGCCGGCCATGATTTTCATCAGCGTGGATTTACCCGAGCCGTTCACGCCCACAACACCGATTTTCACGCCGGGAAGGAAGTTGAGGTGGATGTTCTCGAAGCATTTCTTGCCACCTGGGTAGGTCTTGGAAACACCGGACATGTGGTAGACGTATTGATAGGCGGCCATGAGGGCGACTCCTGCAAAGATGGGAAAACGTTTGGGACGTGATAACTGAGCGGTGCGCAGGGGGCAATGCGATCTATGTTCATGCGACGTTTGATTGACAATGCGGGCCTGAACGCGGCACCAAGCAGCATGAGAGCGTCCATGCCATATGCCGTTGCGGGTCAAACCATTGGTTTGCTTGGCGGATCCTTTGATCCTGCTCACGCGGGCCACGCCCACATCACCCGCGAAGCGATCAAGCGGTTTGGTTTGGATCATGTCTGGTGGATGGTCAGCCCGGGAAATCCGTTGAAATCGCGCGGGCCAGCCCCTCTGGATCAACGGATTGAACGCGCGCGCGAGGTCATGGATCACCCGCGTGTTCGGATCACAGACATCGAACGCCAGCTGGGTACGCGCTATACTGCGAGCACGTTGCGGGCGTTGCAGGCCCGTTATCGCGGTGTTCGGTTTGTTTGGTTAATGGGCGCGGACAACCTGGCGCAATTTCATCGCTGGCAGGATTGGCGCTGGATCATGGACAACGTGCATGTGGGCGTTTTGGCGCGCCCCGGTGATCGCATTTCCGCAAGGATGAGCCCCGCTGCGCGTCTGTATGTGCGCAACCGGATACCCGGGCGGATGTCACATTTGCTGACGCTGTCGGAACGGCCCGCGTGGTGTTTTGTGAATGTCCCGATGGTTGCGCAGTCTTCTACCGCGATTCGTGCGGCAGGGGGTTGGCAGGCCTAGGCCTTGAGGCGAGCAGACAATACACCGGCACCCATGACGATCAACAGGCCGATCCACGTGATCAGCGCTGGCCAAGTGTCAAACACCAACCACCCCAGCAACACCGCTGCGAGCAATTGAAAATACACAAACGGCGCCAATTTCGTCGCGGGCGCAGTGCTGTAGGCGTAGAGCAGCAACAAATTGCCCAGCATCGAGAAAAGCGCGGAGCCCAAAGTGAGGATCGACACACTAAACGTCATGACCGGCACATTGACGAGGCCGACAGGCGCCAACACGAGCGCTGCGATAAACAGCTGGGTAAACGTGAATGCGATTGGCGTGCCCAAATGCGCGAGCCAGCGCGAGGCTGTCAGGAACATGCCGTAAAACGTGCCCGCAACAGCCGCCCAAATCAAGCCGGGGTTCATGTCTGCACCGGGCTGCACAACGATCAAAACGCCTAAAAAACCGATACCGATCAAGGCGGTGTGCTGCCACGTGATCGGTTCTTTCAGGAAAATCGCAGCCAGCGCGTAACTGATCAGGGGTCCGATAAAGAAGGCGGCGAACACGTCTGCAATCGGGGCCATGGACAGCGCAACTTGGATCGAGCTGATCCCGCAGCATAAAATCAACGCACGTCCCCAAATACGCCAATCCCGCAGCAACGCCCACGCGTCGCGCTTGATGAACGGAAGGATCAGTAATGCGCCAACCGCAAACCGCGACCACGCGATGAAGAGTGGTTCGACACTCAAGTTAGAGCTTAGCAATTTCCCTGCGGTATCCCCTGCAGGAATAAAAGACATTGCGATGAACATGATCAAAATGGCGCGTTGCATCTGCCGGACGTAACACAGCTACTGATGGATCAAAAGTGAACGTTTCTTGCCTTGTTCACGCCCCATTGGATTGGTTAACCTGCCCGCATGATACGTGGTATTTCGAGACGAGTTTTTTTGGGTTCAGCGCTGTCCAGTGCGGCGGTGGGTTTGGCGTGGGCGGATGCGCCGAATACGTCACTGCGCCCGAGGCTGCGTGGTGCAGGGTTTCGCAAGAAAACGGTGCGCGGTGTTGACGCGATTGTGGCCGAGGCCAAGCTGGGCGGACGTGTCAGCTTTGTTATGGCGGACGCAAAAACCGGGGCGCGGCTTGAATCGCGCAACCATAATGTGGCGACCGCCCCTGCCAGCGTTACCAAAGCAATTACAGCGCTTTACGCACTGGATGTCTTGGGGGCATCGCATCGGTTAAGCACCCAGTTGATCGCAACAGGCAGTGTGTCTGGCGGCGTGATCCAAGGCGATCTGATCCTTGCAGGTGGTGGCGATCCGACGCTGGATACAAACATTTTGGCCGATATGGCACGGCGGCTGAAAGCCGCGGGCGTCACGGGTGTGAAGGGCGATTTCAAGGTCTATGACGGCGCGTTGCCCCGAATCGAAACCATCGACACGGATCAGCCAGCGCATGTTGGTTACAGCCCGGCAGTGTCCGGGATCGCGCTAAATTTTAACCGTGTTCACTTTGAATGGCGGCGCAGTTCCGGCACGTACGGTGTGACGATGGAGGCCCGCACAACCAAGCATCGCCCAAGTGTCAGCATGGCCAAAATGCGTATCGCCGAACGGGATATTCCGGTCTACAAATACTCTGGCACAAACGGGATCGACAACTGGTCGGTGTCGCGCCGCGCCCTTGGCAATGGCGGATCACGTTGGTTGCCGGTGCGTGATCCTGCGGCCTATGCGGGTGATGTGTTTCGCACCATGGCGGCGTCCCATGGGATCAAGTTGAAGGCGGCCAAAGTCGTGGCCAAACTGTCCGCAGGCACGGCTATTGTAACGCATCAAAGCGCGCCTGTTCGAGATTTGTTAAAGAACACGCTGAAGTTTTCCAACAACCTGATGGCTGAAATGATCGGCATGGCGGCCACTGCCAAACGGCGTGGAAAGCCGGCCAGTTTGCGTGCCTCTGCAAATGAAATGAACGCTTGGGCACGCGCCCGTTTCGGGACGCAGGGTCTAAAGCTGGTTGACCATTCGGGCCTAGGGGCGGCGAACCGAATGACCGCAGACAGCATGGTCGAGGCATTGGTCAAAGTCTACGCCAGCAAGACGCTGCGCCCGATCCTAAAACCTGTCGCGATGCGCGATGCAAAAGGCAAAGTGCTAAAGAACCATCCGGTCAAAGTGGACGCCAAAACGGGAACACTCAATTTCGTGTCTGGTTTGGGCGGCTACATGGAGGTCTCCGACGGTACGGTTCTGGTCTTTGCTATTTTTAGTGCGGACGAGTCCGTGCGCAAACGCATCACCAAGGCCAACCGCGAAGCCCCGCAAGGCGCGCGCGGATACAACAAACGCGCCAAGCAAATGCAGCAACGGCTGATCGAAAGGTGGGGGACGCTTTACAGCTCCTAGGCATCCCCGCGCAGGTTCAGGCTGCGTTTTTCACGCGGTCTACTTCGACAAAATCGGCGACGGCTTCGGCTGTTGCGGCCGATAAGGTCCACCCCAAGTGCCCGTGGCCGGTGTTGTAGAACACGCCCGGTTTTGAGCCCGGTCCGATTTTTGGCATCATCGAGGGCAGCATCGGCCGCAAGCCCGCCCAAGGCACGCAGTGTTCGGTCGATACCTCTGGAAAGAATGTCTCGCACCACTTGCGCAGCGGTTTGATCCGGTCATCGCGAATGTCCAGGTTGTAGCCGTTGAATTCTGCAGTGCCGGCAATGCGGAACCGGTTTTTGCCAAGGCGGGATGTGACCACTTTGGCCTCGTCGTCCAGCAGGCTGACCCAAGGGGCTGCGGCTTGGCTGTCTGCGTCATCCAGATTGACGGTGATCGAATAGCCTTTGACGGGGTAGATGTTCACGCGATCCCCAAGGGATGCGGCAATTGCGCGACTGCCGACGCCAGCGCACACAACAATGCCATCAAAATGTTGTTGCTGATCGCCCGCACCGGACTGCCAGCTGATTTTCACGCCTTGGCCTGTGTGGCGAAATTCGGACACATCTGCGTTGTAATTGAACGTGACGCCCAACTGTTCGCATCCTTTGGACAGTGCGCGCGCATAGAGATGAATATCGCCGGTGAAATCGCTTTCGGTGTAATAACCACCCAGAGTTTTAGTGCGCAAAGCAGGTTCGATGTCTTGGACTTCGGCCGCAGTTACTTCGCGCCGTTCAAGTCCGCCTTTGGACAGCAATTCGTTCACACGGCGGGCGTGGGCAAATTCACCTTCTGATTTATAGACATGCAAAATACCGCGTTTTTCCAAATCGAAGGAAAACCCAACCTCGTCTGCGAACCGCAACAAGTGCTTGCGGGCCTCAATTGCCATACGGGCGGTCGCGATTGTGTGGCTTTCGTAGTTCGGGATGTTGCCCATGAATTCGGCCATCCACGACAATTTGTGCCAGCTGGGGCGTGGGTTCACAAGCAAGGGGGCATCCGGATTCATCATCCACTTGAGCCCTTTAAAAATCGTGCCCCAGCGTGTCCACACTTCGGCGTTCGAGGCGCTGAGCTGACCGCCATTTGCAAAGGACGTTTCCATCGCGGCATACCGATTGCGGTCAAAAACAGATACTTTGTAGCCGCGAGAGGCCAGCGAATAGGCGGTCGTGATACCGGTAATACCGGCACCGATAACGGCGATATGGGTCATGGTCGTAGCTCTTTTAACTGGCGCGATGGGACGGACACAGGTCTGGCGTCAATGCCAGTGCCGTGTCCCCATCTGTCGCGTGACCTGAGAGCTTGACCGCCAAACAAATGGCGGCTTTCTCCTTCGGTGGGCCAGCTGCGCGTGCGCTGACCTCTCTCCAGATAGTTGATGTCTTTGGCGGCTCACACGGTTCATGTGCCTGAGAGTTTCCGGGGCGTTGCTCCTTCGGCGGCAGATTTCTCTGCGCTCTCCCATGCGAGTCTCATCAACTACGCGTCCTATAGGACCCCGTTTCGATTAAATCAAAGGTTTTTCGCTTAGGTCACGTGGCGTGCGCGTGCGCCGCGTTCGATGGCTGCGGCGTGCAGGCGGTCGATGTTCAACTCATAGCGGATTTCTTCGAGAAGGCGCAGCTCGGCCTCGTCCAAGGACCCATCCGCCGCGGCGACATCACAAGCCAGCGCATAGGCAGTTTCGTTCAGGCGTTCTGGCAATGCTTCGCGTACCAACCCGAACAAGGCATCAAGCCCGTCTTCTTGTTCGAACAAATCGAACACAACCTGACTAACGGTGTTCAAGCGATCGAGATCGAAATCAGCAAAAACCGGCAGCATGTTGACGGCTGATTGGATTTTGACCAGCTCCGCAGTGCGGATATCTTCGTCAGACGCGGAAACGGCGATCATCAGGGCAACCAGCGCGTCCTGAGCGGTCATGGCATGGGGGAGATCTTGCAATGTGTGCGTCCTTGAGAGAGTTCATGGTCTCGTTCAATTTATTGACGCGCATGCCATTGGGCAATAGGTAGCGGCACAACTGCGCGCATGGGGCGCGGGGGATTATCAATTGGATAGCGATATGACCGAGACACGAGAGGCCGCAATGGCCTGCAAAGCATGGCCGTTTGAAGAAGCGCGCCGGCTGCTCAAACGCTATGCAAAAAATCCGCCCGAAAAGGGATTTGTCCTGTTTGAAACGGGATATGGCCCCTCGGGTTTGCCCCACATCGGCACATTCGGCGAGGTGTCACGCACAACGATGGTGCGCCGCGCGTTCGAAGAGATCAGCGATATCCCGACCAAACTGGTGTGCTTTTCCGACGATCTGGACGGCATGCGCAAAGTGCCGGGGAACGTGCCGAACCCTGAGGCATTGAACGAACATTTGCAGCGCCCGCTGACGTCTGTGCCAGACCCTTTTGGCACCCACGAAAGCTTTGGCCACCACAACAACGCAATGCTGCGTCGATTCCTCGATACGTTCGGGTTCGATTACGAGTTCATCTCGGCAACTGAATTTTACGGCTCGGGCAAGTTCGATACAGTGCTGATGCGCGCCGCGGAAAAGTACGACGAGATCATGGCGGTGATGCTGAAAAGCTTGCGTGAAGAACGCCGCCAGACCTATTCGATTTTCCTGCCGATCCATCCCGAAACTGGGCGCGTCATGTACGTGCCGATGAAAAGCGTAAACGCCAAAGAGGGCACGATCACCTTTGACACCGAAGAGGGCGAGGAAATGACGCTGCCGATCACCGGTGGCAACGTGAAATTGCAATGGAAGCCGGACTTTGGTGCGCGCTGGGCGGCCCTTGAGGTCGACTTTGAAATGTACGGCAAAGACCATTCGACCAACACGCCGATCTACGACAGCATTTGCCGGATTTTGGGGCACAAAGCGCCCGAGCATTTCAGTTATGAACTGTTCTTGGATGCGGACGGTCACAAGATTTCCAAGACCAGCGGCAATGGGATCAGCATTGATGAATGGTTGACCTATGCGTCGTCTGAATCGCTGTCATATTTCATGTACCAAAAGCCGAAGACTGCCAAGCGCATGCATTTTGACGTGATCCCAAAGGCGATGGATGAATACCACCAGCAACTGCGGGCCTATGAGGGGCAGGACGTAAAAGCACGCCTGAACAACCCCGTTTGGCATATCCACGGCGGTGATGTTCCAACCTCGAACATGGTTGTACCGTTTTCGATGCTGCTGAATTTGGCCGCGGTGTCCGGAGCTGAAGAAAAAGATCAGCTTTGGGGTTTCATTCAGCGGTATGCGCCAGAGGCTTCTGCCGCAACGCATCCTGATCTGGATCAGGCTGCGGGCTTTGCCGTGCGCTATTACAATGATTTTGTAAAACCAACCAAAGTGTTCCGTGCTGCTACGGACCTAGAGCGCGAAGCGCTGGAAGACCTGCGTGCGCGTTTGGTTGCATGGGATGGGGGGCTTGATGCAGAGGCGTTGCAGTCCGAGGTGTTTGCTTGCGGCCGCGAGCGGTTTGATCCGTTGCGCGCGTGGTTCACGGCACTGTACGAAGTGCTGCTAGGCGCATCGCAAGGCCCACGTTTTGGCGGTTTCATTGCGCTTTATGGTGTGGATGAAACCGTTGCATTGATCGATTCCGCGCTGGCTGGCGATCTGGTTTAACGGCAGGGGTGCGGGACACCCGCACCTTACCCGCAGGCTGGTAAAAATTGTTTTTTGCAGCGGATGAGCTACCCTGTTTGATATCAAACAGGAGGTTGTCACATGTTCCGAACGCTCACGGTCACAATTTTTGCTGCGGCTTTTGCCGTGAGCGGAATGGTCGCTTTCGATTCTCGCGCTCAAGGTGCGGACATTCAAACAATAATCAGCCGTCAAATCGAAGCCTTGCAGATGGATGATTTTGCCGGTGCGTTTGAGTTCGCCAGCCCCAACATCCAACGTATCTTTGGCAGTTCGGACAACTTTGGACAGATGGTGACGCGGGGCTACCCGATGGTTTGGCGACCTGCTGATGTCACGTATGTGGACCTTGCTGAGATTGATGGCGACCTATGGCAAAAGGTTTTGATCAAAGATCAACAGGGCCGTCTGCATGTTTTGGGCTACCGGATGTTGGAAACGGACACCGGTTGGAAAATCAACGGTGTTCAACTGTTGCCCCAACCGGATGTTGCTGCCTAGCTGGCCTGCTCGACCACCCCACCGTCACGGTGGTGTGAGACGGCATTAAGCCTTCATTGATATTTCCTTGTCTCGCAAGAGCTGGCCACTTCTGAGTGTCAGCCCGTGGATCATTTCGGTGCGCGTGATGTCCCTCAGGTGAGGGGCGTTGCGCCCCGGCGGGAAAGGGATATTGAATGAACAAGGCAATTACCGACGGTGTGCAGCTGATGCCACCAGCCTTTGCGAATGGCTTGGATGTTTGGTCAAGCGGTGACGGAACGCCCGGCACAGACACGTACCAAAACGCGTCCAACGCGGCCTATGTGCCTGCGGATCAGGACTTTGGCGGCTGTCTGGAAATTCAAAAGACAAGCAACACAACGCGCGTGCGATACATGGGTGAAACGCCTTTGTTGCCCGGATGTTACTTGCAGGTCAAAGTGCGGATCAAAGTGCTAAGCGGCAGTTTGCCAACAGTTCGGATCGCAGGATTTGCGGGGCAAGCGGGCGGCGGTGCTGTGTCAGGCGTGGTTACAACCGGCCCAACGACAACACTGACAAGCTATGGCGACGTCCACGAGATTTCGGCGATTATCGGTGTGGGCAGTCGCACTGGTGTTGATCTGATTTGGGGTGGCGATGCGATCTATGGCCACTTTGGTTTGGATCTGACAGGCCCGAATGGCGGGATCGTTCGGATCGATGACATCGAAATCAGCGACATCACGTCGGTCTTCTTGCGAGACATTCTTTCGACTGTTGACGTGCGGGACTACGGTGCTGTGGGAAATGGGACAACAGACGACGCGGATGCGTTTGATGCGGCCAACGCTGCAGCAAATGGTCGTATGCTTTTGGTGCCTGAAGGCAGCTATTACATCAACAGCGACATGACGATCGATACGACGGTTCGTTTCGAGGGCACGATTGTTATGCCCACCGACAAGACGCTGCTTTTGACGCGTCAGTTCGATCTGGCGACCTACATCGACGCGATGGGCAATGAAGAGTTGGCATTTCGCAAGGCGTTCCAAGCGTTGTTGAACAACGCAGATCATGAATCGTTGGATATGGGCGGGCGCAAAGTTGCGATTACTGGTCCAATCGACATGCAGGCCGCAGTTCCTGATCGCACCAGCTTTGCCACCCGCCGCGTTATTCGCAATGGTCAACTTGAGGCCACGACAAATGGTGATTGGGATACGTATGTTGCTGCGTCGCAAGCAACCTACAGCACATCAGATTCCAAGAAGCTGACAGAAGTGACCAACATCGCGAACATCGAAGTTGGGTCTGTTGTCGAAGGTATCGGTGTGGGCCGCGCTATCTATGTGAAGTCTGTAGATGTGACAGCCAAGGAAATCACGCTGAGCCAACCGCTGTATGACGCAGTCGGTCGCCAAAGTTTCACCTTTCACCGTCACAAATACGTTCTGGATTTCAGCGGATTTTCCGCACTGAGCAAGTTCGCTTTGGATGACTTGGAAATCCAGTGTAACGGCGTTGCCAGTGCCGTTTTGCTGGCCCCATCTGGCTTGACGTTTCACGTCCGTGATTGCCATATTTCGCGTCCGAAAAATCATGGGATTTCATCGCATGGGACGGGGTGCCAAGGCATCTTGATCGACAGGTGCCAGTTTTTATCGTCCGAAGACGATCTGGACGTGAGCGAGCGGGTTTCGATTGGTATTAACACCAACGCAAACGACATCAAAATCCGACACAACCGCGCCACGCGCCATCGGCATTTCGGTATTTTTGGCGGCACCAACACGCAGTTCATTGGCAACCACTTTTTCCAAGGCGATGGTCAACCAAATGGCATTCGCACAGCAGGCATCGTGGTGGCGAACGGGTATTGCAGTGCAATCATCACCAACAATTATGTCAATAACTGCTTTGTTGAATGGACCAATGAATATGATCCATCACCTGATTTCACGAGCGGGTTTTCGTTCAGTGCAATGAGCATTTCGGACAACATCTTTTTGTCCGGCGCGGTGGCACCTTGGTTCAGCTACATTGTGGTTAAACCACACGGGTCAGGGCATTTCCTGAACGGTGTTTCGATCACTGGAAAGAAGTTCCGTTCGTTCAACGGATCCATTGACCGGGCCGAACGGGTCGACACCAGCTTTGCTGACCTGAACCGCGCGCGGATGAAGGACGTGAGCTTTATGGGGAACTCGTTTCACAACATAAGCGAGCAAGTGTCCAACCCGCTGCGGATTGCGCATACCGTGTCGACCAGTGCGGCGACATGGGTGGTTGATACCGAAGGTTTGCTGCCATTTGAGGGGCATACGTTGGGTGTCGACAGCGTCACGGCGATTGGTCGCATTCGCAACAGCTCTGGCACGGACCAGTTCATCGCGCCGTATGCAGAACTGAGCCGAGGAAGCCAGAACGATCAAGTGAACCTGCAATGGGGCACAGCTGTGCGTGGCGAAGTGCAGATTAGCGTCCGCATGGACGACTAGATAAAATCCCTAGAGGCCCGTCATTCCTGGCGGGCCTTTTTCGTTTCGATCATTCTAAAAGGACTGCCAGACACCAATTTTGATGGCGACAATGTCAGGGGTCAGGCTGCTGTTTTCGAGCCCGAAAACGTAGTTAATTTTCTTCTTTTTGGATTTATAAACGTAGGATGGTGACACAGTGATATTGTTCCAGTCCTCGCCAAAAGTGTTAAAAACTTGCAACATGCCTTTGCTGCGTTCTCCGAATTCTAACCCCAGCGTAGAGTCAATTTTGACCACATGTTTGGAATAGCCCAAATCCCATTCGACGCCCGCATCTACGGCAAACCAGCCATCACGTTTGCCCCAAGAAACACCGCGCCCGTATGACAGCGAGGTTTTGGCAATCGGTACAAATTCGATGCCTGTATGGCGTGCACCGACGCCCAGTTCGTACGCCCAATGCGCGTTCGATTTGCTCCAGTTCAACGAGCGACGTATGAACAACAATCCTTGACCAGAGAGTTGTCGATTGAGCGGTGATAGAACCTCGAGCGTTGCGCCTATGGTCATCTTGCTGTTCAGCCCATAGTCGAAATAAGCGGAATACGAGGTGTCCAACGTGCTCGCCGTCAGATTGGAATACGCAAGAAATCCTTTGCCTTTTTCACGCAGCCAAGCGCCCGCATAAACAGGTTGAGCCAGCAAACATGCAAACCAGAAAACCAAGACCACTCGAAACATTTGTACCCCTTTCGGAGTGATCATTGCTTAACCTTGGTTAATGTTCGGTTACCGCTGGGTGGTTTTTGGTAAACAGAAAAACGTGTCTTAGGCGCGCGCAATGTGATGCGGGCCTTAATTCGTCCTGATTAATAGGTTCAACCCGCAGGCCGCTTGCACACAAATTCAGCAGTACTTTGGCCTGCAAAGAAACTATATTTCTGCGACGTTGATGTTGGCACCAGCGCGTTCTATGTCTGCCCCCGCCGCGATCAAGATGTCTTCGCGAAAGCGCCCCCCAACCAGTTGCACGCCGACAGGGGTTTGTCCGACCATGCCCGTCGCGACAGCTAGCCCGGGCAATCCCAAAACCGGCAAAGCGCGCTGCGTCAACTGCGCTTCCATTATCGCCTCAAAAGTACTTTCTGATTGGACATCTTGCTGCTGGGAAAACGGTAATTCCCCTGACGTGGGGCAAATGAGAACAGGATATCTTTGCATGAACTCTTGCCACTCACGCACCAGACCGGCACGCGTTTGCAGCGCGCCCAGCAGACCCTCGACGTCAACGGGTTCAATTCTGTTTTTCATTTGCTGGTAGACAAATTGGGCATCTGCGTCAGCTTCCAAAGCCACCATTTTTTCAGCGCCGACGCGCATTTCAGTCATCCACAATTGCTCATTGATTTCGGCGGCTTTGCGCATCGATGGACAGGCAACCTCGTCTACGATCCAACCGGCGTCCTTTAGTCGTTGCGCGGCGTCACGCAGGGCGTTTTCAACCTCTCGCGCGACAGGTATTCCATCCGGGGTGATGGTTAATGCTGCGCGCTTTGGAAATTTACCTTGTTCATAAGGTGCAGGCACCCACCACGGATCGCGGATATCTTCTGCCGCCATTGCCTTGAACGCGGTTTCGATGTCTGAAATCGTTCTTGCGATGGGGCCAGACACTGCCATCATTTGTGCGCCGATATGCCTGTCAGGCCCGGATGCGTTGAACGCCGGGATGCGGCCTAATGTCGGACGCAGCCCGTGCAGGCCACACGCATATGCGGGATACCGGATCGATCCGGCGATGTCTGTACCATGTCCGATTGCGCACATGCCACTGGCCACCGCAGCAGACGCGCCGCCGGATGATCCGCCGGGGGTGATTGCCTTGTTCCTCGGATTTAACGTCTGACCATGCAGGTCGTTCTTGGTGAACCAACGCAGGGAAAATGCAGGCGTGTTGGTGCGTCCGACAATGATACCGCCGGCTGCGCGCATGTTGGACACAACCGGACTGTCGGTGTCAGCGATCAGGTCTTTCTGCAGTTTCAGCCCATTGGTTGTGGCATGCCCCTTTTGGTCAACGTTCACTTTGATGGTGACGGGAACGCCGCATAAAATCCCAGGATTTTGGCCTGCGGCGATCGCGGCATCCACCGCGCGTGCGGACGCCAGTGCCTCGTCGGGGAAATGCTGCACGACGGCGTTAATGTCCGAATTGGTGGCATCAATCCGCGCCAAATGCGCCTTGGTCACGTCAACCGCAGACAACCGTTTAGATCGAACTGCATCAGCAATTTCTGTCGCGGACATGCGCCATACATCGGACATATCTGTCATCTCCCTCACATATTTGGTCGAGTGTGACAGCATCACGCCAAGCAGTCCAATCGCATCGGTTTTTTGCGACTCTGATCGATCACTTGGTGATGTCCGTAACGTCGCCAGTTCAGAACCCGGCTTGCCGATTTAAATCTGCTGGGCAAGAGTGGTCGTATAGAAACCGCGCATTTCAGGAGCAATCGATGGCCAATTTAGGGAATGAACCGATCCGCACCAAGGCTGATCTGGAGCGGTTTGAAACTGAAATGACGCTTGCACAACGCCTGCCGGAACGCTCTGTTTTGGATGTGTTTGTCGCCAGCGCAGAGCAAAACCCCGACGGGACTGTGATCACGATGCTGATGACCGGTGCCGCAGACGAACAGCCGCGCCGTGTGAATTACACACAGTTGCTGGGCATGGTGCGGCGTGCTGCCAACATGTTTTCCGATCTTGGTGGGCCTGCGCCGGGTGTCGCGTTTATGCTGCCGTCGCTTGTCGAAACGCATGTCACGTTGTGGGGCGCTGAAACTGCTGGCTTTGCTGTGCCAATCAACTTTCTGCTGCAACCCGACAGCATTGCCGAATTGCTTAAGGCCTCGGGGGCTAAAATTCTCGTCGCGTTGGGGCCGCATCCGCAGCTGGATATTTGGGAAAAAGCAATTCGGTTGCGCGATCAGATCCCTGATTTGGTATTGATGCGTGTGGCCCCCCCCGGCACACCTGCCGAGGACGGCGTCGTTGATTTTGCATCTGCCTTGATGGCGCAACCCGACGATCACTTGATCTTTGGCGAGGCGCGCGGCGGTGATGATCTGGCGGCGTATTTCCACACTGGCGGCACAACGGGCGTGCCGAAGCTGGTCGCGCACACGCATCGCAGCCAGCTGGTTGCAGCCTTCGGTGGGGCGGCGATGTGCGGATACACGTCGGATGACATTTTGACCGCGACATTCCCGTTGTTTCACGTCGCCGGCACCATTGTTGCGGGGCTCAGCGGGTTCATGGCTGGGGCCGAACTGGTCATCATGTCGCCAGCTGGCCTGCGCAGTCCGGCCATCGCCGAAGGGTTCTGGCGCTTGGTTGCCACGCACAAGGCGACGCTGGTCGCAGGGGTTCCGACGGCTTTGGGTGCCGTGTTGCAAACGTCGGTGGGTGATCACGACATCAGCAGCGTGCGGGCTGGATTGACGGGGGCTGCATTGCTTCCGCCAGCGGTCGGGCAACAGTTCAAAGAGGTGACCGGATGCACGTTGTTCGAAATTCTAGGAATGACCGAAGCGTCGGGGCTGATCAGCATCGACCCACCGTGTGGCGCGGGCGCTGAAGGCTCTGTTGGTTGGGCATTGCCCTACACCCAAGTCGATGTTTTGCGCCAGCACGAGGACGGCGGTTTAGGTGAACCCTGCGACACCGGCGAAATCGGTGTCATTGCGATCAGCGGCGATCACCTTTCGCCCGGCTACAGTGACCCGAAACACAACGCGGGCGTCTTTAATGCTGGGCAGCTTAACTCTGGTGATCTGGGATACAAAGACGCGCAAGGGCGGCTTTACATTGCCGGTCGATCCAAAGATTTGATCATCCGAAGTGGGCATAACATCGACCCGGCCATGATCGAAAACGCGATGAGCACACATCCAGCAGTCGCGCTTGCCGCAGCCGTGGGGATGCCTGATGCCTACGCTGGCGAGCTGCCGATTTGTTTTGTGCAACTGCACGAAGGGGCAAATGCAAGCGTTGATGAATTACAAGCACACGCCCAAAACACAATCGATGAGCGACCCGCTTGGCCCAAGAAAATTGCGCTGATCGACACGATCCCTTTGACCACTGTCGGCAAGATTTACAAACCGGGTTTGCGGTGTGAAGCGGCCAGATTAAAGGTCAGCGAACTGCTGCAAACCGAATTGGATCTGCCAGATGCGCGTGTCGATGCCGTTGACGGTGGCGCACGTGGCATGCGTGTCACCGTGACGTTAAAAGATGGCGATCGGGCCGCTGTTTCGAGCGTAGAGCAAGCGCTTTCCGCGTATCTTTTCGAAACAAAGGTGCAATCGGACTAGGCGGTCTGTGCCGCGCCCCTAAATTCCTTGCCCTCTTTTACGATCTCCATGACGGCGAATGAATTCGTCTGCATGACGCCCGGAAGTTTGTTGATTTTGTCGCCCAAAACATTGCGAAATTCTGCGATGTCCCGGGTGCGCACCGTCATCAGATAGTCAAATGATCCGGCAATCATCAGGCAGCTTTCGACTTCGGGGATCTTGCGAACAGCCTCGTTAAAGTCATCCAGCGAATTGTTGCCTGCGGTTGCGGCCAGCGAAACCTGCATGACCGTCAAATGGCTAAGCCCTAATTTGTCCATGTCCAGAACAGCGCGGTAACCCGTGATATGCCCTGCACGCTCTAGACGTTTTACACGTTCTGAGCAGGGCGTGTTCGTCAAATTTACCCGTCCGGCAAGCTCAACAATCGACAGTCTGCCATCAACCTCAAGTTCTTTGAGAATCCTAAGATCAATTCTATCTAAATCTCTACTCAATAGGGATTTCTCCTGAAACTACGCTGCTTTTCCAGACATTAATCTATAAATACGCCGATAAAATGTCCAATGTCTAGTGATTATCACTGATACTAAAGCTGAGTAGTGGTGTGGGGATAGCCTTTACACACTGTCTCAAATGGGGGAGCATGTTCCCTAATAGGTAGAAAACATGAGCCTCCCCCTTTGAAGTGGTCCGCCCCTATAGTTAGGAAAGCGGAGGACCAAGAATGGCTATTAAGAGACCCAAGCCCGAAGAGATTGTCGTGAAGTTACGGCAGGTTGAAGTTCTGATGGGGCAAGGCATGCCCCGGATTGATGCAATCAGACAGATCAGTGTGACTGAACAAACCTA